>NZ_CP118270.1:6047976-6359970 GCF_028771845.1 Paenibacillus marchantiae | reverse complement strand
TCGTTTTGTACACAGCCCAGACGGATGCTTCCCAGGAGATATATTCGGTTCCCAAAACGAGTATGGTCAATGGCATGACGAACCAATCACTTGGCAATGGCGGTATAAGCAGTCTGTATAGCTCCAATGGAAAGTATATACTTTATGGACGTAGCACCGTTGAAATGGATGGGAATACACCGCTTCCTGGACAAGTGAAGTTCAATTTTCGCATTTCATCTGTAGTTCCTGATCTGCTGACTGACACGAATAAGGTTAAAAAAGATACCAAATACCAATTTTCGAAACCGATGGAAGTGAGCTTCGATCTGGACCCTAAATTTTCGGTGCCCAAGACCGAGAAGATCAAACTTAATCAGTTATTTACGATTGGCGGTCATGAGGTAATGTTATCTGAAGCAGAGGTATCTCCACTTGTGACACGGGTAAGATTTATCTATGAACCTAATCAAAAGATTGATTATAAAACCAAACTCTCCGTCAGTGATGTGGTCAACCCTACCGAGATTGTATCCACCACCAAGGACAGGCAGAAGACCTTGTTGTCCCGTGTGTCAGGTAACGGGACGGAAGATGGGATGATCTATTCCTTCAGTAGTAATCTGCTGGATGCCCCCCAATCTCTGGTATTAAAACTTCACGGTGAACCGGGCAAAGTTTACGATGATTTGCAGGAAGCGGAGAAACACAAGCTGGAACTGAAAATCAAATAGGATTCAGAAGAAGGGCGATACAAAGTCATGGTTTTTGTAGATGAATTTGTGTCGTCTTTTCATTTTTCTTATACGGGGACTGCTGTTGCAAAAAAATAAAAATAATGGTTAAATTGCAATTTTTGTATTGTCACATCTGATGTTACACGATATAATCAACTTGTCTTGCAGGATAAAATTATAAAGGATGGTGAAATTTTGAAGAAATTTTCGATTCTTTTACTCGCTGTAACACTGTTATTATTGACAGTCTCCACGGTCTCTACGGCACCCGCTACATATGGTGCGGCCAGTTATCCCAACACAGGCACCAATGGTTTAACGGGTTTTGCCGGTAACGCCAAAAATGAGAGTGGTGTATCCAAATCAGCCACGACAGGTGGTAAGAACGGTCAGGTCATCTACATCAGCAATCTGAACGATCTGCGAACACATATGGCAGGCACAACAGCTAAAATACTGGTTATTGAACAAAATATTTCTTCCTCTACCTTGCAGAAAGTCGAATTTGGATCGAACAAAACGTTGGTAGGCTCTTTTGATAAACACACACTGATGAACATTCATTTCAGATCGACGTCCAGCTCAAGCAATGTCATTTTTCAGAATCTGACTTTTGAACACGCTTCCAATATTAATGCTAACGACGATATCCAGATGTATATTACTTCAGGCTCCAACTACTGGATCGATCACGTGACGTTCTCCGGCCATAGCTACAGCTCGAGCGGAAGTGATCTGGACAAGCTCTTGTATATTGGGGATCGTGCAGATTATATAACGATCAGCAATTCCAAATTTGCAAACCACAAATACGGAATTATTCTCGGATACCCGAATGATGGCAACAGCAGCTATAATGGTGTACCTCATGTAACGATGGCTAATAACTATTTTGAAAACCTGTATGTACGTGGTCCTGGTCTCATGAGATACGGTTATTTCCATATCAAAAACAATTACGCGAACAACTTTAACCAGGCGATTACCATTGGCGAGAAAGCACGCATTTATTCTGAAAACAATTATTTCGGTGCAGGCGCTGAAAAAGGCGGCATTCTGGATGATAAAGGAAACGGGGAATTTACGGATACAGGCAGCACACCTGCGTTAAGCAGTCCATCCTCTCCTCAAACGAGTTGGAGACCGAGCTCCAACTACAGCTATGAAGTACAGACAGCCAGTTATGCCCGCGAGTTTGTCACCAAGTATGCAGGTTCGTCTAACAACACACTTGTGTTCGGGAAATAAAAGGTAGCTGATCTTCTTAACATGTGAAAGCCCGTATCCCTGATGCGGGTTTTTACTATTTTTTTACTATGGAGAAAACCAAATAAAATTCCTGAAATATAAGTACATATTATATTCCTTCATATATTAAAAATTTATAATAAAATTCCGATATACATTAAGTGTGTTTTCATGTTTATGAAGACCTAATGTACTATAACAAAGCCCTAGGACTTTGCGATTTATTCATAAGCAAGGACCAAAGACTGATAAAAGATAGTACAGAAATGTTTCACCATCGTATTTAATTGATAAAAAGGACGGGAAATTCATGAATCGTTATGACGAAATCATCTGGAAAAGGAACAAGCTGATCTGTATCATCCTGTGGGTTATTGTTGCCATCGGTTTTGGTATGGCCTTTCTGGAACCCAAGCTGCTTGTTTCGAGTGGGGTAGCTATTTTATTCACCGGTTGGGTAACGTACGCCAATATCAAAAAGAAGTATATTCATGTGATCCCGTGGCTTTGTACACTCCTGATTACGGTTTGTGGAGTCTATGCAGGCTGGGGAAGTGTTAACATCACTTTAAGTCTGGTCATCACTTCAGTATTGTTGCTCTATCCCGACAAGAAACTGTTCACTACCGGATTTTTCGTGTTGTTTATCATCAGTATTATTCAGGTCGTTCTGGTGGAGACAAAGAGCTCCGAGGAATTTATTGGCCATATTGTTGATGTAGGATTGTTTGCGCTTACGGGAGCCATTCTGATGCTGGTTTCCCAGTTGAATCAAAGACTCTTTTGGGATAGCGAAGCGCGTTGGCAAGAAGTAGAGCATTCCAAAATGAGAGTGGAAACAATGCTTGTAAGGGTCAAAGAATCTGTAGAGGGCCTATCTCGTTATACGGATCAACTGAAGCAAAAAGTAACCGACACCGGCTCCATTACCCATGAAGTAACGCTTGGATTCAGCGAGGTGGCCAAAGGGGTTGAATTCCAGGCCACCAGTGTGGCTGAAATTTCAGAGTCCTTGTCCTTGTCGGATCAGCATATCCGCGATGTTGCTTCCTACTCACTTCAGATGAAAGAACTGTCAGCCAGCATGGCAACGAGCACGGAAACAGGCAGTGCGCAGATGGATCAACTGAATGTTCAGATGCAGGAGCTGTATGAAACGATTAATACCACAGCCGATGATATGAGTAAGTTTAACGAGGAAAGTGAGTCCATGTCGCTAATGCTGAACAGCATCTCGGATATTGCCAACCAGACGAATCTGCTTGCGCTCAATGCAGCGATTGAAGCAGCCCGTGCAGGTGAACATGGACGTGGGTTTGCAGTCGTTTCGGAGGAAGTTCGCAAGCTGGCAGAACACTCCGGCCATTCGGCCAGTGATATTGCTGCTATTTTGTCCCGTTTGAGAGGACAGACACAGGCGTTGACGGATCGGTTTGGGCGTATTCGACTCGCTTTGGAAGCAGGAAAAGACAGTGTGCAAACGGCAGAAGAAGTTTTCCGTACGATCAACAGCAATTCTCAGCAAGTATTGAATCAGGCCGCAGATATCGAGAGTAGTTCAGTCACCATGAGGGAATCCTCTACGAAAGTGGTTAATGAGGTTTCAGAAATTTCAAGTGTGACTCAGGAATCGAGTGCTGCTACGGAAGAAATTCTTGCCAGTATGGAGGAACAGCGCAACCTGACCGAGAAGATGGTGGACAGCTTCGGAGAACTGGAGCAACTGATTGTGGACCTGAACGAGTTGGTATCCGATAAGAACGAAGTAGGTTCTGCAACGGGTACGCTGTAAAATACTTAGGCTGAAGCTAGCCTACTGCATCGGAGTCACCTGATTACACCAATTTTATATTCGAAGTTCAGTTACTGAGCCTGTCTCCAACCATGATGTGGGGGCAGGCTTTTTTTGTTTTTAGATGGCTTATCTCTCCGCCCGTTTTTAACGAAACAATTGTGGATGCTCATCCAGGCCTACTATAATGGGAGGAATAGGAATTTGTAAAAAAACAATTGATGGCAGGAAGTTTGGGTAATTGGGGGAGCAGAACGTGAAGAATGCAGTAATGGAAAAAAAGACGGATAGCCGCGATCTTACAGATCCAGCGAAGAATGAAAGACGCGATAGTCGCGTTCGTTTCTATGATCGGAATTCGCTCGAAGATATGGGCTGGCCTAACACCGAGGATGGCAGATATGCAAGAGCATATTTGGAACCCATGATGTTGCAAGGGACACGGGACTTCATGATAAATGTAAACACAACCTTACTCATTGCTCGAATTGACGATCTAGTGCTTCCGTTGACGGTAAATGATGCAGAGTATGAAAATTCTTACGTTTGTTCGCCTTATACGCATTATGTGAGGTATGCCAAGCAGGAGTTGATGCTGCTTCGGAAACCGTTGCTGGAAAAAGGGCTATTCGCCCTACTCAGTGTGGTGGGGTGGGGAATGCGGCAATCACAAATAAACAAAGTTGTACATATCAACAACTGGCTGTTATCAACAAACCTGTATCCAGCCATGTCCGGAAAGCAGGCGGTTTGTCTGCTTGCAGCAGTAAAGGAACGTTATCCTGAGCATGCCGTCATATTTCGCTCCTTGTGCCCAGGGCTTCACTCCGATCTGACGGGAGAGCTGAAGCAAGCAGGCTGTCAACTAATTCCGAGCCGTCAAATCTATCTGTACCAGGCGAATGATCCGAATTTCGGCAATGCGAAGTCGCGCTGGCTGCTGAAGCGGGATTACGAATTGTTGACCAAGCACGGATATGAATTCGTTTCCGGATCGAATTTGACGGAGGAAGATATTCCGCGAATTGCGGAGCTGTATAGGCTGCTATACCTCGAAAAATACTCTTATGATAATCCGCAATTCAGTGAACAGTTCATTGCGACAGCAAAAGCTTCGGGAACACTGACCTTGTATGGTCTGCGAAAGGAAGGGCGTATAGATGCGATTATGGGATACTTCTGTCGGAATGGGGTGATGACAACGCCGTTATTCGGTTACGATACGGCGCTACCCCAGTCTATCGGACTGTACCGTATGCTATCAGCTTGCCTGATTGGACAGGCCCGTGAGAACGGTCATCTGTTGCATGAGAGTGCTGGTGCTGCGCAGTTCAAACGCAACCGTGGCGCTGTGTCGGATTTCGAGTATTCTGCCGTGTATGAGCGCCATTTGCCAATGAGCAGACGCTGGTGCTGGCTCCTGCTTGAACGGCTTTTGAATCGAGTAGGTGTGCCGCTGATGCGTCGGATGAAGCTGTAAACTTGCACAACAGCGCGCTGACGCCGTCCTATGTGGGGTGCGCGTGTAGGTTTGGCTCCACACACAACAGGTCAGTCATCGTGAAACGTACACTTATTTAGATTCGCCTCAAAAATAATTGCGCCTTAATCATACATGTTCGGCCAACTGCACTTCGAAGCCATCTGGGTCGGCAATGTAAATAAACCTCAGATGCGGATTGGGCTGGACGGGGCCTCGTACAATCGGGATGCCTAATGCTGCGAGCTGCTCCATGGCTTCGTCCAGTGAACTTACCTCATAACCGATCGAAACACCGGCCTCTGGCTTGAGTGTGGTTTCGCTGCCCTCAATCAGTTCCAACTTCGTTTCATCTTCCAGTCCCAGCATGGCGATCTGCCGTCCACGGCTTTCGAATCTGCGCTGAATCGGCAGCCCGAGCAAATCGTGGTAGAAGCGGAGCGATGCTTCCAGATCGTGTACCCGCAGTGTGATCCAATTTAGTCTAATCAACATCATGAGCTTCTCCTTTTTTTGCGCCATATTCATCAACGTTATGCTTATTATACGATAAGCTTGTGCGTGGGCCTACCATACCACGTTACCTTTGCCTATAGAAGTTGCACTTAAAAGTGAAATCGAAAAACTGCCCAAGAATATTCTTGGGCAGTTTGGCTAAGAGTGCCGTTCAATGAGCGGGCAACTTTTTTATTGAATCAGATCAATCGCATCCTGTGACACGAAGGGTCCCCATTATGGGCGTGAAGCATGTGTGTAGAAGTAACGCGAAACAGGATTAGCGACCCATAATATAGAATTCGTAGTGTAAAGGTGTATGTATGATGAAATAGAGAGCTTGATGAGAGAGGTGAGTGACCATGATTGATATTATTGCGCTTCGACGAGACCTTCACGAACATCCCGAGCTGGGATTCACCGAATTTCGTACGGCTACCAAAGTCGTGCAGATGTTAACGGAACTGGGTTACCATGTGGCCTATGGAAAAGATGCGATTGATGACACATCGCGGCGAGGTCTGCCAAACCCTGAAGTGTTGGAAGATGCATATCAGCGTGCCATCGATGAAGGGGCAGATTCAGCGATTGTGCAGCAGATGCGAGGGGGATTTACGGCGGTTGTCGCTGAGTTACAAGGAGAAATGGAAGGGCCAACAACGGCGTTCCGTTTCGATATGGATGCACTTCCGATCCGTGAGAGCAAGTCAGACAAACATATACCACAAGCGGGGAAATTTCGCTCCAGTCATGAAGGCATTATGCACGCTTGCGCGCACGATGGACATACAGCCATTGGGCTTGCACTTGCAGAACGTTTGAGTAACCGAAAGTTCGCCGGGAAGATCCGTCTGCTGTTCCAGCCTGCTGAAGAAGGTGTGCGTGGTGCGTATGCCATGGTCGAAAAAGGCATGCTGGAACAGGTGGACCGTCTGTTCTGCATACATCTGGGTACAGGTGTGCCATCCGGTCATGTCAGAGGGGCGTCTGCTGGATTCCTGGCAACGACCAAGCTGGAAGCCCATTTTACAGGTGTGTCTTCTCATGCCGGAGCTACACCGGAGGAAGGACGGAATGCTTTGCTGGGAGCCTCTACAGCACTCCTTAATATTCATGCGTTGCCTCGGTTTAGCACGGCAGATACACGCATTAATGTGGGTATTCTTGAAGGCGGAACAGGGGCCAATATTATTCCCGAGCACGCACGGATGGTGATTGAAACCCGTTCAACGACAGAAGAAACGAATCGTGAGCTGGAGCGACGGGTGCGTCAGATCATCGAGCACAGCGCGGCGATGCATGAGTTAAGCTCTACGGTTGAAGTCATTGGCGGTGCAGTCCCTATTCACTGTGATATGGAGCTTGCAGAGCTTGCTGTACAGCAAAGTGAAGGCATCGCAGGATTTACCCATGCGGAGGCTATTTCGGATGGTGCTTCACTCGGAAGTGAGGATGCCAGTTACATGATTAGGCGTGTACAGGAACAAGGTGGGAAAGCAACGTATATGATTATTGGCAGCGAGCTGCCTGCTCCGCATCACCATCCGGAATTCGATATTGATGAAGCAGTGCTAGCTCCTGCGGTGGAACTGCTGGAGAGATTGGCACGAACGCTCTAGAAAGATATAACTACAACCAAGGAGAGGCTTTCACTTACATATCGGTTAAGGAGGTGAACGCGCTTCAAGGCAGGAGCACGAGCGAACGTACCAATCGCCAGTTGGCTGAAACGACTGCATAAGCTTTGCAGGCACAGCTCAATGGCGGTGGAACCTTGGAGCAGAGTTGGATGAAACATAAACAAGATCAGGGGTTCAAACCTCAAACATTGCAGCAGACGAAATATGGAGCCATTGATGGAAAAACCTATGAACAATACGGTACGCTCGGCTGGTTAGGTGTTCCTTATGCAGCACCTCCGGTAGGTGAATTACGCTGGAAAGCACCGCGTGAACCGGATGCATGGACAGGGACTCGAACCGCCAAGGAATTTGCTGCGTGCAGCTTACAGTTATCCGGTGAAACGATAGCCGGAAGTGAAGACTCACTGTATCTCAATATTTGGCGTCCAAATACAACCAGTTCGAAGCTTCCGGTTATGGTGTTTCTGCACGGCGGCGGGAATATGACCGGATCAGGCAAGGATTTTCAAGGTGAACAACTTGCGCGTAACACGAACAGCATTATCATATCGGTGAACTATCGTTTGGGAGCTCTTGGATTCTTTCAAAATGCTGCATTGAAAACCGGAAATCCCCTTGATGATTCGGGCAACTATGGCTTACTTGATGCATTCCGTGCACTGCAGTGGGTACAGGATAATATCGAGGGCTTTGGCGGAGATACAGGCAATGTTACGTTGGCCGGGCAGTCGGCAGGAGCACGTAATGTTCTGGCAGCGTTAATCTCACCGCTAAGCAAAGGGCTATTTCAGAAATTAGCTGCTTTCAGTGGTGGTCTGACCACGGCTGCACCGGAGGAAGGCGAACAAAAATCCGAGGATGCATTTGTGAAATTGCTCGTGCAAGAGGGTAAAGTGACCTCTATTGAACATGCGGGAACATGGATCGGCAAGCAGTCTCAGGCACAGCTGGCCAGCTATTTGCGTGAGTTGCCTGCTGACAAGCTGGTCACTGTATATGGTTCAACGGCGATTCGTATGCATCCATTCCCACATTTGTTCCGTGACGGTACAGTCATTCCGAAAGAGGGATTCGATGCCATCAACAGCGGTAATTATGCACAAGTTCCTGTTCTGCTGGGCAGTTTGGAAACTGAGTTTTCCAGCTTTGCTTTCGGTGATCCATACTTTGTACCCTCATTTCATGATGAAACTCTGTTTACAGATGAAACCAAGGCCGAACAGTATGCCGCAGCTCTGAAATATGGCAGTGAGGCTTATGCAGGCTTCAATGCGGAGCGGGTAGCCGAGCGCCTGACAAGTGAAGCGGGACAGCCACCTGTATACGCCTATCGTTTTGCATGGGGCACAAAGCCTGGGGTCATTTCCGAAAGGCTGCAAACATTGCTGGGCGCACCGCATGGCGCGGATATGGACTTTTACACAGGACACGCAGACGGCGTTGCCGCTCTTTTCCCTGAAGGTTATTTTAGTGAACAGAACAGACCAGGCCGTGAGGCATTGTCTGCCGCGATGGCAGCTTATCTGAAGCAGTTCCTCTACACAGGCAGCCCGGGTCGTGGTGGATCATTGGAATTGGCCGAATGGACATATTGGACCAAAGATGCCAATGCACCAATCATGCGCCTCGACGCAACCGATACCACAGCCGAGATCGGCATGTCTAAGCAATATAATGAAGGCAAGGATGCCGTGATGGCGAAGATGAAAAAAGAATTGCCAGAGGAGACATACAAGTTGCTGACGGAGAAGGTATTTGCCGGACGTTTTTTCTGGGAATAGATTGGACAGAACAGATTAGAATGGAAGTACAACAAAGCGGACAGGAGAATCATTCTCCTGTCCGCCTAAGTTATAAATTTAAAAGCTTTTACATTAATAAGTTGGCTTTAAATACCTCTGTAGATATAGCCGTTTCCAGAAACGCTATAGCCACTATGATTGTATACAAGTATTCTATATGTACCTTTAGGTACAGAAACCTTAGTTTTAGTATTGGTATCAGTGTAATTTCCGAAAACATAACCTTCTTTAATTATTTTACCATTATTCGGATCGGCAAAAATGTAAGATACTGTTGGGCTACGAACAAGTTGTAAACTATCTGCCCACTGAACTACTGTGATGTCGTAATTCCCATCTTCAGAAACTGTAATATTTTGACCAGTATTATAAAGCCCGTTCTTGTCTAAAGATTCAAATTGCCATACTGCAAGTGGTCCAGCTAATGCCGAAATTCCATCAGAAGAATGATTTGAATTAGTAGTTTGGTTGCTTTCAAGCACAACTAAGTTACTAAATAGCTCATCAGCTTCTTTATCCGTAAGGATAACTTTGTAAGGCTCTTCAGAATCAGTTACAGTAGATTCCAAAGCGAATACATTTGTACTAAAACAGAAAACTAAAACGGCAATAAGTGCAAATTTAAATGTGAATCTTGTCTTTTTCAAAAAATTCCCTCCTAAAATATATTATTGTAAAACTATTGTTCTAATATATATAAATTGGTTTAATAAGTCAAATGAGTAATATAAATAGATATTATGGTAGATTAATCAATGATGACTGATTTAAGTAATATTAAAATGAAGTGTAATAGTAAGTGCCCCTCAGATCTTAAAAAGTAGAGAGGCATTTACATATTTATTTTAGCTAAAAAACAATGACCCCTTCACTCTTCCGCGATTAGGGATTAAAAAAGGTTGAAAATTAAGTGGGGATTAGTGGGTCAGAACCAGCCCATGCACCGTCAACAATGAAGTCCGAACCAATTACAGCCTGCATTCTCACTTGAGAGGAAGGAAGCAGTTCCGCAGTTAACGGATATCAATCAGGACGGGAATGGGATTCACAGGAATACCGATATGAACCATTTCAAGTGCTCCGTTTATGGTGATTAATTCGGCACGGATTTTGGCAGAGATATACATAGACACATGAAAGTTGGGGGGTGTCCAGAAGGGAGATTTAAGGTGTGCAGAGTGTCATTTCGATTGTTTGGGTGATTCGGAATAGAAAGGCATCAGATCTCAAGACTAAGCGTTTTCTGGATTTTTTTCGTATGAAGTGTAGTGATCTCGTCATGGGGCTGGTCTAAAATAAAAAATTGAGGTAGAATTATTGAGAATTATTCTCAATAAACAAATCTCTTTCTGGAGTTAAGATCAAGTTATAGACGAGGTGAGAACACATGGGTTTCGATTCGTTAGCCGTTGTATACCAACATTATTTAACGCAGGAACCATTCACTCAGCAAGATGAAAACACGTACCTGCTCTCTGCTAAAGCGGGCAGTGGCAATATAAAAAGAGTAACCACGTATAGTGGTATCGAAATTGTGTATTCTCAGATTAATTATAGTGAACCATGCTCTACGTTCTTTGCATCGAATATTCCCATCATTGAGCTGCAATTCGCCTTGTCAGGTGCGCGCTTTGTAGACATATCCGGTCAGCAATATACGCTGCCCACTGGACAGGGAGCACTCATTATGATGCGTGATTTTGAAGCCTGGTTCCATCCGCCTGCGCAGGAGAACTATACTTCTTTTGCCATCGGAATTCCGATCTCGTTGTTCAATTATGCTGGCGCACAATTGGCAACGAGCCAGTCCATTCGTTTTCAGGACATTTTGGGACATTGTGTGTTCAAACCCATCATATTTCAGCTGGATCACAGAATTCGAACGATGATTGAAAGTCTGATTGGGGAATTGAACAACCCCTATAGATCTTCCTTAATGATGGAAGCGACCGCATTGGAGATATTGAATCGGTTTATGATTCAGCTGTTTGATCTGGCGCCTATTCCTTCGGGATTTTCCAGAGAGGATATACGGAAGCTGCATACCGCCCGGGAGATTATGGAGGCAAGTATGGTGGACCCTCCATCCCTGCTGGCGTTGTCCAAACAGGTGGGTCTGAATGATTTTAAATTGAAAAAAGGCTTTAAGGCGCTGTTCGGTACTACCGTATTTGAATATTTGCGCCAGATTCGTCTCGACAACGCCATGAAATTGCTGCGCAGTCAAGAGAACAACGTTACTGAGGCAGCGATAGCGGTTGGTTACAGTAACATCAGTGCATTTTCCCAGCAATTCTATCGCAAATTCGGCGTGAAGCCATCGGAAATGAAAAAAATATATTAATAATCCGTCTAACCGTTAATTGTTCCGTATGGAGGCAGTCGAGATTCTCTCAGCCTTGTATACTCCAGGTACAGTGGATACTGTACTGAAAAATAAAGGAGTGTATGAGCGTGAACAGAATCAGAGGAAGTATCTTTTTTAGCGTATTTGCAGCCATGTTGGGTCTTATGCTTATTGCTCCCATTATGCCGCCACTTATTCGTGAGCTGGGGATGAAAGAAAGTCATTCCGGGCTAATTATTTCACTCGGGTCCATCGCCATGGCTGTGATGGGTCCGGTATGGGGCAGATTCAGTGATCTGAAAGGCAGAAAACCAATCATATTGATTGGATTCATAGGCATGTCCATAAGCTGTGCGTTGTTTGCATTGGCGATGTATAGTGGATTAAATGCGTGGATCGGAGGGGGACTTTTGTTAACCCTTCTGATTGTAACGCGGAGCTTGATTGGTATGTTCATTCCGGCAGTGCTATCCTCTTCACAGGCATATATGGGAGATGTGACGGAAGGAGAAGAGCGGGGAAGCGGGATGGCGATTATTAGTGCCGCCAATGGGCTGGGACTTGTATTTGGCCCTGCGATTGCAGGCGCTTTTACCATTATCGGTCTCCTGTGGCCGCTTTACTTTGGTATTTTTATTGCGATAGCGGCTTTTATCATTGCTTTGTTGCTCATTCCTGCTGCCAAGCCGGTCATTCAGGAGAAAGCGCCCAAGGTCAACCCGCTCCAACGCGGTTTGCGTATGTATCTTGCTGCCGGATTGGTTACGATGATTGGCATTATGACGGTACAGGTTATCGGTGGATTTTATTTCCAGGACCAACTCGCATTATCTCCAGGGGCTACAGCCCGAATGGTCTCGTTTGGACTGATGTTCTCCGGGGCTGCGATGCTGATCATGCAGGTGATCCAGATGAAGTGGTTGAAATGGCAGCCACGGCCGATGATTTTGCTCGGGTCCCTTTTTCTGCTCGCAAGCATGGTATTGTTTCTGATCTCTAGTCAATTGGTTGTCTATTATCTCTCATTCTTCCTGTTCGGCATGGGCTCGGGTCTGATGATGCCTGGTTTTATGGCCGGGGCTTCTCTTTCGGTCAGCAAAGAACAACAGGGCGGCGCAGCCGGATTGGTTGCAGCGATTCAAGGCATATCTGCCGTGATCACCCCTTTACTGACAACAACGTTGTATCAGGTGGATAAACATATTCCGTTCATGCTGGTAGCCCTATTGGTTCTCGTCATGGGTGCAGTCATGCTGGGAGTGAGGAAAAATCAAACCCATTCCGTAGCCGGGTAAGGTTAAAGACCTAACTGAACCACAACTTTGCGGCATAGAAATGTCGCTGCGAATCCGGCTATCGCGTCCAGTTGCACGCCAATCTGTTCACCCTCGTAAGCGAAGCTGAGCTGCAAGCAGACATTGCTTTCCTCGGCGGGAGAGATGTTCTTAAACTGGACGTCTTCAAAATTAAAGTCGAGGGGCTGTTCCAACCCGTCTGTGGAAGTATGCGTAATCGTCAGGGACAGATTTTCAAACTTATCGCCTTGATCCGCGTTTTGCAGCTTCACATTGGTTAGTTCATCGTAGTGAAAAGGTGGGAAGAACCCCAACGTATCGATCACGTTCTGGGCACCTTCTATGGAATTGAGTGGTGAGAAGATCATTTCAAACTGCCAGGCTTCCATCAATCGTGTATCATACTGGGGGCTTGTGTACAGCAGGATCGAATCAGGTCCGCATTTGATTGCCGTTCCAATAAATGCGGCCCAGCCTGCTGTTCCAACCTCACCAACCTTTATCAAAATCTGATCTTGAGCATGCAGCCTTAATTCGCAATCTGAATTGAAGTGTACTCGGTAAGCTGGTACCTTCACCTGCCAAGCCGTATTCGGGGCAAAATAAAATTCCTCCCGCTTCACAGATTTTATACTAACGTTCCATGTCCGCTCCTGATTCATGCAATCCCCTCCGATATGCATAAGCTTTGAAAACTGGCAAGACACTTCACTTGGCCTTGATCATCTCTCAGCCGCAGCCTGCATCAGCTTGTAAATCTGGCGGGTCGTGTTCACGTTCCGGACCGTCATATATTTGTAGATCTTGGAGCCTATGAGCTTGTTCATACCACTTTTGGTGACAAGTTCTTTATTGACGGAATATAAAATGGCTCCGGGAACATATAGCAATGTGCCGATTTCCGGTTTGATGGGCAGTTTGTCCAAAACTGAAACATCATTCACTTCATCCCAGAGGAACATGACATCACTTTTGGCCGTGGCATCATTCGTCCAGTCCTCCGGTAGTCCCTGAATAACAGTTCGAACTTCATCCAAATTACGTACCATCACCTTGATCTGTAAGCCAAAATCGACAGCTATGGATTGTTCAAGAATCTGGGATAATTCCGTATTCGCATCCACGCGTTCCTGATGATCGGCAAAGATAATATTGCCTGAGTTGATATACGTCACCACGTCCAGCAAGCCCGCTTGTTCAAACGTTTCTTTTAACTGCTTCATATTGATTTTATTATTCCCGCCCACATTAATGCCCCGAAGCAAAGCAACATAAATCATGATTCAACCCTCCGTATCTTGTGATCCTTTAATTTCAACAAAATGACAAATACTCGAATAAATGTGCAGTATGCTCTTCTCCCAGTAAATCATTCAATATAGGTTCGACATGCTCCAGATATTCGGGTTTGGTTTCATAAGTTTCTTCGTCCTTCAATTCTCCAGCATAGGCCCGTGCAGCTTCAATCAGGATGGCCAGTGCATTGAAAAAGTCTGTTAATGAATTGGCAATAAGCTGAGGTTCTTCTCCTGCAAAGGCCGCATATACAGGAGAGTTCGGTGCTGCTGTATCTACAATTATCGGATCATCGTTAAAATTCGCAATGACGACATGATTTTTTTGCCAAGAGGCTGACTCCTCATAAGGTTCGTTCATTCCGATCCAGCGGTGACCGAGTTGCTGACGATGGAGATGTTCAGGTGCAACAAAGGAGATTAGAGCTGCATCACCAATCTCGACGGCTGCATTTTTCATTTTGAGTGTGCCCTTGGCCTGTTCATCCATCATCTCGTAGTGGCTGTACAGATATTGGAGCTCTGGAGAGAGCGGGATTCGTTCGTCCACTTGCAGCTGGTGTTGTTGTTCACGAGGACGCAGATCATGATTTTTGAAAAGTCCATAAGCTTTATTATATAAATCTTGCTGCTCCACAAAACGGATTAGGGCAGCATTCAGCTGTTCCAAGGTGTCTGAACCCTCCTGGTGTTAGAATTATTTTCAAACAGTTACATTCATTCATAGTCATAAGCATAAGCATATATCAAAATGGAAAAAGCTTACACCCTCTGGTTATATAAATATTCTTTAGTTCAATTTATATAGTTAATATTGAATACGTTTACATTAAACTGCGAACATGTTATACTTTTTCTCAAATGAGGATTGTTACTGCTTTGGCAGGCAAAACCTGAATGTCGATATGCGTGGACTCTGTCCAGCTCATATTGATGTTTGGGTTTTTTTGCATTTTACGGACCATATTAAGTAGTAGACCAACATCGCAGACATTCCCAAAAACACATCGCGTGGAACACAAGAAAGGGGAGCATCACGAATATGAATACAAGAAAATGGTTAAACGTTTTGGTGGCTGGTTGCCTCAGTATGATTCTGATTGTCAGTGGGTGCGCATCCAAAACACCGCAAACGGTTACTGAAACGCCGAATAAGACGGCAGAACAGGAACAAAATGAATCTACAGAAACGGCAGATCATTCAGCAACCAAAGCTAGAACGGTCATTACAACCGATGGTGAAGTGGATGATATGAATTCGGTGATTCGTTTTCTGTTATATTCCAATGAAATGGATCTGGCAGGCATTGTGCTGACCAGTTCAGTCTATCATTATGCGGGCGACGAGGAAGCAGGAATCAAACCTTTCCGCTGGACAGGTACACAGTGGGTTTACGATATGATTGATGCCTATGGCGAAATTTATCCCAACTTGTCCAAACATGCAGAGGGATATCCGGAGCCGGAACAGCTTCGCAAGATGACCAAAATCGGTAATATCTCCGACAAAGGGGAGATGGAGAAAGAAACGGAAGGTTCCCAATTTCTCCAAACGCTTTTCCTCGACGATGATTCCAGAGATCTGATTGTGCAGACCTGGGGCGGTACGAATACAACAGCCAGAGCACTGAAATCGATTGAAGAACAGTACAAGGACACAGCTGAGTGGGAGACGATTCGCAAAAAAGTCAGTGATAAACTGGTGCTATACATCATCCTCGATCAGGATGACAGCTATAACGACTATATTGCAAAAAAATTGGCCTGACATTCGTATTCTGAACGACCAATCGAACTTCTGGCATTTTGCCTATGCGTGGAAATTCCATACAGAGGAAGTCAACAGCAAGCTGCATGGGGATTGGATGGTCAAAAACATTCTGGATGGTCATGGCAAGTTGTTGGATATGTATGCATCTATGGGTGACGGCAAAATGATTGAAGGCGAGCTGGAAGAAGAACAGCGCGGTAGTGCTGAATATCTGAAGAAGAATCCGCAATATGACAAATACGATTTTATATCCGAGGGTGATTCTCCATCCTTCTTCTATCTAATTGACAATGGGCTGCGCAGTATGGAAGACCCTTCCTACGGTGGTTGGGGCGGACGCTTCGGTGTGGTAAATGACAAGCTGTTCAGGAATAACGTTCTTGATTACGATCCGTATACCAAACGATATGAGGCTGAATACTCTTTGATGAGATGGTTTGACGATATTCAGAATGATTTTGCGGCTCGTGCCGATTGGGCCGTAGCAGATACCTTTGAAGCAGCCAACCATAATCCGTCATTAACGATTAAGGAAGGACTGGATCTGTCCGTCAGTCCGGGTGAGAAAGTAACCCTTCATGCCGAAGGACAAGACCTGGATGGGGATGAATTAACCTACAAATGGTGGAGATATTTTGAAGCAGATACGTACAAAGATTCCAACGTCCAGGAGGAGAAAGTTCAGCCTGAGATGGCGGGTGATCTGCAACTTGGATTACATCGTGAACTGGCGAAGGGCGAGAAGTTGGATACGATTCAATTGGAGGGCAGTGACACCGATGCTGTATCGTTCAACGTACCTGACGATGCCAAATCGGGCGATACCATTCATATCGTAGCCGAAGTACAGGATGATGGGGAGCATCAGTTGAAGCATTATCAACGTGTGATTCTCACTGTAAAATAGCCAAAAATAAAAAATGAGTACAAAGAGCCCTTTCGTGATGAGAGGGCCTTTTGGCATACAAAGTGGATTGTTCTTTATGTATCCAAAGTAATGAAAATTAATATTTCTTATCCATAACCCAACAATTTCCGATATAATAACCAGATAGGTCAAAGCAAAAGGATACTACCTCAGAGAGGTGATTTGGATGACGATTGACGTCCTCGTGCGTAACAATGTGAAAGTGTTGGGAAAAGGCAGCCAAACGATTATTTTTGCACATGGATTTGGGTGCGATCAGGATATGTGGCGCTATATTGTTCCGAGTTTTACGGAGCACTACCGAGTTGTTTTATTCGATTATGTAGGCTCAGGTGAATCTCAAATTAACTATTATGATTCAAACAAATACAGTGATCTTCAAGGATATGCCCAGGATGTGTTGGAGATTATGGAAGCGCTCGACTTGAGAGATGTCATATTTGTTGGACACTCGGTCAGCAGTATGATTGGCATGCTTGCTTCCATTCATGAACCTAAATATTTCAAGCAAATCGTCATGCTGGGGCCTTCCCCGCGTTATGTAAACGATCTTCCGGGTTACTATGGCGGATTTGATCGGCGTGACATTGATGAGCTGCTGGAAATGATGCAGATGAACTTTATTGGTTGGGCCAGCTATCTCGCTCCGATTGTTATGCAGAATCCGGAACGGAAAGAGCTGACGGAAGAGTTGGAAAAAAGCTTCTGTTCGAGAGATCCGCATATTGCCAGACAATTTGCGGAGGTGACGTTTTTCTCGGATTGTCGGAATGAATTGGAGCGTGCCTCGGTACCTACGCTCATTCTTCAATGCTCGGATGACAGCATCGCTCCCGTTGAAGTGGGGGATTACTTGCATGCGCATCTGAAGAACAGTAGACTTCAACAGATGACGGCGAAGGGGCATTATCCACATTTAAGTCAGCCTGAAGAGACAAGCCGCTTCATTAAAGAGTATTTGCAGAGCGTGTAAAGTAAAATGAGAGGAAAGGCAGTTAATCCATGGATATACAATTAGATATGGCACCCTGTGGATACTTCTCCATTTCTGACTCGGGCATCATAAAAACGATTAATCAAACCCTGCTGACCATGCTGGGGTATGAACGCAATGAGCTATTGGGACGGCATATTGAGTCCACTATGTCGGTGACCAACAAGCTGTTTTTTCATACGTATTTCTATCCCTACATCCAGTTATATGGACATGTGGACGAGATGTACTTTACGTTTCGCACCAGTGATCAGCAGGATGTCCCAGTTTTGCTTAACGGGATTCGCCAAACTCGCGATGGGGAAAGCGTAGTAGATTGTGTGGTTGTGGTGATGCGTAAGCGAATTGAACATGAGAAGGATATAATGAACACCAAGACGAAACTTCAGGAACTGTATCAAGCCACAAATGATGCGAACAAGGAACTTGAACGACTGCACGAAGAATATAAGGTGAAGCAGCAGGCGTTAATCAAAGTGAATGATCAGTTGGAGACGATGGCTTCGACGGATCTGCTCACCGGACTCAAGAACCGCAGGTTTTTTCAGGATAAAATGGTGGAAAGCCTGGCACTCTTCCGGGAAACTCAGTGTGTTTTCTCCCTTCTGGTCGTTGATATTGATCATTTCAAGAACATCAACGATACGTATGGACATCCGATTGGAGATCTGGTGCTGGGCAATCTGGCAGGCCTGCTGCAATCGGTGTCACGGAGCACGGATGTGGTGGCGCGTTATGGCGGAGAGGAATTTGTCATTATTCTTGCGAATTGTGATCGAGAGCAAGCTGTGGCTACAGCGGAGAGATATCGTTCACAGGTAGATTCCGCCGATTGGGGCGAGTATAACATTACAGTGAGTATTGGCGCAGCTACGGTTTCGCAGGAAGATACAGATCAGTCTTTGTTTCAAAAAGCGGACAAAGCGCTCTATGCCTCCAAAACGGGTGGGCGAAATCGGGTGACCCATGCAGCCGAGCTTGTAAGAAATTAAGGGCTGGGTTAAACAGGAAAACATTAAGGAGCCTGCATCATAAGGGAAGTGCCCCTATGCGCAAGCTCTTTTATTTTGTTTGAAACGGGACAGCTGACTTGAATTGGTTGTTCTTCTTCCATAATCATTATCGCGGTGCAAGGTAGCCGTATCCTTCGGCGAAAGAACCAGCTTGGAGAGTGAAGTCTTCGTTGGCCTCATCCATAAATTCGGGGTTTACATACAATGATTGTGCCTCATTTCCTGATCCCTTCATGTAGGAGGTGAAGCCGGAATACTCCGTGTTTTTCCATACCCACAGCGCATCTTCTTGTGGTGCAGAGGAGTAGTACACATTGTGATCAAACACATTCCCCGAATTACTGGTGTATTCATTGTAAATGAGCACGTCAGAGCTGCTCGATACGAGAATGTTTCGTTTGAACGTATTGTTCTTCGTTCGGGCTTGCAAGAATAACTGCCCATTGCCTGCATCGAGTAGGTCGTTATCCACTAACGTATTGTACATAATCGTACTGTCCTCAGTAGAACCGCGTTCCTCATCATATCCGCCCATGGCGATGCCGGTAAGCCTGTTATGAAAAATCAGATTATCCTGCAACGTAATGTGGCTGGTGGAACGCCCGGCATGCTCCGAAGCAATCTCGATTCCGATATCGTTACGATATACCCGATTGTGGTCGATGATATGATTTTTGCCTCCATCTACATAGATTCCCCCGGCAGAATTGCTATCATTGGGGAGGTTCGTTCCATAAGACGGATTAAGATTGGAAGAAATATTATAGACTTCGTTTCCCCGTACAATCCCGTTTCGCGCCTGATCGTAAGTGTCGTCCTCGGAAGTTCCTTCATACCCAATCAGATCAATGCCGATGTTGTCGGTATCATGGATCGTATTGTCGAGTAGGGCAAACGTATCCACATTCCCGTTGACTGCGAGTGACTCACTTGAACCTAGCACGAGATCATACAGTTCATTATCCTTGATGATAATATCCCGTAATGCTTGGGGATGCTCCGTACCATAAATCGCGATTCCATGGGCGTCCCTGCCCTGTAAATTGGGTCCTGAAGGTTTAGCATCATTGGCAATGGAATGAACGGTGTTGCCCAGGAGTTGAATGTGCTCTCCTGACCCGTGAACATATATTCCAGTAGGCACTTGTCCCCGAAGTGAGGTTGTAAAGTTGCGAATTTCGAGATTTTGAATCGTAATATAACTGGCATTTTCGACTTCAATCAAACCCTCTATGCCGCGTACCGACAGACCTTCACCATCAATGATGGCCTTTTCCTGTGGATAGCTGGAGAATAGGGTTGGATTACCCGAGGAATTACCGCTTTGAGTAATTTTGACCTTTTGGTGATAGACACCTTCTCGCAAATAAACGGTGCTTCCCGGTGTAGCATGGTCGGCAGCGTGCTGCAACGTTTTCCAGGGAGATTGAATGGTTCCTTTGTTCGAATCGTTTCCTTGTGGTGATATGTAAAACATCTTCTGGGTATCCGGTACCTGCACAGCCTCGGGAGAAGGGACGGATGAAGCCTCATCCTTCTGACAACCGGTTGCGAACAGGATCAGGGCCAGGAGTGCAATTGTAGCTATACGATACAAGATGATTCCTCCTCATGAATTAGCTATGAAGTTTTATTATAGCAGATTTGAATGGTGAATTAGGGCGTGATATGCTCATACAAAACAAGCATGTGTGGAGGAATAGCAGCAGCTGGAAGGGAGAAATGATCATGCATAAACTATCTGCAAACGAATTAGTGGATCGGGAACATCACGCTTGGGAGGAACTCAAGGAGCTATTGGACCATGGACAAAATAAGTACACCTATGTTCCTGCACAGCTGGAGGCCGCAGAGGATGCGCTCTATCGCCTCCAAGTAAGCACCAAATCCTATTTGGGAGCCGTTGCCTATGAGACAGCGGGCATCCTGCTGGATGATGGCTGGATTACGTTACTTGGATCGGGTGGTGACCACATCTTTGGGAGTCTGACCAGTTGGAATGGTGAGGGAGACAAGCCGTGTGTGCCAGCACTGGAAGGCATGATGGTCGTCGCCTACGATGCGGCGGGTGGATTTTTTGGAATGGATATGGGTAAGTATGGCCGTACGGGACATGTATACTATTTTGCACCTGACACGCTGGAATGGGAATCGACAGAACTGGCTTATTCGGGCTTCATCAACTGGTTGTCCAACGGTGATCTGGAGCAGTACTATCAGACCTTTCGTTGGAGGGGCTGGCAGAACGACATGGGACAGCTTCAGACAGGACAAGTATTTGCTTATTATCCACCGCTTTGGACGGAGGAGGGCGGCGGCGAGAGCAGCAGCAAAGCTCCTGTAGCGGTGGAGGAAGCCTGGAAGGCAGCATTGGCTGGGAAATGATGTGCTATGACAGGGCTGTAGGGAGGGAGTGTATGAATAACTTGAATATCAATAACATTCAGAAGCATTACGACATTGTGTTTCCGCACGAATATCTGGAGTTTCAACGGGAGACCGATGGTCAAACATTTGATATGATTGAAAATGGAGAGGTCATCGATTGGGAAATTTGTTTCTCTGCTCTCGATGATCGGTTCGTTGCGAATAACATCAATCTGGTAGACGATGTGAATCCCGATCCACGTCGTATTATTCCGTTTGCTTGGAGTGTCAGCAGCGGCAATAACTATTTATTGGATTACCGAACGAATTCAGAATTTCCTGCCGTACTGGTTATGGATCATGAAGAGGCGATGGTGCGCGAAGATGCCGAGAGTGAATCAGAGACGCCGGAGGAAGCCCAGAAACTGCTGGAGGGAAATGTACGAGAGATCGCTGCCAATTTCAATGCATTCATAGCTTGTTTAAAAACCAGACCGAGTGATCCAGTTGAGTGATTCGTCGTTTGAACAACGGGATGAACAACAAAAGGCTCGCGCTATGCGCGGGCCTTTTACTCAATCGAATACATGAATGTTTTGATTGAATGATATAGAATACATCCTAGTTTGCAACCTATCCAGTCTCAGTCATCGTAACCGTAGAAGTTGATCGTGCAGCACTGTTGTGCCAGACCACGATGACAAGCGAGGCCAGACAGACCAAGAGCAGACATCCATATACATAATGATAGGCTTCCTCTACCGGAACACCCGGAATGCCGTGCAGCATAAGCCCGCAGACAGCTACGGATACCGAACCGCCAAAAAACTGGATCAACTGCAGCAAGCCCATACCGGAACCGATTTGCGCTTTGGGCAGCACCCGAGACGCTTCGTTATTCAGTGAAGCTATGGAGGCGGAGAGTGCCGGGGAGAAGAAGAGATATCCTCCGGTGATGATCAGGGCAGACTGATTCAGTCCCAGCATAAACAGAGCAAGCACTGCGGCAAGCAAAATGTGTCCGATCATCAGAAAACGTATATTGCCATAACGATCGATCCAGCGACCTACAAAACGGGTACAGAATGCCGAGACGATGGCTCCAGGAGCAATCAGCAGACCAATAGCCAGTGACGAGCGTCCAAACAGATCAGCGAGCACTAGCGGCATCAGGAATAGATTCCCCAGATTTACGACCAGAACACAGAAGCCGATGATCAGTAGCCGGGTAAACCCGGGTGTTCGGAATACATGTGGATTCACAAAAGGAAGGCTCGCCCTGCGAATATACACGATGTGCACAACAAGTGAAATGACACCGATGGCCAGCCATAACCAAGACTGCTGAGTAATGGCAACCAGAAGGGTGGTTGCATTAATCACGGTTAATGCAGCACCGATCATATCAAAAGGATTCTCCGGTTTGGCCGTTTCACGCGGGAGAAAATAGAGCAGTACGGGCAGTGCAAGCAGGACAAGCACCGTAATGGCGAAAAGTCCATTCCAGCCCCAGTACTCACTAATGAGTCCGCCGACAATGGGACCAAGCCCAAACGCCATGGCACTTCCTGATGAGATCAGTGCGATGGCAGCTCCGCGTCGTTCCACTGGGATATAACGGCTCGCGATGACAAGTCCAAGCCCGGCCATGACTCCTGCACCCGCAGATTGCAAAATACGTGTCAGCAAAAGGATCGCAAAGCTGTGCGCAAATAATCCCAGCAATGAAGATAAGCCCAGAATAAGCAATCCCACCGTCAACAATTTGCGTACCGGAATACGGTCAGACAATCGACTGTAAATCACCGTCGACAAGGCATAACCAATGGAGTAGCTTGAAATGACCCAGGACCCCAGGTCTGATGTAATCTGAAGATCATGAATAATAACGGGTAAAGAGACGTTAAACATGGTGGTATTCATCACAACGATGAATAGGCAGCAAGTCCAGAGAGGCATTACAATTTTATCTTTCACGTAACCATTCCTGTCTATGAATTCAATAAACCATTTTACGCTCAATCTATGTATATGGCAATAATGTCATAGGAATTCATTGGGTGGTTAAACAAAAACGGCGTCCTGACCCAGGACGTCGTTTTTGCACATGAGCATTTTCATCTGTTTATTTTTAGGACGTAGTAGCTGGTGTGCCACGATTGCGAATCCACTTGATGACATCCATCAGAATGACCGCTGCGAGAGCAAGTCCCCCTGCGATAAGGAACTCATTCCAGCCAAAGGCTGCCGGGATGGCGAAGATGCTGCGAACCCCTGGAATCAGCGTGATTCCATACAGGCAGAGACAAACCAAGATGGAGCAGAGGACATATTTGTTAGTGGTGAAGCCGACCTGGAAAATCGTCTGTGTGTTGGAGCGCGCTGCAAAAGTTTGCAGACTCCGTGCCAGAATCAGGGTCGTGAAGGCCATTGCCACACTCATTTCCTCCGAGATCCCAAGTCCAATATATTGGGACACGATAACAGCCACCCCGATCAGAACACCACGTGTAATGACAGCCTGCAATGTTCCGCCGGCAAAGAGACCTTCGTTGATATCCCGCGGTTTTCGACGCATGACATCCGGTTCAGCTTTTTCCGTACCCAGTGCAATAGCTGGCAGGGAATCATTCACCAGATTGATGAAGAGCAGCTGGAGGGCTGTGAAGGGGTTCACCCAACCGACTATAAGTGCAAACAAAATGGCGATAATCGCCCCCAGGTTTCCTGCAAACAGGTACGCAATGGCTTTTTTGATATTATCGAATACCATACGCCCTACACTGACTGCATTCACGATGGAGACAAAGTTATCATCCGTCAAAATCATGGCTGCCGCGTCTTTCGCGACATCCGTCCCGCTGCCCATCGCTACGCCGATGTCTGCCTGTTTCAGTGCAGGTGCGTCGTTGACGCCATCTCCGGTCATCGCTGCAATCTTGCCTTTGCGTTGCCACGCACGCACGATGCGGATTTTATTTTCAGGAGATACACGTGCATACACCGAGATATGTTCGAGCTGCTGATCGAGTTCTTCATCCGACAGTTTGTCCAGCTCTGCTCCGGTAAGGGCCAGATCATCCGGGCCTGCAAGTCCGATATCAATACCGATCGCTTGGGCTGTTGTTTTGTGGTCGCCAGTGATCATGATCGTGCGAATGCCTGCCTTCTTGGATTCTTCGATGGAACCATATACCGCTTCACGCGGTGGATCAATCATGGCTGTCAGACCAACAAGTGTTAGATCATATTCGTCCTCTACCGTGACCTGATTTTTGTCTTCAAACTTTTTGTAGGCGTAGGCTAGCACACGGAAGGCCCGTTTGGAGAAAGCTTCATTCTTTTCTTCAAACTGCGTGCGAATCTCAGGTGTCAATGGCTGAACTTCACCGTTCATAAATACATGACTACAGCGACTGAACAGCACATCCGGGCCACCTTTGGTCAGCAAAGCCGTCTGTCCTTCAAATGTGTGCACAGTACTCATCAATTTCCGATCCGAGTCAAAAGGAAGCTCGGCTTCACGCGGAAACTGGTCACGAATTTCATTGTAATCCTTGTTCACCCGGTTACTGAAGGCGATGAGCGCGACCTCGGTGGGATCACCAAGTTCCTTGCCTTCCTGGTTAATATTCGAATCATTGCAGAGTACTGCAATATGTAACAAGCGCCGTTCCTCTGCAGACCACTGTTTGGGATCATCGGGGAATTGGTCTTTCGTGCCATGGGGAATGTAATAGTCCACCACGGTCATTTTGTTTTGAGTGAGCGTTCCTGTTTTGTCGGTACAGATGATACTGGCAGAACCCAAAGCTTCCACAGCTGGAAGACGTCTGATGATGGCGTGCTGCTTGGCCATTTTATTCGTTCCCAGAGACAATACAATCGTCACTATGGAGGAAAGGGCTTCTGGAATGGCGGCGACAGCGACGGCAACTGCGAACATTAGGGCATTCACTATGGATGGCCCGATATTTTCGGTTCCTTCAGTTAACCAGACACGTCCTGCTTCGATGGCGAAAATAAGAATCGATAAGCCCAGGATAAAGAAGCCAAGCTTCTTACTAAACGATTCCAATTTACGTTGTAGCGGGGTTTCCTTCGCTTCTGCATTTTCAATCAATTCGGCAATCTTGCCGATTTCCGTTTTCAGTGCTGTACCCGTAATGACAAGCGTACCCCGACCATACACCACCAGTGATCCACTGAATGCCATATTGCGACGGTCACCGATCGGAGCTTCTTCCGGGATGGCATCTGCATGTTTCTCCGCTGCTTCGGATTCACCTGTAAGCATTCCCTCGTTGATTCGTAAGCTGCCTGACTCCAAAATGCGGCCGTCTGCAGGGACATGATCCCCTGCATCCAGCAAGACAATATCACCGGGAACAAGTTCCCGCGCGGGAATCGTTTTTTTCTGCCCGTCACGAATGATTTTGGCTTCGGGAGCAGACATCTGCCGGAGTGCATCCAGGGAACTTTCGGCCTTTTTGGTCTGCACAACGCTGATTACCGCATTTAACAGAATGACGAGAAAAATGATTAGCGATTCGATCAGGTGTCCAAGGACAATCTGAACAGTGGCTGCGATAAGCAGCACGATAACCATAGGATCTTTAAAATTTTCAATAAACAGCTTCCAAATTGGTGTTGCAGCTTTTCCTTTTATCTCGTTATAGCCTTCCGTCTCCAGTCTCTTCGCAGCCTCAGAGGTTGTGAGCCCATTAGTGGAACTCTGAACGTCCTGAAGTGTCTCCTCTGCACTATGTCTGTAATATTGCAAATGACCAGCTCCTTGGATCATAGATTTCAGATATTAGGTTTCCTTGTGTATATAACCTTGCAGGCGTCTAAGAACCAGTGAAACTTTATCAATTTTATGAACTCCATAGGTAGAATCTCCGCGTCTGGTAAATCTCATTCGTTTGCTATGCGGTGTGTTGGATATACTTTTGCTGTTTATTTTGATTAGGTCATTGTACCTTGCGCAAAAACCATGAAATAAAAGGGGAATTAGTTTTTTTATCCTATTGAAGTTTTTTCATGGAAATGCGTATATAGATAAGGGCATATCATAAAACTCGGGTTTACCGCAGCATAAGGAGAAGGTACATATGAATGACAAGCAAATCGAAGCACTATTGAAACTCGCAGGGGGAAAGGAAAATATTCGTCATGTGCAGCATGACATGGATACCACTACGCTGACATTGCGTGACCGTACTCGAATGGATCTATCAGTATCTGATGTATTGGATCTTGGCGCCGATATTCGTATAACAGGCGATTATTGCTCCATAGCATATGAGGACGAGTCCTCCCAACTAAATAATACGCTACAGGGCATGGGAGTGGGGAAAGCAGAAGGGGACGCACTGCCTGAAACAAGGCGTACCCGTAAAAAATCATTGTTATATTTTATTTCCGATGTGTTCAGGCCTCTGATGCCCGCCATCCTGGGAGCTGCAGTGCTCAAGATTGTTCTAGCCGTCATTACGTTATTTAACGAATCCTCACTGATGGATAGTCAGACATTCCTGATATTTAAATCCATTGGAGATAGTGTGTATTATCTGTTGCCAATCCTGGTAGCCATCAGTACAGCCTATCGGTTAAAAAGCAATATTTATGTTGCCGCAGCGATTGGCGGACTAATGTTCTACCCGCAAATGACCGCTTTATTGTCAGGTGAAGAGGATGTTCATTTTATGGGTGTATCCATTGTGTCACAAGCGATCTTTTTTTCAGCTTCAATTTGGGTGATTTTGACGATATATGCGGCGTCCTATCTGGATAAAGTCGTTGAGCAAAAAAGCCCAAGAGTTTTTAAAGGAATTCTTGCTCCATTGTTGACGTTTCTGATTCTAGTTCCACTGGTTCTAATGATACTCGGTCCAATTGGTACTTGGATTGATCAGCATTTACCGGATGTGGTAGATTCACTACTGAATGATGCCCCGATTGTAGCAATTATGCTGCTGGGAGCGGTTTATTCCCTAATGATGATCGCTGGATTACATTACTGGCTTTTACCTATCATAATCAATGAATTGATGGTTAATGGTTTCTCCCTCATTCTCCCTGTCATGTTAGTTGCCTTCGTTGCACAAGCAGGAGCTTCACTCGCTACTGGGCTAAGAAGCAAACAGCGGGAATTCAGGAAGCTGGCTTTCTGGGCAACAGGAACTGCTTTATTAGGTACCCCAGAGCCTGCGATGTATGCGGTCAATATGAGAAAGAGGGCCTCTTTTTATTCGGCATTGCTGGGCGGTGCTGCAGGAGGACTGTGTTTCGGGCTGATGTCCGTCAAAGCAGTTGCATTGGGTGGGTCCGGAAGTCTGCTGGAAATTCCGCTATTTATGGAGGAAGGGAGCCTGAATCTGTTACATGCCTGCGTTGGTTTGATTATTTCCTTCTGTGTGTCAGGTGTGCTCACCTATTGGATGATAGGAAAAGAACGGAAACACGTATAAATTAAGAAAAGCCCGTACCTGATGGTGCGGGTTTTCGTGTATTGTAGAGTTAATAACACAACAGCCACAGAAAGGATAACAAAATGCCCAACAACATAGAGTGGATGGCTCAATGGAAGTCAACTAAGCCACTTACAGACCAATGGATGAGTGCGGGCAAAAGGCATCACTTTTCAAGTCATGCCTTAATACTTATCCTCGACGGGAAAGCGATCTGGAATATTAATGGTCATAGGGTTCAGGTATCTTATGGGGAGTTAGTTGCAGTGCAAGAAAACACCGTGATTGAAGTGATTGAGGGTGGCAATCTGGATCTGGCCGGATGGCATGTTCAGTTCGATACATACGCGATGTTCCCAGACCGAGGTGAAGTAGTGAAATATGAATGGCATGTACCGTCAGGGGACACGTATCAAAAAGTAAAATTAACCGGTGGCACACTGGCGAGTCTTAGCCAACATTGGAATGGAGATGGTTCTCCTAATCCCAATGTAATCCGTGTAGGAAATCAGCTTTTGGTGTATGAACTGTTGCAACATGTATACCGGGAGCTGTTAGAAGAGGAACCGACCGTGGAACAAAGCATTCTCCGCACTGTGGATTACATGCAGCAGCATTATGAACAGGTCATCACACGAAAGCAATTAGCTGAGATAGCAGGCATAAGTCCTTGGCATTATTCCCGCAAATTCAGTGAGCGGTATGGAAAGCCGCCTCTGGATTATCTGGCTCATTACCGGATCTATCGTGCTCAAGAGGAGCTGTTGTTATCAACGGCAACATCTCAGGATATTGCGAAGAAGACCGGATTCGAGGATGCACATTATTTCAGTCGTCGTTTCAAACAGTTAACGGGTGTGTCGCCGAGAAATTATGCACAAACGCTACCCCAGCGTAAAATCGTATGTCTTTCCCCGCTTTGTGCGGAAGTGCTGATTCACTTGGGGATTATTCCACATGCGGTTGTAGTAACTCCCTTGCTTTTGCATGAACATCAACATGAACTATTTGAAACGCATCAGGTGAAGATGTTGGAAGTCTCACAATATGAGCTGGATGTGGAACTGATTCGGCAAGTTCATCCTGAATGCATTATGGGAAATTGTTGGACAGAAGAGATCAAACAAAAGCTGCGCACAATTGCACCCATCATAACCGGTTTAAATAACGATGTGGAGGCTCTGCTCCGTCAACTGGCAGGCTTTTTTCACCGAGAAGATACAGCCCATAAACTCCATATGCAGATGAAATTGAAAGTAAACGCAGCACAGCAGCAACTGCAGCATCTTGTCCAATCTTCCTCTACCGTGATGGTACTGAGGGTAGAACCGTTTGGTTATCGATATTTGGGTGGTCATTCTAATGGGGTATCCCATTTACTGTACGAACAGCTCCGTTTAACTCTGCCACAGCCGCTGCAAGCAGGGGAGGCGTGGTTTAATCCTTGCTCACTCGACTTGTTGGCCAAAGCCAATCCCGATTACCTGTTTGTGGAGAAACGAGTTATGCAGCACTTTAGTGCTGAAGAAAATATGAAGAAGTTAGTGGAGAGCTCTCAATGGAATGGCTTGGAGGCTGTAAAAAACAACAGGGTATTTCTCGTGGATACTCGCCTGTGGGTGGATGGCCGTGGAATTATTGGACACCGAATGATTTTGAATGAAATTGTAAATAGTCTGGTCGCCAATGTCTAGTAGAGCACAATAATCCAACTAGATACGCACCATCTCCTATGGAAGGATCTCTTCCTATTTGCTAGTATTTGATAATAATTATCATTATCAATATATTACATAAGGGGCGAGTAGATCATGTCACGAAGGTTTAAGGGTTTGGGAATGGTGCTGTTGGCACTAAGTTTGGTGCTTTCCGCCTGTTCCGGTTCTTCTGATAAAGAAGTGGAAGCTTCAGCAAAAACGGCAGAGAAAAATGAGACGAAAGTTGTTCGGGATCAGTTTGGAGAGGTGACGATTCCTACGAATCCTCAAAATATGCTTGTACTAGATTCCATCTATGCCGAGTACTTGATCGAGATGGGCGTTACACCGCAGATGGTTATATTTGTTCCGGAGATTGAACCGGACTATCGTGCGTCTTATTTTGAGGAACACGGGGTCCAAATGATTGAAGCGGAACAATATCAATATAATTATGAACAATTGCTGACGTTGTCACCAGATATAATTGTTACCGCAGGCGTAGGTATGGAGCAAGGCGTATATGATGAACTATCCAAGATTGCTCCAACGGTGGCTCTGGATTCCAACAGTGAAATGCAGATTGCCATGCCGAAGTTGGCTGCCGTCTTTGACAAGACAGAGGAATCTGCCAAAGTGCTGGCTGAATTTGATGAGAAGGCGAAGCAGGCACAGGAGAAAATTGCTCAAGCGATCGGCGGCAAAACCGTGCTGGTTCTTCGAGTAGAGCACAATCGTTACCGTTTCATGGGTCCCAAAGGAGGAAGCAGCAGTGTCTTTTTCTATGATACTTTGGGTCTGAACAGCCCTGAAGTCATCAAAGACTCTACAGATTGGTTTAGCCAGTTTTCCCTGGAATTTTTGCCGGAAATGAACCCGGATTATATATTTCTAGAAGACAGGACGCTGAAAGGCTATGATACGAAGGAATCCATGGATAACCTGAAAGAAAGCAAAGTGTGGGCGAGCTTGAACGCCGTGAAAGACAATCATGTCTTTCCGCTGAAAACGAGTGATTTTGTAACAGGTGTGGGCCCTATTGGGTCGGCCAAGTTGTTGGATTATGTCGTTGAAAAGTTGGTGCCCTAGATGAATACTGAAGCAGAGCAGCAATTGGACATTTACGATATAACGATTGTTGGTGGCGGACCGGCAGGAATGTATGCTGCATTTTACAGCGGGATGAGAGCCATGCGTACCAAAATCATTGAAGCCAAAGAGGAATTGGGCGGATTTATGCGCACGTACCCGGAGAAACTGGTCTGGGATGTAGGTGGAGTTGATCCGATTCGTTGTGAGAAATTGATTGATTCCCTGGAAAGACAGGCAAGAACCTTCGATCCAACCATTGTATTCGGCCAGGAAATTGCTCAGATGGAACGACGCGATGATCAAGTATTTGTACTCACCTCAAAGACAGGAGAGCGTCATTACACGCGTACGATTTTGTTATGTGCAGGCAGAGGCATGACGCAGGTTCAGAAGCTGGATATTGAAGGCGCAAATCGGTATGAGCTGACTAATCTACACTATACCATTACGGATCTGTCCAGATTCAAGGATAAACGTGTGCTGATCTCGGGAGGCGGGGATTCCGCAATAGATTGGGCGAATGAAATGGAGGGATTGGCGCGGGAGGTCATTGTGGTGCACAGACGCCAGGAGTTTACGGCACATGAGCTGCCTGTTGCCCAGATGAAAGCTTTTGCCCAAGTCTTGACTCCTTACAGCATCTCGCGCTTATATGGTACAGGAGACAAAATAGGCCGCGTCGAACTTGCCCATGTAGACAATGGGGAGATCATGCCAATTGAAGTGGATGAAGTGGTTGTAAGTCATGGATACGATCGTGATTTCGGTAACCTGGTCCATTGGGGACTGGAACGTGAAGATTACGGTATCTCGGTTGATCCGCGAATGTGCACAAGTCAGCCGGGAATCTTCGGAGCAGGTGATTTCATTACCTATGGAAGCAAAGTCCGTCTGATTGCTGGTGCATTTAATGATGCCGTACTCGCAGTGAATAGTGCCAAGCTCTATCTGGAGCCGACCGCTTCCGATATGGCAGGAGTATCGTCCCATAATGCAAGGTTCTTTGAGAAAAACAAAGCCATTTCTACCCTGTAAATCAGCATGTTAGAACGTGAAGTAACAGTAAGAAGCCCGACCGGTATTGAGAATAATTTCTCGAACATGTGTCGGGCTTTTTTTATTAAAACTTCCAATCTCAACTAACCAATAAGTTACCCCTGTGGTTCCTGAAATAATTCAATATATGTCATAAGTTCCTTCACGCCTGCAAATTGTAGGGACAGTTGGCTGTTAAGCTTTTGCAGAGCCAGTTGGAAGGCATTATTAATCTGTGTATAATCCTGCGTGCCGACAGTGTTCAGAAGCTCTTTCATATGTTCAATGTAGTAGACGGATTTTCTTAAACTGCTAATGACCAATATCTTTCTTAATTCGTCCCGGGTATACATTCGATAACCGTTGTTAGGGTCTCTTTCTGAGCAAATCAAGCCTTCTGTTTCCCAATGCCTGATAGCAGAAGTGTTGACCCCGGCTGCTTCGGCAGCTTTTCCAATCGTCATCGCCTCCGTCGTTCCAACCTTTCGATCCTTAGCAAAATCCACCTGTTGCACCATCTTCCATATGTCCTCCATTCGTTGCTTCTCCAGTTGGCTGTTGTACAGCTGCTGGTTCATAAGCCAGAGGGCATCCATCGTATCGCCCTGTTTTACTTTTCTCATAACCTCGTATACTACGGGAATCTCAGACCCTTTCAATAATAAACGAATGGCAACAAACGCCTGAAGATGAACAGGGGTATAGTACCTGTGATTGCTGGAGGTCCGTGGAACGTCAGGAATCAGGTTCTCCTTTTCATACCGTCGCAGTGTAGTTGTACTTACATCCAGCCTTGTGGCAATCTGCCCAGGTGTATATCTTCGGTTCATGTTTCTTCTCCTCATGCTTCAAGTAAAACCTTCAAGTGCTACAGTAACATACAACACGCCCAAGTCCATATTTTATCCACATTTTATAATGAAAACCGAAAGATTGCATCCATGTTATACACTGAGGATATCAACAGTAAAGGAATGATTCAATTGCAGAAAATGATTACATTGTTGAATGGCTCGCAGCTTGAAGTAGGTCTGACGGGAGCAGAAGATCGTAGCGTCATTATGCTGCCCATAGCCAAAAAGTCCGTAACCGGACAAGAAGCCGAAACCCTAAAGTTATGGGGTGTTGATCCTGAATTGGGTGCAAAATTTATCGACGGACTTTCCGGTGAATTTCAGATCCTGCATTTTGATTATGAAGGCCACTATATGGCACATCCCCATCCGGAACATTTTACGACCGAATATATCACTCAGGATTTGTTACGAATTGCGCATCAGATGAATGTGAATCGATTTAGTTATTATGGATACTCCTGGCTGGCTCTCGTTGGACTGCAGTTAGCCCTGCGGACTGACCGTATGGAAAGTCTCATTATGGGAGGATTCCCTCCATACGAGGGGCCGTATGAGGAAATGCGAGTAGTGACCACCAAGACTTATGAGGGAGCATTGAAGCAGCATGAAAAATCGGGAGAAATACACTCAGCAGAAGCTCTAATGAAAGTAGAAGAATTGAGTCCGGATCAATTGGATTGGGACAACGTGGAGTTAAAGATCGATCCGGCTCAAACGAAACAATTTGCGACCTTGTATCAAGGTTTAATTGATTTCGATGATCAACGTATTCAAACTCAGTTGAATATCCCCAGATTGGCTTTTGCAGGAGAGAGAGATACGATTGTGTACGGTGAGAAATTTGGCAATGTGACGGTCGATATCGCTGGACGATTGCAAAAGCATAAATCCGTTCTTGAAAACCTCGGCTGGACCGTCGAAATCATCAAGGGAGCGGATATGGATCACACCAAAGCCATGCAGCCCAGCACCGTTCTCCCTATTATCCATCCCTGGTTAAAAACTCATTTAAGCTCAGGATCGGCAAAAACGAGTTGATATTACTGTGTGATATCGTCTAAAGCTCTTTGTTTGCGCTGCTGATAATCCAGAATGGATTCGTATAACAATTGCTCATTGAAATCCGGCCACATCACATCCGTGAACCAGAGCTCGGAATAAGCGGCTTGCCATAATAGAAAATTGCTTAACCGTTTCTCCCCACTGGTTCGGATCAGCAGATCGGGGGCAGGATTGAGTCCGGTATACAAAAACTTTTCAAAATCCGCCTCGGAGATTTCCGAGGTTTCTTTGTTTTCTTCATTATTTTCTACGATGTACGTTTTGATCGCTTGTACAATATCGTTTTTACCCCCATAATTCATCGCAAAATACACAGCCATCCCGCTGTTCGTTTGGGTTAGTTCCACCACTTTGCGCATCGCTTCCTGTGTTTCTTCTGGGAATTTTGAGATATCACCGATAAAATTAACTTTGATATTATTCTGATTCAGTTCCTGAACGGTTGTATCCTGTACAAATTCGACCACCAAACTAATGATGTAATCGACCTCTTCCTTGGGCCTTTTCCAGTTTTCCGTAGAGAAGGCGTAAAGAGTGAGCGAAGCAATCCCGTTTTTGTGGCACATGCTTATCGTTTCCCGCATTGTCTGCATTCCTGCATAGTGCCCAGCACTTCGGGGCAGCCCTCTTCTTGTCGCCCATCTTCCATTTCCGTCCATCATAATAGCGATATGCTTCGGGATTAATCCGTTCCAGTCGATAGAATGGGGTGTATTCGGTTTTTCTTTATGTACACGGTACCACTTCATTGGAAATTCCTCCTGATCCTCAAGCTAGAATAAGTTAGACACGTATAATGGATTCAAATGTTCGAAATGATTTCCATAATTTATGGTTATTATATAGGATTGCACAGGGACAAGCCATGATAGGTTTACAATGTCACCAAGATGCAGAAGGCTCACCTCGATGCTAAAACAACAAATAACCTTTCATCTGTGGGATTACTTACAGGGAATGAACAAAGCCGCACCCAACTATCGGTTATCCTACAAAGAGCTGCTTGTTTGCTGATTGAAAGAGCTTTCATTTCATCCGTATACTAAAGGTGTCAACAAGGTCGGATGTGTCTTTATGGGGCATCCATCTTCATTTGGAAAGGATGATTGGACATGGGAAGATTAACTGGAAAAGTTGCAATTATAACTGGAGCGGCAAGCGGTATGGGATTGGCTGGGGCTCAATTGTTTGCCAGAGAAGGAGCGAAGGTAGTTGCTACCGATGTGGCAATTGACGTTTTGCAGGAACAAGTGAAACAGATCGTAGCTGACGGCGGCGAAGCGATTGCATTAAAGCTGGATGTATCCAGTCCGGAATCATGGAATGCAGTTGTGGAAGAAACCATCGCAAACTATGGCAAAATTGATATTCTGGTCAACAATGCCGGCATTCACATCGCCAAAGGCATTCTGGAAGCAGAATTGGAAGATTGGGACAAGGTCATGTCCATTAACGGTACAGGTGTATGGCTGGGAATGAAGGCGGTTATCCCTTATATGCAGCAAAATGGACAAGGCTCCATCGTAAATACATCCTCCATCGCTGCCATCATTGGAGGAATTGCCGATGCTCAGGGCGCAGCATACAGTGCTTCCAAGGGATCTGTGCGTTCACTGACCAAACATGGTGCACAGTGGTTCGCCAAAGATAACATTCGTGTGAACTCTGTACATCCAGGGGCTGTGTTTACCGGCATGGTGGAAAAAGCGGGCATCAAGTCCCAAGTGGAGATGGGAGAGCATTACAAAAATCTCGCCCCACTGCCTCCGCATGCCGGAGAGTCCATGGATATCGCTTATGCCTACTTGTTCTTAGCTTCGGATGAATCCAAATTCATCACGGGTGTGGAGCTGCCAGTAGATGGTGGCTGGATCAGCAACTAACAGCAAAGTGATCGAAGCATTCAAAGAGGTACTGGCTTCTCAGTTGTCATGAGAGACGGTGCCTCTTTCCATTTCATCCAATGATGGATTCAGATTCGAACGGTAAACTTCATTGGAGCGATTCATGCGTGTAAATTCCAGCAGCTGCTCCGCCATATAGGAGGCACTGTATTTGAAATTGCTTTGCACCCATCCTGTAATTAAACCAAGAACTGCATTGGCCTGATAACAGGCAAGAAGCTCCTTGTTCACTCGGGGGTCTGGCGACATATCGGTTACATCCTCCAGATACAGAGTTTTGAGCGTTTCATAGAGTGTATCTCGAAAACCCGAGAGCATGTTTGTGTTAACCAGCAAGGCATAGAAGGTGGCATGGCCAAGAACATGGTCGAAAATTTTGATCGCTGAAGCGTTCAGGTCCATGATTCCGAAATCCCGGTAGTGCTGGTAAGGGGCACGATAGGCGAAGATCAGATCTGCCATCACGTCTTTCAAAATTTCATTGAGCAAGTCTTCTCTGTATACATAATGTTTGTAAAAGGTACTGCGGTTCACATCGGCCAATTTCACGATATCGGTAATGGTAATACTCTCGAATGGCTTGCGAGACATCCACTCTAACAATGAGGCTTTCAGGGCCTGTTTGGATCTGTGGACTCTGCGATCCATGTCGGGTATAGATAGGGATTTATGCATATACACATCCTCCTTTGCTGATCAATGATACATCTAACATAATGCGAATGAAGCATACAAATATGTGAATAAATGGTTAATTACATACGCTTTCAGTCCATGATGGTTCGTTCTCCATTATAATAAACCAAAACGGACGAGGAGATGAACTCCAGATGAAAAAACAAATGTGGATCATTGCCAGCTTAGTGGTTGTAATTGTGTTGGGGGCCTTCCTTATTGCAAACAATGTGGGGACAGAAGAGGCAGGTAACGCGGAAGCACCCAATATTAAGAAATTAGTAGAAGATATCAGTACAGGCAAGGAGACACCGGAATCGGCTTCCATTAATGCCACCCAGTTAATCGTCACGGATAAAGGTAACCAAACGACAACCTACGACTTGCCTGAAAAGGAGTTTTTCCTTTCCATTGCACCCTATGTGGATCAGACTCATCCTTGTGCAATTCATAGCCTGACCGGATGTCAGGGCGAAATGAAGAATAAGAAGTTCATTGTGACGATTCATGACTCTGAAGGAAATACGCTTATGAAGGATGCTGAGATGAAGGCCGGCTCCAACGGTTTTATGGATTTTTGGTTAGCCAGAGATAAGTCATACCTCATTCGTGTGGTGCATGATGGAAAGGTTGCAGAGACACAGTTATCTACATATGAAGAAGATAATACGTGCATCACAACGATGCAGTTGAGTTAAATCGTCGTACGGTGCATTCTAACATCATTTCAAAAGACTCGATGTGATCCAGGCCCGCCTTGAATGCGGGTTCTTTCATTTTTTTCTGTTTATGCTGTGACAGTGAAGATTTTGCAAAATGAAAATAATAACTCTTTTGAATTGACAAAATCGCAATCCTACGGGATAATCCATTAGTGATAATGATAATTGTTATCATATAAATACATATAAATAGGGGAGAAGTAGGATATGAAAAAAAGCTTAAACGGATTTTTATTGCTGACGGTTTTGGCGCTTGCTCTGACAGGTTGCGGTAAAGCCAGCAGCACAACAGATACAAATGAAAATGCCTCTTCCGGCAGCACGCCGACTGAAGAGACAGCAGGTCCTGTTACAGTTAAACATAGTGGTGGAGAGCTTAAACTGGACAAACCAGCTAAGAGAGTTGTTACACTGGAATGGACATATACGGAAGATGTAGTAGCACTGGGTGTTCAGCCAGTAGGTAGTGCAGATAACGCCAACTATAAAGTCTATGTGACTCCCGAAGCAGCTTTGGATGACACGGTGACGGATGTTGGAACACGTGACGAGCCAAATCTGGAGGCGATTGCAGCTTTGAAGCCGGATTTGATTATCGCCAATTCCAATTCGAATATCTATGATCAGCTCAATGCCATTGCACCAACGCTTGAATATGACCTGTATACGGGTGATGGCTATAATTATGACAAAATGACGGAAACGTTCAACAATATCGCGGTTGCTCTTGGAAAAGAAGACCAAGCGAAGAAGGTACTCGATGAACTCGATCAGCACTATACAGAAGCCAAAGATAAACTTGCTGCTGCCGACAAATCGGAATTCCATTATGTACTGACACAAGCATTTACGTATCAAAATGCAGCAAGTCTTCGCATGTTTACCGATAACGCTGTCGTAATTGGCACGTTGGCGAAGGTTGGACTGGTTAACGACTGGCAGCCGGACAAGATTGAAGGATATGGCTTCTCAACGGTGGGTATTGAATCCTTGCCTGCTGTTCAGGACAGCAACTTCATCTACATCACACAACCGGATGATGACGTTTTTGGCACAGCAATGAAAGACAATTCAGTATGGAAAGGTCTAAATTTTGTCAAAGATAAACGCACTTATCAACTGGATAGCACAACATGGACGTTTGGTGGACCTATCTCGTCCAAAGCTCTGGTTGACGGGGTTGTTGGAGCGATTACCCAATGAGTTCGGTCCAACATTCCCGACCAGTGTTTAACTGGCGTACATTAAGCATTTATGGGGGCGGTCTAACCGCTCTCATCGTGCTTTTTTTTGTAAGCCTGTGTTATGGAGAAGCTTCAATTCCACTCCATACGGTTGTAGATTCACTTATGGGCAGGCAGGACACACTGGAACATAATATGATCTGGGATCTGCGCATGCCGCGAACAGTAATCGGTATACTCGCTGGAGGGGCGCTTGCTGTTGCTGGTTCGTTGTTACAGACCATTACACGCAATCCGCTCGCGGCATCGGACACACTCGGCATCAATGCGGGGGCCTATTTTGTCGTGGTGTTGGGAACGATTTTTTTCCCAGGCTTGATGCAGCAATCGCCTTTCCTTTTCGCCGTACTCGGTGGATTACTGGCAGCTGCCGCAGCCTACTTCATGGGCGGGGGGAGAACGTCAAGTCCAGTGCGACTTGCGCTCTCTGGCATGATTGTATCGATGGTACTTGGTTCTTTTACAAGCGCGCTGCATATTTTCTTCTCTCAGGAGACTCAGGCATTATTTCTATGGGGATCAGGAACACTTGTTCAGAATGACTGGAGCGGTGTAATTTACGCATGGCCTTGGGTCATTGGAATTACGATCGTTGCCCTGGTTTTATCCCGGCAGTGGGATATGTTGGAACTGGATGAATCAACTGCTTCCTCACTCGGGCAAAAAGTAGGCATGGCCCGTGCCACGGGGTTAATTATTGCTGTGTTGCTGGCTGCGGTCATTGTCAGTGTAATTGGGCCAATTGGCTTTGTGGGTTTGGTGGCACCTCATCTGGTTCGATTGAGTGGAATTCGTTCAAATCGATTGTTATTGCCTGGTGTTTTCTTGTGGGGCGCAGCACTGCTAGTCGGTGCAGACGTACTTGCCAAGATGGTTCATAACTCCAGTCTGGAGTTGCCGACAGGGGCCGTGATGGCAATCATTGGTGCACCATGGCTAATCTGGCTTGTACTTACACGCATGAAGGCAGCAAATGGATCAGGCATGTCTACCTCAATGAGCACAGGAGCACGTTCGCGTCGCTGGGCATTCGGCCCTATTGCTATTATCTTTACGGTACTAACGTTAGCATTGGTTCTCCTTAGTACGATGTTTGGCGGGATGCGCATTCCAATGGCTGATCTTCTGCCAAGCCTGTTTCAATCGGATGGGCTATACTCGGCCATTGTGCAGCTTCGCATTCCGCGAACTCTTGTCGCCGCAGGTGCAGGTGCTGCGCTGGCGATCAGCGGTGTGCTTATTCAGATGGCCGTTCGCAACCCGCTTGCTGACGCGTCCATCGTGGGCGTATCGTCAGGCGCAGGCTTGGGTGCGATGATGGTCATCATCCTATGGCCTGGTCTTCCGGTGTTCTTGCTGCCTATAGCGGCGATTGTTGGGGCAGGGCTCGCTGCAGCAGTCGTATTCTCTTTGTCCTGGAAGAAGGGTCTCAATCCTTCCGCAGTTGTATTGCTGGGTATCGCCATGTCTGCAATTGCAGGCGCAGGCATTCAGGTTCTGATTGTTCGCGGCGCTGTATATGGCAGTAGCGGTTTTATCTGGCTAACAGGCAGTACTTATGCACGTACGTGGGATCAAGTGAAGATCATTGGGGTGTTCCTGTTGATTTTGATCCCGCTTGCGTGGTGGCTGGCGCGAAGATTCGAACTGTTGGTATTCGACGATAATAGTGCTTCCGGTCTTGGCTTGAGTGTTCGTCGGACGCGTCTGCTGGCTATGACCGTTGGTGTTTTGCTTGCCGCAGGTGCAGTCGCCTGTGTGGGAACGGTTGGATTTATCGGGCTAATTGCCCCACATATGGTCCGTCTGTTGACGGGAAACAAGTTAAGACGGTCGATGTTTCTGTCGGCTTTGGTCGGTGCAGTGATGCTGGTGCTGGCGGATACAATCGGAAGGACCATTATGGCACCAACCGAGATTCCATCCGGATTGTTAATTGCAATCATTGGAACGCCGTATTTCCTTTATTTAATGTATCGTTCCAACTGGCGCAAATCAGCTTAAACATTCGATCCTTAAATAAAAAATCCCCTCTGGTTTTCAGTGTTGAGTTCATGTAGACATGTTCTCTTTTCTCACTGCTTACCTAGAGGGGATATTTTATTATGATAGCTTTTTTTCATTTGTGTTATAACTTCGTTGTTTTTTCTCTTAGCATTCCACTGTTATCTACCGATAGGATCGCTTGCTGCAACGTCTCTTTATCCTGAACCAAAGCGAATCTCACATATCCTTCACCCGAAGGTCCGAATGCACTCCCAGGCGTTACGATTACACCCGCTTGTGTAACCAGATCCATGGCAAACTGCTCTGAGGTATCGTAGTGGTCTGGAATCCGACTCCAGATGAACATGCTGGCTTCGGGTTTGGCAATATGCCAACCGAGGTTGCTGAATCCTTCGCAAAGAATATCTCTGCGCTCCTCGTAGATATCTCTGACCCGCTCAACTTCACTCTGATCCCCTGTGATTGCAGCAATGGCTGCCTTCTGAATCGGAAGAAACATGCCGTAATCCATGTTGGATTTCAACTTTTTAAGCACAGATACCACATCCGGGTTCCCCACACAAAAGCCGATTCGTGCCCCAGCCAATCCATAGGTTTTGGATAACGAGTTGAATTCAATGCCGACATCCATCGCCCCGGGATAAGCAAGGAAACTACCGCACGTTTTCCCATCGAACACTAGTTCGCTGTATGCATTGTCATGAAGAACGATAATGTCATATTTCTTGGCAAAATCAATTAGATCCAGATAGAACTGATCGGGAGCCATTGCTGTCGTGGGATTGTTGGGATAGGATACAAGCATGAATTTTGCTTTGCGCGCAACAGCTTCAGGAATGTCCTGAAGTTGAATAACATATCCATGTTCTTCTTTTTGGGGCATATAATACAGCTCGGCTCCTGCAAGTAGAGGTCCATCAGCAAAGACCGGATAACAAGGATCGGGTACAAGAACCAGATCTCCTTCATCAACGATCGCCAAAGAGATGTGGGCGAGACCTTCCTGTGATCCAAGCAAGGAGCAAATTTGGGTTTTCGGATTCAGTTCAACATGGTAACGGCGCTTGTACCATTCACTGACTGCTTGCAGCAATTCGCTCTGATCATTTACAGCATATGTATAGTTTGAAGCATCTGCTGCTGCCTCGCATAAAGCCGTCATGATATGTTGGGCCGGGGGAATATTGGGTGTGCCTACACTTAGATCGATGACAGGTTCTCCATTCTCCAGTCGTTGCCTCTTGATTTCCAGCAAACGTGTGAATATCCCCTCACTGAAATGTTCCATACGTTTAGCAAACTTCATGATGATTATCCTCCATCCTGATCTCCCCTTGGGGAATAACACTTGGAGGTATTATAGCAGAGTTTTCAGGTGATAAGTAACCACGGAATGTGTATTCGACTTCTCAATGTACTCTTCTTGATTTACAATTAAAGGAAAGCTAGACATGGATAAGTATCAGAGAATTGGAGGGTGACCAGTAATGAACGAACCGTGGGCCGCTTCGATGAGTGGAGTTCCCTGGAACGAGGATAAAATGGACAAGGCTATCGTACAACTGCGGAACAGGGCTACGATTAGCTTTGTTGTCGGGCTGGACGAGATGCATGATCTGCGAACACTGGATGAACATGTGTTTGCCAAACGACCCGATTTGATTTTAAATGTGTCCAATACAGATGTGAAGGGGCGGTATTCAGAAGAGTTTCTGGAGGCACTTGCTGGTTTAAAACATGTCACCGCTTTGCAGCTGGATCTCAAGCAAACACAAGATTTGAGTATATTGAGTGCGCTGCAAAAGATGGAGTTTCTGAACATTCGCTCACCCAAAAAGCAAAACCTAAACTTCATCCGGAATTACAAATACTTGAATTACCTCGCACTTAGCGGGAAATTTCCCGATATCTCGCCGATTGAGGACTGCATTCGGTTGAGTACCCTCGTCTTGAACTGTGACATTGATCAGCTTGAATTTGTTGTAGACTTGCCATTTATCGAATATTTGGCTCTCGATCACTGTACATTGACTGGTTCACTCGAAGTACTGGCTGATTCGAATATCCGTATGCTGAGATTATCGTCAGTAAAGAATCTGACCGAGATCGATGCAGTGGGGGCATTACATCATCTGGTCTTTCTGCACCTTTCGCTTCCCAAGATTGAGCGGTTGTGCGACTTCTCGCACATGAAAAATCTGCGGCAGCTTGAACTGGATTTCATGAAGTCTCTGCAAGAGATTGAGAACCTGTGGACTGCGAATCAATTGGAGGTGCTGGAACTGAAAGAGATACATAAGGGGATCAAGGCTGAGTCATTTGAACGTTTGACCGAAATGCAAAGTTTGCGACAGGTGGATTTTCGTTTTATTGATCACAGTAAGGGTCGTATTGCTACTATGCGCCAACAAATGATTGAAGCGGGGAAAGGGCACCTGCTCTATGAACAAATTCCTGAAGAACAGCGAATTCCTTCAATGGCTCTTGTGCACCTGTCCAAAATTCTAATGTAGACCATACACAAATGCCCGCCTCCGAAGCGGGCGTTTGTGTATTTACAATCTTCGGTTCTTGCCCGCTCACATCTGGTTAGCCATGGCTGGAGGAGATGAATGGCTCATCACCCGCATGACGCTTGCGGTATTCTCCGGGGGTCAGCCCGTATCGACGCTTGAACATGCGGATGAACGAATTCACATTTTGATAGCCGACCTGTGTCGCAATGTCCTGAATTCGCAGATCTACATTCACAAGCAGTTCTTTGGCCCGCTCAACCCGCAGATTGTTCAGATATTCGCTGAAGTTGATGTTAGTCTTTTCCTTGAAAATACTGGAGAGGTACCCCGATGTTAAATTCAACTTGTCGGCGACGATATTCAAATTAATGTCTTCCCCATAATGATGATCCAGGTAGTCCAGCACAAAGGTGATAACCGGATCACGCGTTTCCAGCTGGCTGCGTACTGCCGCAAGTACCGGTTGAGCCAACGCCTGAAGCCATTCCCTGTATTGCTGCATGGAATGGAAACCAGCAAATGCCTCTCCCGGAGGAGAAGAGCGAAGCTCGGATTCGATGTTCGTCAAATTCAGCTTCATCACCGTCTTGCTGATCTGTTCGACTGCACCGATGGCAAAGGTGCGGAAGTCTTCTGCGGCCGCATCCTTGTGCTGCAGTTGCTCCAGCTGGCGATCCAGCCAAGCGAATACGGCCTCTTCATTGCCGGATTGCAGCAGGTTGTGCAGTTCCTCCCCATAAGTGACCTTCACATGGAAGGCATTTGACGAAGAAGCACGCGGCTCCACAATAACTTGTGTCTCCCCATTCAGCCTGCGCTCTTTTAACAGCATGGACAGATTGCTGTACGCATCGGTAAACGGAATTTCTCCGGAATACACCGGACTTACCGCAATGGTCAGATAAAGGGTTTCCTCGACAGCCAGCAACTCCTTCAGTGTATCGAGCGCTTGAAGAATACCACTCTGTGGACCTGGATCGAACAGCAGCAAGAGCAGTTGGTCCTGCTCGGGCTGAATGGCCACGCTATTGGTTTTGCTACTGGTAAACAGGCTCTGAATCAGCTTCCATAATAACAGGGTATGTTGCCCGAATTCATCCGGCTGGAATTTGAAGCCTACCTTGAACAGAATGGAGACATAAGGCTGCTCGGATTGCTGGGCATCCTCAAGCTCCGCCAGATAGGAGCTGAGCGGTATATTTTTTACTTTATGGATATAAGCGTACTGGCGTACGAGAGAGTTCTTCTGCGCAAGGTCGCTTTGAATATAACGGTTATTCTCCAGAATAGAGCTCAGGCGGTCGCCGATCATGGCGAATTCTTTTACACTGCTCCATTTGTCTGGTCCGCTGTCCGGATTTCGGTCCAGAGCGGCAATAAGACGTTGGAGTGGCTGGTTTAATCTTATACTGAAAAACAGGGAGGAGAGCACGCTAATTAGTACAGCAGCGCCAAGCAGAAAAGCCAGCAGCAGCTGCATGCCGCGCATTTCCGCGGCGATTACCGCGGCCTGAGTGACCCGGACATAAGTAAACCCGGTTTGTTTACCTTTTTCATAGAAGTAATACTGATCCCCAATACGTTCATGTTTGCTTCCGTCTGCAGGTAGCTGCGGATTCTGCAGTTCCCCCTCCTTCGTAGTAAAAAGCAGGCGTCCCTCGTTGTCCAGAATGTAGAACGGATTATTAGCGGCATCGCCATATGTGTCCTGCATACGTTGTGGATCCAGCATAACAATGCCGTACACATCTTCGTAAGGAATGGCTTTCATCATGACCGGCATCAGTTGACCGAGGGAGCGGGACGAGTGAAGGGTATTTTCCGTAAAAGCTGCGGCAGGCATTACTTTCAGGAACTGGTTGTTCATCGTTTGCGTTTTCCAGTAATCCGGAGGATATTCTTTACTATAATAATATTTACCGAACATATCGCTGGCACTGCTAAGACCTTCCTTCTCCAGTACATAGTCTTCTTGCTTGAAATAGAGAATGAAATTGTCGATATGCAGAAAAGGATTGGCGTACAGCGTGGAGAGGTCCGACTTCACCTCTGCGGGAATATCGTAACGGCGGTTCTCCTTAATATGGCTCAAAATGCCCAGGTTGGCTGTCCAGGTATCCGATTGAGTGAGGGCCAGAATCATGTTCTGGGTCAGTCGGAAATGATTCTCATACCCTTCAACGGTCTGCGCAAGGCCTAGTTCATTTTGTCTGACCATCTCCTGATAGACCTTGTTGCTTAAGTACAGATGGGAGAACAGATTAAATGAAGCCAAAATCAGGATGACACTGAGGAAGCTCAGCATTAGCTTGACAAACAGTCCATTCAGCGCAAATTTGCTTGTAAGCAGTCCCTTCATTATGACATTCCCCCTTGAGTACAGCCCTGGATCGAGTGGCTAATCCTATCATAGCGGCATAAATCTGACACAAACAATATACACTTTTACTGAATTATACGCGGATATCTGGAAAAAAGGAGTAAAGGCGAAAAGTTATATAACATGTAGATAGCGCTTTCTAAAGGTTTATAGCTATAATTCGAATACGAACCCAGGAATTCCAGGTTAAGTTAGCTGACATACAAGTCGAATTAACTCATCTAAGCAAGAGGGGGCATGCCGATGGCTGATGCTAGCGTAACGCAACGCACACTGCAAAAGGAAGCGCACCGGCCGCCTCGGCGGAAGTCGCGTTTGATCAGAACCTGGAACAGGAACAAGGCGCTATGGCTGCTATTCCTGCCATGCCTCCTGTATTATTTGATCTTCCGCTATGCGCCGATGTTTGGTCTGGTCATCACGTTCAAGGATTACAATCTGTTTAAAGGAATTTGGGCGAGTGATTGGGTGGGATTCAAATATTACCGGATGTTTCTGGAGAATCCCGATTTTTGGCCGCTGATGAAGAATACGTTTCTGCTGGGACTGTATAAGCTGGTGTTCGGCTTTCCAGCCCCAATCTTGCTGGCCATTCTGCTGAATGAGGTGCGAAGGGCAGCATTCAAGCGTTTTGTACAGACGGTCAGCTATCTGCCGCATTTCATCTCAAATGTAATTGTGGCGAGTATGGTGATTATGTTTCTGTCCCCAACCGGAGGACTGATTAACAATTTGCTGGCAGGTATCGGCATTGGACCGATTAATTTCATGAATGAGCCGGGGCTGTTCCGGGGCATCTATGTCCTGTCAGAAATCTGGCAGCATATCGGCTGGGAGACCATTATTTATCTGGCCGCGCTGACGGCCATCGATCCGCAATTGTATGAAGCCGCGGATATGGACGGAGCAAGCCGATTGCGCAAAATCTGGCATGTTACACTGCCCGGTATATCTCCCGCGATCGTCATTACATTGATTCTAAATATCGGCAAAGTGCTGGAGATCGGATTCGAGAAAGTCTTCCTGATGCAGAATCCGGCGATCTACGATACGGCGGATATTATCAGCACGTATGTCTACAGGGTAGGCATGGTACAGGGGAATTTCAGCTATGGTGCGTCCATTGATTTGTTCATGGGTGTCATCAGTCTGATATTCATCTATACGGCCAACTGGCTCAGCCGCCGATTAAGTGAGACCAGTCTATGGTAGAAAGAGGTGTGGCGTGAACTCACTCCGATTTTCCTGGTTTAACGTTGTGGCATCGCTGATTCTCCTGTTCGTTGTGGTAGTCACACTCTATCCGTTCCTTCATATGCTGGCGGTTTCCCTCAGCAGCAACGTAAACGTCATCCAAAACAATATTTCCTTCTGGCCCAAGGGCTTTAATCTGAGCATGTACAAATTGGTGCTGGGCGATCCGCAAATCTGGACGGCTTACCGAAATACGATCATTTACACCGTGCTTGGCACACTGATCTCACTGGTGGTCACCTCCACCGGAGCCTACGCTTTGTCCAGAAAAGACATGGCACTGCGTAATAGTTTCACGGTCTTGATTGTAATTACGATGTTCTTCAGCGGCGGGATGATTCCGACCTTCCTGGTGGTCCGTTCTCTGAATCTGGTGGATACCGTATGGGGCATGGTTCTCCCGGGTGCAGTTAGCACCTGGAACCTCATTCTGATGCGCACGTTCTTCTCAGGCATCCCCAAAGAGCTGGAGGAATCGGGACGGATGGACGGTTTGAACGATATTGGAATCTTCATCCGTATTATTGTACCGCTGTCCAAGGCATCCTTTGCCACGATTGCCCTGTTCTATGCCGTGGGTATGTGGAACAACTTTATCTTTCCGCTGCTCTATCTACGGTCTCCCGATTTGTTTCCGCTCCAGGTGCTGCTGCGTAATCTCGTGTTGGCCGGCAGCGCAAGCTCAGGCGACGTAACATCCATTGGGGGTGATAACTTGGTGGTTGAGGAATCGCTTAAGTATGCGACCATTATGGTCTCAACGCTGCCAATTCTGGTCATCTATCCGTTCGTACAGAAGTATTTCGTCAAGGGAGCCATGGTTGGTGCTGTCAAAGGTTAAAGTGAGGCAAGAAATGTACCGCGAATTCAGATTAAGGGAGAGAAGCTTATGGGCAAATGGAAATCGGTAATACTTCCCCTGCTGATTGCAGTAACGATGGTGGCAGGGTGCAGCGGCGGCAATGGTGCCGCCCCCCAAACAGATACCAAGGGGAACAGTACCGGAATAACCGGTAACTCCACTGGGGCGGGAAAGACCTTTACGGCCCTGCTGGACAACAATGCCACTTTTCCTTATTCCAAGAGCTGGCCCATTTGGAGCTGGTTGAAGGAAAAGACCGGTGTCACGCTGGAAGTGCAGACCCCTTCCGGCAAGCTGGATGAGAGCCTGAACCTGGCGATTGCCTCCAAAACGCTGCCTGATCTGATGTATATGCCCAATCGCAAGGATTCGAACAAGTTTGGTCAGCAGGGCGCACTGGTGGATCTGATGGAGTATATGGACAATATGCCGAATCTGAAGGCATGGATGAAGCAGTATCCCGAGGAGGCGAAGGCTGCCCTGTCCGCCGACGGTAAAATGTATATGTTCCCCAATCAGGGTTTCGGCGAGACGAATCGTATGATCTGGATGTACCGCAAGGATGTTTTTGACAAGGAAGGCATTCAGGTTCCAACAACTTATGAAGAGTTGCATGCGGCGCTGAAGACGTTGAAGGAGAAATACCCGGACAGTTATCCGCTCTCGATCCGCTACGGTCAGATCCCGGATGAGATGAATGCCAATATGACGGTGAACTACGGAACGGGTGAGGGTGCCTACTATGATTTTGACCAGAAGGAATGGCGTTATGGACCGACTGAAGACAACTACAAGGCCATGGTAGGGATGTGGAAAAGTTTTTATGATGAAGGGTTGGTCCCGCCCGATTTCTTATCATTGCAAACCAAACAGTGGCAGGATATGGTCTCGACTGGAAAATCATTTGTAACCATTGATTATATCAGCCGGATTGACTTTTTCAATAATGCCATGCAGCCGGAGAATCCGGAGTTCAACATACAGTTTCTGGCCCCTCCGGCAGGCATTTCAGGCGGCAAACAGCTGAATCCGTATTTTCATTATATGGAAGGCGGATTGACGGTGGCCTCGACCTCCAAGAACATTGATGATGTGATGAAGTACATGGACTTTTTCTATTCTGAGGAAGGACGTACGCTGAGCAGCTGGGGTGTAGAGGGAGAGACCTTTATAAAGGAAGGCGATACGATCAAGTTCAAGCCGGAGTATAACGATGTCATTGAAATGCGCAAGCAGACAGGGCTTCAGACCAGCGGGACCTATACCTGGATTGATTTCAACGCGCACTTGTCGCTGTTCTCGGACGATCTGAAGCATGCCTATGAAGAAGCGGTCAAATATGATCCTCCCGCAATGCAGCCAAGACCTGCTTTTACAGAAGTGGAAAATGAGGTCATATCCATTACCGGTCAGGCGATCAAGAAGCACCGTGACGAGAGCTTTGCCAAATTTGTTACGGGTTCACGGAGTCTGGCAGATTGGGAGAAGTATGTAGAGGAAATCAACAATCTTGGGGTAGATAAGCTGCTGAACACCTATAAAGAAGCGTATGACCGTGTTCAGAATGTCCAGCTGAGCGCGAAATGAGCGAATGTACGGCACAGGAATCCTAGACCATTACAGAATGGCAAAAGGAGGCTTCGCTTATGAAAAAGCAGCATCTGCGTGTGTACTCCGGATTCAAACTGGGATTGTTTCTGTTGATCTGTATGGTGACGATTGGAATAGCTGTCCCTGGCAAGGCAGAAGCGGCGGGTTCAATTTCACTGGACGCGCCTGCGGGTGGTTATGTGTCGGATGGAGGGCTGGTGGAAATTGGGGGCAGTTATACCGACCTGTATGACATTCGACTGTTTGTGGACGGAACGGCTCAATTCGAAGTGGTATTAAATGATCCAGATGGGGATGACAGCGGCACATGGTCTTATATGCTGGATACCTCAGCCTATAACGGGACTGTGGAACTGGTGGTTCGTGGACTGGATACGTCCACCCGTTACGGGGTATGGGGAGCGCCTGCCATCCTTACCGTTAATAACCCGGCAGGTGCTGTTCCTGTAGTAACCATCACGGGACCATCTGAGGGCGTTTCTCTTAGCGGCCAGGTGGAGATCTCTGTCGAGACCAGCTCTCCACTTCCGATCATGCTGGTAGAGGTTCGGGTGAACCGCGGGCCATGGGAGGAAGCTGTTCAGCAAGGCCCTGCATATGTATACACCTGGGACACGGCGGGTCTTGGCGATCGCACGGTCAGTCTGGAGGCCAGAGCGGCCAGTGCACCGGAGCGTTACGGTTATAGCCCAACGGTGTATGCTCAGGTTGGAACCGGGACGCATGAGTCTGCCGTTCCTCTTCCTGTACAGGAGCGGGCCATGTGGATCTGGGAACCGGAGAGTTATAAGCTGCTGCTGAACCCTGGATCGCGCCAGGTGCTGGAGTCATTCATCACCGATACGCAGACATTTGGCCAAACACCAGTCCAGACGCTTTATCTTGCAGTAGGCGGTTATGCCGGATACGATGCACTGGAAGCCCAGGAAGTGGAGTTGCGCTCTTTCGTGAGTTGGGCGCACAGCAAAAATTTGCAGGTGCATGCGTTAATTGCAGGCGGCACTACACCGGCCTATATGGGCGCTTACGAGAAATATCACCATCATGCTGTGCAGGAAATGGAGCAGGTGATCAATTACAATCTTGCAGCGGGGGATACGGAGAAGTTTGACGGCATCAATGTGGATATTGAGCCTTATATCTCTCCCGACTTTAAAGACCCAAGTCATTTCCTGCAGAAGGAATACCTGGATGGCCTGCAAAAGATGATTGATCGCCGGGATACCGCAGGTATTTGGCTTCCGTTCGGTCCTGCTGTGCCCAAGTGGTATGACACTTCGGATCAAGCAGCGAATATTTCATGGAATGGCTCCAGCAAATGGCTTTCTGAGCATGTTCAGGATATATCAGACTATATCTCCATTATGGATTACCGGGATACGGCGGATGGCTCCGCTGGCATTATTGCCGGGGCTGCTGGAGAGCTGGCTTACGCGGATCAGATCGGCAAGCCGAATTCCGTGGTGATTGGTGTGGAAACGCTGGATATCGCCAATAGCGGAGACCCGGAGACCATTACCTTCTGGGAGGAGGGGCGTATCCACATGGAAGCCGAGCTGGATAAGGTATATGCAGCTTACGGGCAGAGCAGCGCCTTTGGCGGTATTGCCGTCCATCACTATGATTCCTACCGGGCACTTCCTTCTTATTGGGGGCCGGGCGGTGTAGTTTGGACAGCGCCGGATGATCAGGAAGCTCCTTCCGCCCTTTCAGGGGTTCCTTCCATTGAGGCGACTGATTATCAGACTGTACATCTGAATTATGGAATGGCTTCGGATAACATGGAAGTGGAACGCTATGTGATATACCGAAGTACCGTGCAGGGGTTCACGCCTGTCGCTGCGGATATCGTTGGACTCGCCCGCGCCCTGAATTACCAGGACAAGGGACTGCTACCGGATACGACATACTATTATCGTATTGCGGCGCGTGATCTACGTGGCAATATCGGGCCTCTCACCGATGAAGTGTCGGCGACCACTGGTAGCACCCCATTGAAGCCACTGATTGTAACGGACATGAATCTGGTCTATGGGGGATCAGGGGTATCTGTCACTCTGAAGGTCAGAGATTATGATACAGGCGCGGTACTTGCGGGGGCGAAAGTCGAGGGGAGATTTACTTATTCTGCGGGGCGTTACACCAGCGGGACAACCGGAGTGGATGGGAGCGTGACGCTTGTCTCGGAAGCGGTGGGACCGGGCAGACAGGTTGGTTTTGAACCTCGCAGAATCCGTTATAACGGCTATTACTACGCAGTAGGTCATGATTCGCCGCATACAACGCTGCTGATGTTGAATGTCAGCAACTGAACAAGTAGACGAGAAATGGCTTGAAGGAGGAGGAAGCACATGAATGTGAATGACTTGGTGGAACCGCTCAAGACTCATATCGTTGAGCATATGTCTGTGCAGGTTTATGCTGATCGGAATCAGATGGGGGCAGCGGCTGCAGCTGCGGTTGGGGCCAGATTAAGACAGCTGCTTCAGGATTCGGAGCGTCAGGTACGCATGGTGTTCGCTGCTGCTCCTTCGCAAAACGAATTGTATGAAGGTCTGGTACGGGAGCAAGGTATCGATTGGTCAAGGGTCTGTGCCTTTCATATGGATGAATATATGGGGCTGGCGGACACAGCTCCCCAGCGCTTCGGACGATATTTAACGGATCGGCTGTTCAATCGGGTGCAGCCTGGGCGGGTGGAGCTGTTGGATGGGCTACACGATGTGGAGCAGGAGTGTCAGAGATATGGGGAACTGTTGCGTGCGGCTCCTATTGAAATCGTCTGCCTCGGGATCGGAGAAAATGGGCATATCGCCTTCAATGATCCGCCTGTTGCCGATTTTAAAGACTCGAGGATCGTCAAAGCGGTAAAACTGGACGAAGCTTGTCGCCGTCAGCAGGTGAACGATGGCTGCTTTGCCCATCTGGATGATGTGCCTGCGGAGGCGTTGACCCTGACTGTGCCAACGTTGATGGCTGGAAGGGAGCTGTTCGTAATTGTACCGGGAGCATCCAAGCGGCGTGCACTTGCGGCAGCTTTACATGATCCGATCAGCACGGCATGTCCTGCCACTATCCTGCGTACACATCCCGGAATCACGATGTTCACAGACCGGGAAGCCTCCGGCCTGTGAGCGTGTCAATGATCGGGAAGCACTACAGAACAGGGCTACCCATTGAGGTGGGGACCAGAGATGGACGTATCACTGCTATTACTGAACTTGAAGTGTCGCCTCCCGTAGATTGCCTGCCCTGGCTTGCGCCCGGACTGGTGGATTTACAGGTGAACGGCGGATGGGGGCTGGATCTGAACACAGCTCCGCTATGTCCAGATACGGTAGTGCAGCTGACCCGGAAGCTGCAAAGCCAAGGTGTTACAAGCTATTGCCCGACGTTGATTACGAACAGTTCCGTACGGCTGGCTGAGGCGGCTTCCGTCATTGCAAAAGCCGTTCGGCTGAACCCGGATGCAGCCGAGGGGATTGTGGGCATTCATCTGGAAGGCCCATTCCTCTCGCCGGAGGAAGGCCCACGCGGCGCCCACTCAAGGCAGCATATTGTTCCGCCTGACTGGGAGGCCGTTACCCGTTGGCAGGAAGCCGCCGAAGGATTGATTCGCATCATTACCCTTTCCCCGGAGTGGCCTGGTTCAGCTTCATTTATTGCCCGGTGCTGCGAATCCGGCATTCTTGTCTCGATTGGACATACGGCAGCAACGTCAGAGCAGATCAGGGAAGCAGTCTCTGCAGGAGCAGTGATGTCTACACATCTTGGCAACGGTGCACACCTGACGCTTCCTCGTCATCCGAACTACCTGTGGGAACAGCTGGCAGCCGATGAGCTGTATGGGTGCATGATAGCGGATGGTCATCATCTTCCGCTGTCCGTGCTGGCCGTAATTCTCCGGATGAAACGAAATCGCGCCATTCTGGTCAGCGATGCCGTCTCGTTGAGCGGTATGCCACCAGGTTCCTACCACCTGCATATCGGTGGAGATGTGGTATTGACGGCGGAAGGTCGGCTGCACCTTGCCGGCCAGCCGGAGCTGTTGGCTGGCTCGGCGATGATGCTTCCGGATCAGGTGGGGTATCTTGTGGAAGCGGGGTTGTGCGGGCTTCCCGATGCCTGGGACTGTGCATCGGTGCATCCGGCCCGGTTACTTGGGCTTGAACAGGCTGCTGGCCTTGAGGTTGGAGCACCCGCCGATATCGTTAGCTTCAACATGGATGGTGGAAAGTTAAGTGTCTTGCAGTGCTGGAAGAATGGCCGGATCAGTCCACAGAGCTGAGAATAGGAGGAGAGCGATGCAGAGCTTGATACCACAACCGAAGCAGATTGCAGCGAGCGAAGGAGAAGCCTTGCGACTGAATGGCGAGGAAAGATGGAGTCTTTTCATGGAACAGGATGATCCCAGATTGGAAATTCATTGTCGCCGGGCATTTCCTGGGATGGAATATACTTGCTCCAGAATAGAAAAGGGTTATTTGTTAATAATCAGACGTCTCTCAGAGCAGGAGACACTGCAGGTAGTCGATGAGGAACATGGAGCCCCTGCCATTCATGAAGTCCTGGGAACACAACAGAAGAGCCCGACCATCCCTAGTTTCAGTTCGTTTACTCAACAAGACAGAACGGATCTGACTGGGTTGGACGGACGTCCACAAGGGTATAAGCTGGAGGTGTCGGCCGGAAGGGCTGAAGTCTACGCACTGGATGCGGCGGGTCTATTTTATGGATTGCAGACATTGGTACAACTGAATGGACCCGATGGGGTTATCCCGGCGGTGTCCATAACCGACTGGCCGGATACACCTATGCGGGCAATGAACTTTGACCTGCGTCAGACGTTCTCCAAGCCGGAACTGTTGACGAAGTATTTGGCTGAATTCGCCCGTTATAAGACGAACGCGATTTTGATTGAATATGAGGATAAGTTCCCATTTCAGTCGCATCCCGAGTTCGCACATCCAAAACATGCGTTAAGTCGTTCACAGCTGGAAGAATTGAAGCGGAGCGCCCACGATCACTTTATAGAGATTATTCCGCTCCAGCAGAGCTTTGGACATCTGGAATATGTATTACGCCACGAAGGTTGGCGGCATCTTCGCGAGACAGAGCAGTCCACCGGGGAGATCTGCCCATCGCATCCGGAAACCTTTGGGTTGATAACCGCTCTACTCGAAGAGATGATCGACGCCCACCCGGATTCGCGTTATATTCACCTCGGGTGTGACGAGGTCTATAGCCTATGCGAATGCGAACGCTGCAAAATTGAGTTTGGAGGCGTGCGTGAACGAGCTTTTATCGCCTTTGTGAACCGTCTGATTGCATTTACGGCAGAACGGGGGAAACAGCCGATTTTCTGGCATGACATGCTGGATAAATGCCCGCCTGAGGAACTGGCTAAGCTGGATCAGCGAAGTGTTTCCATGATCTGGATCTACAACGGGCGCAATATCGAAGCGGAGGTTACTTCGCATGCCAATAAATTCAGGGCGCTCGGCATTGAAGTTATGGGAGCGCCAGCAGTCCGCAGCTTTGATTGGGCTGAGCACCAGAATTACCCGGTATTGCTGAACCGGACAGACAACTTGCTTCAGTGGGCAGAGACGGCCGACAAGCTGGATCTTGGCTGCGTGGTTGCTACCAACTGGACGGGGCCTTTCAGCCTCGGTGTTCCATATGGTATTTTTGAAACCACTTGGTACCCCATGCTGCTGCATGCGGATTTGGCCTGGAACCGCAATGCGGATACCGCCACCTTTATCGACCGATTTCTGGAACGGTTTCATGGCATTGATCCTGTTACCGGACATAACCTTCTCGGCAATTACAGGATGGAGGATTATTATGATGTGATCTGGAAGCTGATGGACGAAGTGCGCGAGCACAAGGAAGAAGCGGAACTGATTGCGATCATGCATAATTTTGAGGTGGCGACAGATCGTTCGCGGGCGATCCATAAGTATGCCTACCGCTGGGAGCTGTATCCCGGAGACGATGCGGAGTGGCGCTCACTCCATAACAATTATACGAGAAACCGCCGTGGACGTGAGGGTGTCCTGCCTCGGATGAAGGCTGCGCTGGAGCGTTACCAGCCCTCTGATATGGCGGAGCATTTTGTGAAATCGAGGTTCTATCTGCATGATTATCTGGAGCGCACGCTCTATCAAGAACTGGGTCTGAACGCAATCCATACACAAACTGATCTGACGGCATTGAGTCTGGAAGACAAAATAGCCCTGATGTGCGTAGTAGGCACACCATCGACTGGGGCCGAGCCGGAGTTTCGCGGCAGAATGGCACAGCACCGATTCGGGGGTATCGGCATCTTCCCCCATAATATTGAGAGCGAGCAGCAGACACATGCGCTACTTGCTGAAGTAAAGAACATAGCTAGAGAGAGTGGTAGTCCTCTGCCTTATTACGTTTCAGTAGATGAAGAGGGTGGAACCCTATCCAAGTTTAAGTCCTTTTTTCCCTACGTCCCTGGCAACAGGGCAGCGGGGTTAAGTGAAGATCCGGAAGCCGCCCGTTTGCTCGGTAAAATCATCGGCAGTGAGCTGCACTCCCTTGGTATTCCCATGAACTGGGCACCAGTGCTAGATGTGAACACGAATATAGATAATCCGGTTGTGGGTGTTCGCTCCTTCGGAGAGGACCCACAGCTGGTGGCCCAATTCGGCCGCGCCTATATTCAGGGGATGCATGAAGCAGGTGTAGCCGTGACGGCAAAGCATTTTCCCGGCCACGGGCAAGTGAGCGGAGACTCGCATATTGTCCTGCCCGAGTGTGAGCTGACGATTGAACAGTTGATGGAGGGTCCGTTGCTTCCCTTTGTTGAAGCAATTCAAGCCGGTGTGGATTCAATCATGATGGGTCATCTGGTGTTTCCTAACATTCCGGAATCGGGCGGACTTCCGGCCTCACTCAGTCCTTTTTTTGCCACGGAACTGCTGCGGAAGCAGTTGGGCTTTAAGGGGGTGATCTGCACGGATGATATCGAAATGGTGGCAATTCGCAAAAATTTCAGCCCGGAAGAGGTAGGGGTTCTGGCCGTTCAGGCGGGGAACGATATGATTCTGATGTGCCATACGCCGGAGTTTCAGAGCCAGGTCATCGCGGGTATTCTGTCAGCTGTACGGGATGGGAGAATCAATGAGGAGCAAATCGACGAGTCGGTTCTTCGTATTCGGCAGCTGTATGACCAATTCCGGCAGTACCAGGCGGCTGCACAGCCGATTCCTAGAGAGCAGTGGGAAGAGGCGGCACTGAAGCTGGCTCGTATGACCGTGAAAGTTAGCCGGGACCCACAGGGCCTGGTGCCACTCAAGGATTCGCTGAAATATTTGCTTATATTGCCGCTGCAGGAGCAGCTGACCCAGGCCGATAATAGTGGTTCTGCGGAGATCAGGTTAGCCTCCCTATTGAGGGATGAAGGCTTGGCTGTGCAAACGTGCTACTGCGCAATGAAGCCGGATACCGAGCAGATAAAGTCCCTGGTTCTACAAGCTGCTGATGTGGATGTCGTTATCCAGGGCACCCTTAATGCCCATCTATTCACAGGCCAGCTGGATCTGGCTGAGGCTTTGGCTGCGGTTAAGCCACTGCTAAATCTGGTGCTGCGCAATCCCTATGATGACACCGCACTGCCACAGACAGCCGCATACATTCTGCTGTGTTCCACCTCCGATTACTCCCTGCGGGCACTGGTGGAGTGCATGACAGCATCAAAGTGACTTTTCAATGATGAGCTGTTCAATAGGGTAATGAAACATATCCAAAAGCACAAAAACTCAAAATGTTAAAAGCACAAAAGCACAAAAGCACAAAAGCTTGCATGTATTTGCCAGCCTTTATTCTTACAAGCGACCTAGTCTGAAAGCCAGGATCCAATGACGGAAAATCGAAAAGCCCGCTACTTTGCGGGCTTTTGTCAATTTTAAGACTTTGATGTTCTTCCCTAGACAACACGTTCACTTAGCTTCGAATTCCGTAACTCGCTTCTTGTGCAAAGACGTTATTAGGATAATGGGCCATAACCCGTTGGCTAACTAGACTACAACAACGTCGTCTTCTCAAAAAGTTTTATATATCCTCACCTATAGCAATAGTTTATAGCTGCCTTATGACAAGAGGCTTTCTCGACATCAACCATGCTGCAATCAGCAAGGCGAGAGCCACTAATATTCCGGATTCTCCAGTCCATAGCAGAACGTTCTTGCCACTGGAAGATATATCAAAGGCATCCTGAATCACGGCATTCCAACATGCATGGAGGAGAATCGCAGGCCATATGCTGCCCGTTGTTAAGCGCAAGCGGCTGATCAGATAACTGAAAGAGGTCACTGAAATCATAAACAGGATAACCGATAAGGCAGGATATGGACCGGAATAATAATTTGCAAAAAGCATTACGGGAAGGTGCCATACCCCCCAAATAATTCCGCTCGTCAGCACGGGTCTAGGTACACGGGCGTTGATTAGACGAGTGAGCATATAGCCTCTCCAGCCGAGCTCCTCTCCTGAACTGCTGATTATACCGATTGCAGTACCCGCAAACATTTGAAAAAGTATCGTTCCTGCAAGGATAACACCAGATGGGCCTTCAATGAATGAGTCCGGTGTAACATACTGAACTAGCCCCGTAATCCATGCGATTCCATAAGCAAATAAACCAATAACAACTGGAAAAAGCAAGATGAAAGGCAATGACTTCACTGTCTGCTTCCCACCAATCCGCAAGGAAATATCCGAGATGCCTTCACGCAGTACGATACGGGCGAAGATGGAGGACAAGCCAGGTGTCCACATGAGGAGCAGACCGAAAACCGGTGCTTTCATGATCAATACATAACTAAGGATGGAGAGCGGGATGAGCATGGCAAAGAAAACGAGCAGTCCTCGCCTGGCTTTTTGGACTTTTTCCTCCTCTGAACTCGTGCTGGGCATGGTGCTGAAATTTGTTCTCATTGTGATAGCTCCTTTTATCAAAATATGTATATCGCTTTGCAGTATAGCAGTGGATTTGCCATAATCAGAACAAACTCAAGCCCAGTCTTTGTCCAAGACCCTAGCCCAGTAAGGACAGGACTAAAGTATAGTGAGGTTTTTTAAAATTGAAATGAATTTAAGCCATCTGTTAGTCCATTTAATAAAATGTTAACTTCCTTTGCGGCAGCACAAAGAGCACGTTTCCAACGCGCTCTTTATGTTTGTTCTTCTCTGGTTGTCATGGAAATTATTTTTAATCCCGTTGAAATTTTAATTAAGCATTCAAATCCGTAATTGCTGGAATATTAATTTCTTTTACACAGGCTGCATTGGACAGGCTGACGATGCATTTTACGATAGAAACCATATCCTGAAGAGGGATGCGTGTACCATTATATTCGGAAAGAGCGCGGTCAATGCCATCTTTATATGGAACTTCGGCTGCGAGTTCTCCCGGGTTGATACACGTAACCGCGATTCGGTCTTTTCTTGTATGTTCTCTCAAGGCTTCTGTAACCCCACGAATGGCAAATTTGGAGGCCACAAAAGATACCTGAGTGCTGTTCGCATTGCTCAGACCCGCAGTCGAGCCAATAAGAATGATTTTGCCTGCTGTTGATTTCCTGAGGTGGGGTAATAAGGCCTGAATGCACACAATAGTGGATGTTACATTCACATGAATCAGATTACTGATGTCGGCGGGGATGTCCTTATCGAACGTATAGTGGTCCTCGAACCCCTCTTTTTCCCAAATGCCCACATTGTAAATGAGAACATCCAAAGTCTCGTTCTGAAGCGCATCGCAGATCTGTTTGGATGCATGGAGATCAGACAGATCTGCCTGTATCCATATGCGTTCTACGCCATCGTCTAGCTTCAAGTTGTCAGGTTTCGTGCGAGACACGACCCAGACTTTATCGCCTTGCTCGGGCACACCCCTGACAAATGCATCTCCTAATCCTTTGCTAGCACCAAATACAAGATAGTTTTTCAATTCTAGTCACCTTCTTTTCAAAGTGTCGTTCTATGGGTACCAGCTCAAAGAGCAGGCTCTTTATTTTCCAATAGTATAATTTCTTCTCCTTGTTGTTGCCTTAATGCTATATTTTCCCGCCCCCATGTGCACATCACATCCACAATCTTGTTGGCGGTAACTCCATACTCTGTAAGGCTGTATTCGACTTTGGGCGGCATCTGTTGGTAAACATGTCTTCTGACAAGGCCGTCCTTCTCAAGCTCACGTAATTGCTGGATCAGGACCTTTTGCGAGATACCGTCTATACTGCGCTGTAATTCGCCTGTCCTTTTCACGCCAGACATTAATAAACATATGATTAGCGCTTTCCATTTGCCGCCAATAATTTCGAGTGTCGCTTCGATTCCCAGGTTATATTGCTTCATGACATATCACCTCGTTCATGTTACATCTTGTTGATGTGCTATAACTAATTATTTTCTCACAATATGGCTGATGAAGTCCATACACACTTTGAAGTAACCATCTTACTTTCGGGTGTGTATTTTCTTTTTTTCAGGCTTATATGATAATGGCCATATTCGAAAAAGAAGTCTGAAACTGAACCGAGAAAGGAATGTAAATATGAGAACACTCGTCATTCTGGCGCATCCCAATATAGAGGTTTCAAGAGTAAATCAACGCTGGAAAGAGGAGCTGCTGCAACACTCGAGCGAGATTACAATCCATGAGATTTATAAAGCATATCCTGATTGGAACATCGATGTGTCCAGAGAACAGAAGTTACTCGAAGCATATGATCATATTATTTTGCAGTTTCCGTTATATTGGTACAGCTATCCGCCTTTGCTAAAAAAGTGGCTAGATGATGTTTTTACTTATGGATGGGCGTATGGATCAACAGGTAACAAACTGCATGGGAAAAAGATGGGTTTGGCCATATCCATTGGCGATAAGAAGGAAAATTACACGAGGGAGGGTTCAGTATCTTTTACCGTAGATGAGGTAGTCACGCCTTTCAAAGCCAGCATAAATCATGTTGGCGCCGTAGCCTTACCGTATTTTGCAGTCTTCGGTGCCTCATTCCAAGCAACCGATGAAGAAATTAACCAAAGTGCACAAGATTATATCCGATATATCTATGAGTATCAGAATGAGGTTGGGAATCTATCAATTTAAACAGCAAATGACCTGGATCTTCTTTGCTGATATTTGGGGAAAAGTAGATTTTTAGCCCCTTCTAGATGCTGAGCATATTTACGGCTTTTATATCTACTTGGATTACCACTGCCATATTATAAATAGGTATGTCCAAAAGCCCGCTTGGTACGCGGGCTTTGGTCAAAGCTATTCTTCTCCAGTAGCCATGAGATTGTGATCCATCGCTCTAGTTTCCGGTATACAGCCTTGCAGAGTTTATATCCAGTTTGAAGTGATTGAATAATATCTGAAAATCTCTGGACTGATATTTTAACTTGCTAAAATTACGTTGATGTCCTTAATAGTTTGATTTGTTGCTTCATTCGTACTTAATCCGTATTTTGTATAAAATTTTATTCCTTCTATGATTGACGAATTTAAGAATGAATACGACCCGTTATAAAGAAGTTCTAAAGATGCTTGATAAGGTGTAGCGTCGAGAATGACATGTGAATTAAACGTTATGTTAAGATGTGCTCCTTCATTTATTAAATAGGTTCTAACTGCTCCCTTGGTAAAGGCGCCGTTAGCCGTATTTAATAGAGAAAAGGGTGGCATCAAAGGGACTGATTGGTTAGATTCAAAAGTTTGTAACAAATCCATCTCTATCTGACTCTCTATACTTGAAGCATCTGCACCAATAAATTTGTAAAACTTGCTACCATAATTTTTAGTGATCTTTAACATATTTGAATCACTTTTAGATTCTTTTAAAAGGTATGCATAAGTCTCGAGAATAGGGAAATCTCCAAACGATTTTTTGAAAGTTGGATTAAAACTATAGGCTACGTTATATAGGTAATCCTCAAAGGATAAATCTCCAGTAAGATCAAACCTAATCTTATTATAAGCAGTGATTTCATCAAGCCCGAGAGAAGTATAGAGTTGCTTACCAGTCGTAACTACATTCTGTTCGAACTGTCTGTCCAATTCAGCTTCTTTAAGATTCAATGTATAAGTTTTTAACATGTTAAGCTGTTTTTCATTTAGATTGTAGTCAGAAAGACTATAAAGCAAGTAGTTTTCTTTCAGAGAGATATTTACATCACTGTTAAAGGTGAATCTTGGATACTTCGTATGTGGAATCAGTGAAGAAATCCCAAGATAACTGAAGTTATCATTGATATAATGGTTAGGATGCGTTCTGTAGTGAGGTCTGACATAAGTACCGTCTTTTCGATAATATCCGTTTACGTAAACTAAATTTTCTGTATCCGTAGTTCCTGCATAATTCTGTCCTTTGTACAAATTGATTGTGTTTGATAAGCCATAATAATTCTTAGTTTCAGTTTTTTCAGTGTATGTAGGTGTGTAAGAATTGTAACTTGAATTGCTATCTACTGTTCCGCATCCCCTGTAGTATCCACTCACCCTTGTTCCATTCTTCTTTGTATAACCACTTACATATGTGCATTTGGCTTCTGCATAATCTGGGAATAACGAAATAATCGGTATTGAGAGCAGTACTACAGAAAACATAACTAGTAGAATTTTTCTTAACCATTTGTTTATAGACAAATATTATCTCCCCTTAGGACTTTAGTCTGTTTCCAACTTCCTTATAGTACCATTTTATTGGGGGGTATGAACTATTTTTTGTGTATTCTGTAGATTACTAAAGAATCATCAAAGGATTCTGGTGAAGTTAGTTTTAAATAGGAAACCTGATTATGAGAACTGAAAAGAAAGGCAGTAGCTATAAGAAGATACACCAGATTCTCCTCATAACTAATTTATTCACTCCAGTTGCCCTCACATGTTATATCGCCTGAGTATCATAAGGCCTATGTTACAATAGGGTGAAAAAGGAGGAGTCATTATTGAATAAACAAAAAATCGTGATTATTGGCGCAGGGATTGTCGGGGCATCCATGGCCTATCATCTGGCCAAACGAAATCAAGATGTAACCGTTATTGAACGACATCCTGCAGCGGCGCGTGAAGTCACGGAAAAATCGTTTGCCTGGATACATACTACTCATAGGGTGGCTCCCGATTACTGGCATTTGTACGATGCATCTTTGGAAGAATATCATACGCTTCAGCAAGAGTTACCCGAGCTGAAAATTCATTGGCATGGAGCGCTAACTTGGGACACTCCACCCCTAAGGGAGCAACCCCACTTTCAAAAATTAAACCGGGAGCAGCTTGAGGCATTGGAGCCGAATCTGCTGGACTATCCGGACGAAGCGATGTATGTCAGCGAAGAAGGTGCGGTAGACCCCATAGGGGTAACCGAGCTGTTGTTGAACAAAGCGAGGGAGTACGGAGCAAAGGTTCAGTTCGATACCAACGTTACACAGCTTCAGCAAGAAGGTTCCCGCTTGGTCGGCGTGCATACGTCCAACGGTTTTCTGGAGTCGGATGTCGTAGTATTGGCCGCAGGTGCAGGCGTCCCCGAACTTTGCAACCCGTTAGGTTGTCCTGTGCCGGTTACGTCGTCGCCTTCCATTCTGATTCGGATGAAATCGACGAATAAATTGATACATACATTAATCTCAAATGCTCAATTTGAAGCGCGTCAACTGACAGAATATACGCTGCTGGCTGCGGAAGATTATATCGACGAGTCGGAGGAAAACGGACCAGAGGCGGTTGGTAAGCGAGCGTTCGACACGTTGCGTCGCAGTCTGAAAGATGGGAATCAACTGGAACTGGAAAGCATAAAGGTCGGGTTGAGACCAATGCCTGAAGACGGCTATCCGATTGTGGGCTTCCAAGACCACGTAAAGGGACTTTATCTAACAGTGATGCATTCTGCAATTACGCTGGCGCCACTGATTGCACGTCTGGCTGCAAGTGAAATCATCGATCGGGAATCAAGAAGTGAATTAGACCCTTGTCGACTCTCCCGATTTTAGGACTATACGAAAAATAAAAGAGTACATCGCCACATGACAGATGTACTCTATATTACATACTATATATTTGCTTAATTCTGCTATTCCTCCTCCGTCGCCACAGGATCCCCCTCATAACTAATCCGTTCGCTCCAGCTCTCGGAATACAACTCCATGTTCGTAAACCCTGCCATTTAACCTCTTTGTAGTTGATTGAAAAGCACTTCATTCGGAAAGGAGATATCATTCTATGAACTATTATTTTCTGGAATCTCAATATCCACGTAGAGGTTTTATTAGTGGCGGAACGACCTTCACTCCCGAATTAGATATGAATTATTTGGCCATAGAGAATCCGCTGCCAGAGGGGACAACGGCAGATGTTGAGTTACTGTCTACGGTGCGCAACCTGAATGTAGATTATTTTGAGACGATCACAGGAACGAGACACGTATCAGATCGTTTTAAAACGCTGTTGGAGGAAACTAAAACAAACACACAGTTTATTCCGACAAGTGTGTGTTACCACGACGGTCGTTCGGTTGAAAAAAAATATTGGCTTGCACATCAGCTTGATCGTTTGGATGTTTTCGATTATGAACGTTCGGAATATGGGCGCAAAACGGTCATTGCTGCAACTGTACAACAGCCTCCACGTAAGATCGTCAAAGTTGTAGCTCGAATCTGCCTTCATGAAGAGCGAATTGGCGAGCATGAATTTTTTATGCTGGATTATATAAATATCTTCAAACCCATTATTTCAAAAGATTTTTACGAAGTATGCCGAAAACATAAACTGAATCTGAACGTTACAGAAGTCGGAAATGTAAGCATCTAAAATTCTACATGGATATAATGAAGCACAAAAAGAGCCCACGTTTGACGTGGGCTCTTAGTCCTTATTCTTCCCCAGTCGCCACCGGATTCTCCTCATAACTAATCCAGTCGCTCCAGCTTCCGGAATACAACTTCACATTCGTATATCCCGCTTCCTCCAGCGCAATCACATTCGGGCAAGCCGAGACGCCGGAGCCGCAGTACACGATAATTTCCCCATCCTTATCGAGCTTCGCGAACCGCTCCTCCAATGCCTCAACACCAGACCAGCGACCATCTGCACCAAGCACATCTTTCCAAAAATAATTCACCGCACCCGGAATATGTCCGGCCTTGGCATCGATCGGTTCCTCCAGCCCCGCATAACGGCGGGCATCGCGGGAGTCGATCAACACAGCGCTGCCAGTTACCGAGGCTTGCTGCACATCCTGCACACTAGCCAGCATCAGCGGCTGGATGTTCACCTCAAACGAAGCCGGAATCTGAATCGGCACATCCGTAGTCACTGGAAACTTGGCATTCTGCCAGGCAGAGAACCCTTCGTCCATGACATACACCTGTTCATGTCCCAGATAACGAAGCAACCACCACAATCGCGATGCGTTCATGCCGCCTTGGTCATCGTAGGCAATAATGCGTGCATTCGAGCCGATGCCGGCTTTGGAGAGGCGACTTGCCAGTGCAGCCGGATCTGGAAGCGGATGACGTCCTCCGTGCGCAGATACGGGAGCGGACAAATCTTTTTCCAGATCGAGATAGACAGCACCTGGAATATGTCCAGCCTCGTAAGCTTGTCGTCCGGCATCCGGTTGACCGAGTAGGAATCGGCAATCGGCAATGACGACATCGGGTTCATACATTCTGGCGAGCAGCCAGCGCATGGATACAATATTTTTCATGAAAACACACCGCCTTATATGTAGTGGGATGGATTCAACCGGAATCTGCGTAATGCAGGTTCACAGGTTCCGGTTGTTTTTTTACAAATATTCGAATACAAACACAAGTTACACCACTGTAGGTTCGATTGGCCCTTTTCCAGCTACAGGAGCATCTGAGGGGATGGGCTGTGGTTTGGTTTTGCCATATCGAATGAAGATCCATACCCCGAAAATAATGACAACCCCGGCAGACAACTGAAGCCCATTGAGGGATTCACCGAGTAGCATCCAGGCCAGTAGAGAGGAAAATACAGGTTCCCCCAGTACCCCCATCGATACCGTTGTAGCATTCATATACTGAAGCAGCCAGTTGAAGAGATAATGTCCAAAGATTGTTGGCACGATTGCGAGCAATAGGAAAATTCCCCACTCGGAAGCCGCATAACCACCAAATGGGTGACCATTAACCAGATTATATACCGCAAGCGTACAGGCAGCTACGAAAAATACCCAGAAGTTATAGGAGAATGCACTCAGTCCGGCACGTAAAAACTGTCCTAGCAGCATGTGTACCGCCACAGCGATTGTTCCGAGTAAAGAAAGAATATCCCCTCGCAGCGCTGTGCCTGCCAACTGGAAATCTCCCGCTCCAATAGCGATCGATCCAAGCAGGGCAACGCCCATACCGATGATCATCATACGGTTGATTTTGGCTTTGAACAGCCAGACGGAACCCGCAAGAATTAATATAGGCTCCAAAGCGAGAATGACCGTTGAACTAGCTACACTCGTGAGCCTAAGCGATCCCATCCAGAGCAGGAAGTGCAGCGCCAGCATCACGCCGGATGCGAGAAGTAAAGCCCACTGTCTGAAGTTTAAACGCATCATCTCATGCCGATATTTCCACACAAAAGGCAGCATTAGCAGATTGGTGAGGAACAATCGGTACATCGCAATGACGGCGACGTCCGCTGTGGACCAACGTACAAAGATGGAAGAAAACGAAATGGCAATAATGCCGACAAAGAATAGCAGATAGATCGACCTGCCGGCACGGTTCAAGCTAGTCATGGATGTAGCTCCTTCTTGAAGTCAAATGGCGTAAATCAATTTATTATACAGGAGAATGCATCTGCAGGAAAAGTATAAGAGAAGAAATAGATAAGTAGATTGTAACCGGGCTTGTAACTATTCTGTCATTCTCCAGGACCATTTTTCTATTAATCTTCTATATAGAGACATGAAACGATATAATGTACCAATAATCGGGAAAAAATGAAAGTAAGGAAGTGGCCTGGAAGTGAGAGTTCAACAACAGAGAGCGGGAGAGAGTGGCGGCATTCCGCATAGAACAAGCCGAACCAAGACGCATGGAAGAAGAAAAATCCGGTATGGGAGACTGAGTGCTGCGCTGGCGCTTCTGGCACTGCTCATTATCGGTTTAACATATGCATTCATTGGCATGACGCACTGGATCAAGGATTATGTAGCACCTCCGCCAGTAGCTGCGATTGAACAGCCAACCAAGCTTGGCATGATTGAAATGACACCGGAGTCCAAAGAGGAACCTGCGCGGTTCCAGGGTCAGGTGCGCAAGCTGGCATACATAACGTTTGATGATGGACCAAGTGTATATACCGATCAACTGCTGGATATTTTGAAACAGCATGAGGCAAAGGCAACCTTTTTCATGATTGGACGTCAGTTGAATCAACACAAGGAAGCAGTGGAGCGGCTTGTCAAAGAGGGCAGTTATCCTGGGCTTCACAGCATGACACATAACTATAACAAATTGTATAAGAGCGGAAGCTCCTCTAACTTTGTGAAGGAGTTCAAGAAGGAGCAGAAGATGGTCAAGGATCTGATCGGTTTTACGCCGCATCTGATTCGTGCTCCGTATGGCAGTAGCCCACAGATCGGAGATGACTTCAGGGGCGACATTGCTGCGGCCGGATTCAAACTGTGGGATTGGACCACCGACTCCCTCGACTGGAATCTTCCAGGTCAGCCGGACAAAATCGTGGAGCGGGTTAGCAGCAGTGTGCATCGGGATAAGGAAGTGATTCTGATGCATGAGCGCGAGCAAACGGTACAGGCACTGCCACGCATTTTGAAGCTGCTTGAAGATCGGGGTTATGAGTTTGAGGTCTACGATCCGAATGCTCATTGGGTATCCAATTTTAGCGCAGACACCCGCTTGTAAGAATAACAACATAGCAGTTGCAAGAGAGGAGGCACCCCGAGGTGCTTAGAAGAAAAAAGATAGCTCTGGCCGGGGTCAGCATATTGCTGGCTCTGCTTGTCAGTGCTTGCGGAAAGCCGCAGGAACCTGCGGCAAATCAAGTTAATCAACTAATTCTTACCGATCAGGAGATGAACCAGAGCCTGAAGGAACTTGTTCATCATGAACGGGAAGACATGGAATTATACGGATCGATACTGAGTAAAGGAAAGAACAAAAACAGTAATCTGGAGGCCTTGCTCGATCAGGCAGACGGACATATTGCCGAGCGAAGAACACTGCTGGAACAAGCTGAAGCGGTGATGAGCCGGACTAAAGAACAGATGGAAGAGCTGCGAACTTCGTTGGATCAATTATCCTTTGAAAAGGAAGAGAACCTGGCTCAAGCCCACACGGTATTGGATCAGTATGAGCAAAGAGCTGCGTCATTTGAAGCGTTTGTTGCCTCCTACAGGCAGAGCCTTGATGCGGACGAGCAGTTATATGGATTGATGAGAGGCAGTGTGGAGCCCAATCTGGTCAAAATCAAACGTGCGATTCGGGAACGGAACAGCCAATATGCCAAAGTTGCCGAGTTAAGACAGCAGTTTAACAAGCAGACAAAAGCTTTTAACGGAGCCAACGCGAAACTTGTGCAAATGGAGCAAGCTGGCTGACTATTCATGGTGTCAAAGGAGCATTGAACACTTTCGATGATTGAGCGACGGGTCAGCCGTGTAAGTAATACTAAGCTGTCAAGTTAACAAGTCAGGCAACATGGACAAACATCATTGCGTATAAGCTAACGGAGGTGTTCATATGCGAAATACTATGAATATTAGTGCATCATTACTTGTTTTGGTTATGGGATTCTCGCTTGTGGCCTGCGGCAATAGTAGCCCTACTGCTCAGCCACCCGCGAATAATACAGAAGAACAGACACCGGCACCAGGGAAGCAGCCTGAGGAAAGTGCTGTGATTGAAGCGGAAGGCATTTTGACTGGATGGGCAGATCCGCACACGGTTGAAATTCGTGTGAAAGAGGAACCGATGTCTTTCCAGGTGGGTGAAGATCTGCAGAAATCTTTGGATGACATTGACGATGAAGATTCCGTTCAATTCAAATATGTAGAGAAAGCCATTCAAGGCGATACAACGATTAAACAGCTGGTGCTTACGGAAATCGCCAAGGTCGAGTCCAATGATGGTAACGGTACGAATGCAGGTGGTAATGTTACATCTAATCGTGCCAAAACATCCGAGCTGGAAGTGACCGTGGAAGGCATGACCGAAAAGCGCCCGGTTACACTGGCTCAAGGCAAAGGGTATTCATTATATGTGTTTGAACCAATGGTTTACGATGCGGATGATCATGAATTGACCATGAAGATTGATCCGGATTACGAGGTAGAGATTGACAAGCTGCCTTCGGATTATAACCTGAAGGAACTGAAAGTGGATGCGAAGAAAGAGCTGTCAGAAACCGGAGCGGTCAAGCAATTAAGTGAGGAAAAGCTTAGCAACGGCCCGATGAAAGAGGCAAAATTGTTCATGATGTCTCAAAACAATAAGAAAACAGAGTATTTCATCGTAAAAGAGCTGGATGGCAATGGCTTCGCTTTCCATATCCATGCACCGGTTGGCGAACCTTCAGAGGGCTTCCTGCCTATGGTTTATGCCTCCATCAATTCCATCATGAACGAGTAAGCGTGCTTCGATATTAAATAGGTATGTCGTGAATTTGAAAAAGCCGGAAGGAACGATGCGATAAGCATAGGTTCCTCCCGGCTTTTTGTTCGTATGTCTATTCAGTTTGCGGGATCAAACCCATTGACCTATTGTTAATCAGGTTAAGATGGTTGATTCCTGTCGCCCTTTGAGCTCTTCATAACGGGCAACGGCATGCTGATGAACGGGATGTTCGTCGGGAATTCCCATGCGCTCACGAATGAAGGCAGAGACGCCATCTTCGCGAATCAGGTGTTGGAGCTTTATGGCTTCCTCGTCATGTTCATGATTGAACAGCATCGCGGCTGCCATAGCGGAAGTTAAATGAGGAATTTCAATTCCGAATTCGCTGGCCTGCATCGCTGGGCGAACAAGCCGGTCGTAAGGCGATAACTTGCGAAGGGGCGAACGTCCGACCCGTGTTACCTGATCCGTCAGGTTCGGATTGGCAAAACGTTCGAGAATCGTATCGATATATTTGCTGTGTTTCTGTGGATTAAAACCGTGCTTGGCGATGAGCATGGCTCCGGTTTCTTCCATCACTTTGCGTACCTTGGCACGAAGAGGTGCATGACTCATAGCTTGCCGGATCGTCTTAAATCCTTCAAGATATCCGAAGTATGCGGCAACGCAGTGACCGGTATTTACCGTAAACATTTTGCGCTCAATATAAGGTTCAAGAGAGTCCACGTAGTGCACACCTTCAATTTCCTTAAATCCTTCCAGCAGTGCAGGGCGATGAACCACCCATTCATAGAAAGGCTCAACGGTAACTTGCAGCGGGTCTTTATGATCCTGAGCGGGGACGATGCGGTCAACCGCTGCATTGGGGAATGAGACATAACGTTCTGCTTTTTCACGGGTTTCTACATCCAGAAACGGATATACCCGTTTTTTCAGCCGAGTGCTGCCTCCGATGGCATTTTCGCAAGCGATAATGTGAAGTGGTGCAGAATTATTATTTTTCATACGCAGATAGATGCCTTTGGCGATCGGTTCAGCGATATCTTCCAGCGCCGATACACCGACGGCTGTTGTGATCAGATCTGCTGAAGCAATCACTTCAGCAACGCGATCCTGTTCGCCGACACTAATGGCGGTTACGTTATTCACAATCGTTGTATCCTGATCCGCATTTGCGAGGGTAATGGGATATTCCTGCCTCTTTTGAAGCATGGCGATTTTCTTCGGGTTACGTGCGACAAAGCAGACTTCATAATCGGAAGCGGACAACATATGACCGATAAATCCGCGGCCAATATTGCCCGCACCAAAATGTACAGCTTTCATGTGTGAACTCCCCCTTTAAAGTTTGAAATGCGAAATTCGTTCAGTCTTTAGACCGTAGTGACGAGTGGTTTCGAAATCAAATCGTTAAATTCGAGGTCGGTCAGGCATGACAGCCGTTGGTGAGGCATATCGAAATCAAGTGTCCCGGTAATGGTATTCGAGATGACAACGCAGTGAATACCAGCCGCAGCAGCTGCACGCGCGCCGTTAGGTGAATCCTCAATCGCTACGGCTTCGTCTGCAGTTACTCCAAGGGCTTCAAGTGCTTGATTGTACAATGCAGGATCAGGCTTCACATGGGCAACATCATCTGCGGTGCGAATGACTTCAAAGTAATCCTTCAGCTTGAGCTGCTCCAGATGCTGTTCAACCCACTCTCGTTTGGAGCTTGAAGCGACAGCAAGTTTCAATCCAGCTTTGCGTGCAGCATCAAGGTAGTTCTGGATACCGGGTCTTACCTGTTCTTTGTTCATTAATGCTGCATGATGCAGCTGAACAGATTCCCTGAACGCTTCCCGATCGATCGGAAGATTCAAATCTGTGATGAGGTACTCATAAGGATTAAATGTTTTCAGACTGGTACCGATGCATTGCGAGTACATCTCCAGGGTTAAGTTTACGCCGTGTTCCTTGTAGGCATCACGAAAAGCAACATACCATGCTGTCTCCGTATCAATAATCGTTCCATCGAAATCAAAAATCAGTGCCTTAATCATAAATTTGTTCCTCCTGTTTCAGAATTAGTTTTGGGATAAAGCTAAATGAATTTCTCTGCAAATACACACCGTAATCTTTTAACTTGCGGTACATTAGTTGACGTGAAAGCAAAGTTATAAATATTAATTTGGGAAAAAAAGGTGTATAAGCTAATAAAACCGTAACATAGGACAAACGGAAGGGTCAAGCGCGTTATGATTGTTTACATGGAAAATTTGCACATGGATGAGATGTTTTCAGAAAATGATAAAAGTGGAAAAGCGTTATACCCTTTGCGTGTAAGCGGTGTACTGAAAAACCTGTATTTTCAGTGTGAACCTATTAAAATTCTTTACGCCATATCAAGCCATGTGGGAGAATGGAAGAAGTTATTTGAGAGTTAAATCGCGGAGGAGGGATCAACGATGCTGCATAAGGATCGTTTCCAAGGTTGTTTCATTGGGCTTGCCGCGGGAGATGCACTGGGAACCACAGTGGAATTCAGCAGTCCCGGCACATTTGAGCCTGTTACCGATATTGTGGGCGGCGGGGTATTCGATCTGGCGCCTGGACAGTGGACGGATGATACGTCGATGGCCCTGTGTCTGGCAGAAAGCTTGGTGAGAAAAGAGAACTTTGATCCCGGGGACCAGATGCGCAGATATACGAATTGGTATCAGGTGGGTTATATGAGCAGTACGGGAACCTGCTTTGATATTGGCGGGGCTACTCGGGGTGCCCTTGAACGGTTTGCAGCAACCGGTGAAGCGTATAGTGGTTCAACCAACCCGATGACTGCGGGGAATGGTTCAATCATGCGGCTCGCACCTGTAGCCATGGCATATGCCAACCAGCCGGATCAAGCAGTGAGGTATGCTGGGTTGAGTTCCAGAACGACACATGCCGCCCTTGAAAGTGTGGAAGCATGTGAAGTACTGGCGGCAATATTGGTTGCAGGACTGCGCGGAGCGGACAAGGATGTCATGTTACGGCCTGATACCTGCCGTCAGTGGAGGGAAGAGAAATCTTTTTCACCAGCGATTGAAGAAATTGTCCAAGGATCATACCGGGATAAAGCACCGCCTGATATTCAGGGAAGCGGCTATGTTGTTCGTTCACTTGAAGCAGCGTTATGGGCATTCCATCGATCATCGACCTTCGAAGAGGGTGCGCTGCTCGCAGTGAATCTGGGTGATGATGCGGACACCACGGGAGCGGTATATGGGCAAATCGCCGGAGCGTATTATGGATTAAGCGGCATTCCGGCACACTGGCGAGAGAAGCTGGCCATGCAGGATACGCTGGGCGAATTGTCAGAGGCATTGTGGTCAAAGGCGGAAGCTAGATAGAAGAGACAGGAGAAGAGAACATCATATGCGTAAGACAGATTCATCTCAAACGGAATCGCAAGTTACGAAATCTGCTAAACGAGGGGCGTTTCCTTTATCCCTTTTATGTCTGACGGTAGGGGCTTTTGCCATTGGCATGACAGAGTTTATTATTATGGGCCTTCTGCCCAATGTAGCGACGGATTTGAATGTGAGTATCCCCCAAGCAGGGCAGTTAATTACGGGCTACGCGCTTGGTGTGGCGGTGGGTGCGCCTATACTAACCGTGTTCACGCACAAGATTCCCCAGAAAAAACTGCTCGTACTGCTGATGTGTATTTTTATCATCGGTAATGCATTGTCTGTTATTGCACCAACTTACGTGTTGCTCATCTCGGCACGTATTCTAACGGCATTTGCCCACGGTACGTTTCTGGGTGTAGGCTCGCTGATGGCAACACGATTGGTTGCACCGGAGAGAAGGGCAGGGGCAGTATCCGTAGTCCTGGCTGGATTAACGATTGCCAACATTATCGGTGTGCCGTTTGGTACCTTCATTGGGCAGCAGCTAGGATGGCGGTCATCGTTTGGAGCTATTACCATTCTGGGCATCATCTCATTGATTGGTATCATTCGTTTCATTCCGGTGATTCAGCAGGGACCGCCAGCAAACCTTGGCCAGCAATTCCGGAATCTGGTTCGCCCCCAAGTGTTATTAATATTGCTGATTGGTGCGCTGGGCTGTGGAAGTCTGTTCGCTGTGTTCACCTATATAACACCAATGCTTGTCGATATTAGTGGTTTTGCTGAGCAGAGCGTGACCTGGATTCTGGTACTGTTCGGTGTCGGCGTTACTTTGGGTAATATACTTGGTGGTCGTCTGGCAGACTGGAAGCTGATGCCTTCCTTGATGGTTAACTTCGGTATATTGGCAGTTCTGTTGGCGGCCTTAACGTTGACGCTGGATAATCCGTATCTCGCGGTAATCACCATCTTCTGCTGGGGCGTTGCGGCTTTTGGTATTATGCCAGGGTTGCAAATTCGAATTATGAATATGACTCGCGAAGCACCGCTGCTGGCGACAACGTCGAGTCACTCAGCCTTTAATCTGGGCAACGCAGGTGGTGCCTATTTGGGCGGGTTTGCAATTACGCATACGGGGCTCATCTCGGTACCGTTATATGCAGCAGTTATTGCAGCACTTGGACTTGTGGGATTATTCGTTAGCGTGACAATGGAACGCAAAACGAGGGTACCGGAAATCGCCGATGCCGTAGAGCCGGCACCAGTGAATTAAATATAGACAGGTAGATGCAGCCTTCACTCCGCATTAACGTGTGGGATGGAGGCTGTTCTATGGAAGGATTACAGTTTCAACTAGAAAAAGACAAACCAGCCAAGTTACAGTATTATTGGTATATCATAATAATTAGAAGGAAGGATTTCAATTTGAACAAAACATTTGCTATGTTAATAAGCTTCTTATTGGTGTTTCTATTTATAATCCCAATAAGTGATGCGAATGCAGCCGGGTCGAGCACAGTAACGACAAAAATTTACTCGTATAAAGGGCAAAAGTATGTTCAAATTATTGGCGGCGAACAAAAGGTAATTGATAAAATAAATAAAACACTCAAAATCCATGCCGTAAATGCCGCTATACAGAATACATATCTAAAAAAACAGCAAGATTACTTTTACTGGAATACCACTGCACAGACTAAATACAATCAAAACAACCTACTATCTATTGTATATACAGATTATAATTTCAGAGGCGGCGCGCACGGGTATGAAGAAGTAACGACTTATAATTATGATCTAACAACAGGAAAACGCCTCTACTTGAACCAGGTGGTTCAAACCAATAAACAAGCTGTTAATCTAGCTGAGGGTATTGAATCAGACCTAAAGAGTAATGAGAATGTTTTCCCGGAAAGTTTTTATAACTTTCCCTTGTCGAATACATCTAGCTTTTACTACCAAAACACAGGAATTGTCTTGGTATTTAATCCATACGAAGTTGGGCCTTATGCGGCCGGATTTATAGAGGTAAAAGTTCCTTTCTCCAAAATTCAGTCTGAACTGAGCAGACCATTTTTTGATTTAAATAAAAACTCCATTCAAGAGTTGAAGAGTGGGAGAATACCGGGGTTTGAAAATATAAGTTTTGGACAAACGAAAGCAGAAGTATCAAAAGCGCTGAAAAGTTCAGATCGTGAACCCTATTATGAACCGGAAATGGGAGGGCTTTTCTGGATATTTGAAGGGATAGAGTATGCTTCCTTTAATTTTGGGGAGGGAGACACAGACCGTCTTGACCATATTTATATGAGTTGGAAAACTCTCCCTATGAAAACCTTCAGTGACATTGAGAAGATATTGGGAAAAGGTCAAAAGGGTGTGAACCCTGATATTCAAGAAGAATATTTACTCTCCTATCGTCTTGGGGATACCCGGGTCCATTTCGCCTCCAATTCAACCGAGGGAATCATTCATGGCATAACCATCTCACATTACTAGAAAAAGATGCTGATTTTGTACTCTCCAAGTGTCGGGGCGGAAACATTGTACCATAGAAAGTCGCTAATCTAGCGGCTTTTTTACTTTCGTTGTAAGAGCTGCTATTTATTATTTCCAGTTTCCACTCGAACCTGAAAGGATCGTTACTGTGAGAAAAATAATTAATTATATTCTGATCTTGCTGATCATTTGGGTAGCGCTATTGTATCCTATTCGTTCTGCATGGTTTGAAGGTGTAAATCAGATTCCTGAAGATCTTCATGGTATTTATTTACTTTTCTTGTTCTTTGGATATCTTATTTTTTCATCTGGTATGGGGCTTATGCTTTACAAGATGTGTTTTAAACGAAAAGAATAGTAGTTACAGTAGGTGAGATCATTCATTTTTCCAAGGAGAAGGTGACAACTTGTACTACTACAAAGGTGCGTTCAGAGAAACGGACAATTTTATTTATTTCAAAAGCGATGTTCAATTAGCCGAGAATGATGTCGTGATATTTGGTGAGAAGAAGTATTTTATCGATAGTGTCGAGAAAGAATTCCTCATCCTTCAAAAGGTGGGCTCCATCGTTTCAGTGAGTGTATGAAATCTTCGCGGAAACATTTCCTTTTTCAAGTGTACGTGCACTTCTGGGCACACGCCTACATACAATAAATCGACCCTGTTCCCACATGTGCTCAGGCCAGATCGTTGTAAAACTGCAGGAGGTGTCATCTGTGCCCGGATTGTTTACCGCAATTGCCCTGTTCATCAAAGAGTTAACGTTGCTCGTCTCGTATGTCAAAAATAATGCATTTCCCCAGCCACTGGCTGAGGATGATGAAGCCAAACATTTACGCCTTATGGCTGAAGGCAACGCACATTCACGTAATTTGCTTATCGAACACAATCTGCGCCTCGTCGCGCATATCGTCAAGAAATTTGACAATACTGGCGAAGACCAGGAAGACCTGATTTCAATTGGAACGATTGGTTTGATTAAGGCGATCGAAAGTTTTCAACAAGGCAAAGGGACCAAACTCGCTACGTTTGCTGCCCGTTGTATCGAAAACGAAATACTTATGCATCTTCGCTCTCTGAAGAAAACACGCAAAGACGTATCTCTACATGATCCAATCGGAACGGACAAAGAGGGCAATGAGATCACCCTTATAGATATCCTCGGAACAGAAGCCGACGACGTTGTAGATAAGGTGCAACTCAAGATTGAAAAAAGCAAGATTTATCGCAATCTCGACATCTTGGATGATCGGGAGAAGGAAGTTGTTATTGGCCGATTCGGCCTGGAGGCAGGCGGGGAAGAACGCACCCAACGCGAGATTGCCAAGGAACTTGGCATCTCACGTTCCTATGTATCACGGATTGAGAAGAGGGCGCTGATGAAGCTGTATCATGAGTTTTATAAACACAAATAATCGTTGACCAGATCAGAGGGCGCCTTTTACAAAAGGTGGCCTCTTTACTGCGCGAAAAATATCTAAAAGAAGGATATTTTAAAAAGTCTCTCTATGGGGTGTTTTTGTTGTATACCAAGAAAAAGAGAATGGAACTGAGATATTTCAATGACTAAAAATTCAGATCGAGAAGTGAGACAAACTTACCGCCAACCCATATGTGAACTCCGTATCTACGAAAGGAATCACATATAAAGACGAGTTCAAACAACTCTTTATTGCATCGAATCAGCAAGGAAAGTTACCCAGAGATATTTTTGAGACTTGTGGATTCGACTTTTAGATTATAGGGAATGACTTGCATCAAAGCAGCTAAAACACAGTGGAGAGCCAGTTACAGAGAACAATGCGCACAGTACACATTGCAAGAGGCAAGCCGGCCCATAGTACAAGCCAATGATGAAGAAGACCCACGAACATCGGACCCTGCCTAACTTTTACAACGTCACTTCAAACAGGGCGTGCCCCAGCAAAGTGCTGCTAAGCACTATTACCTACTTACTCTCTGGCAAAGGGAATCGAGCTATTCTGTCTACGATCAAGGAAGCTCCATTAATGAATTTCTGGCTTAAACATGTGTCGGAACGAATCACCATGGATCTCGTGAAAAATACCTTGCTTCACTTACAGAAGAATCGAGGATTGAAGAAGACTAAGAATGTCTTCATTCTGATCAAGGTTCCGGCTACAATAATCCGCATTTTAATAATAAAGTTAAATTTATGTTATTGATTTAATGAATTACAAATAAAGAGTGGTTTATGGGATTATTCTCCTCAGGAATCGTTCTTTGGTCATTTCAAGAATGAATCTTCACTAAAGAACTACACGACATTAATTGAGGTGAAACGAGGAATCAAAGTATATACAACTATAACCACTACAGATACCAATGGAACTTCCCCTGTAAAGTACAGAGATGACCTTCTTCAAGCTAGGTAGGTCTTTTTTTAGAAATGTCTTTTACATAGGGAACAACTTATGAATAAGACAGTCGATCTACACCTTAAAAAGGGTTGGAATATAATTTTGTAGAAAAACGAGGCAAAATTTATGGATCAGGAAAGGACAGAGCTCGAACGTCCCGAAGATCCAGAAGTGAAGCTCAAATGCCTTGAAGCGGAAAATGAAATGCTAAAAAAGCTCTTACAGATGTAAAGGAAAGAATCTACGCTGTATCTAGTAGCCATCATAATCAGCATTGAAGCCTAAGATAATCGTATGAATGCTAACATTATCATATGGATCTCATATAACTCAGGTGTTAGAATATGGAATATATTGATTATTATTATTATGAAATGTGAATCTTAATCAAATAAATGGAAATACCCATAAAAGGAGTGATATTTGTGAATAAGAAAGTGCTTCCTATACAATATCCAATTGTTTCGAATTACCCGCAACATGCCTATTACTTTTCAATCATATCAGCTAATGAGAATTGCCTTCCATGGATTTATAGCAATTATTTAAATATGTGTTTAATGCAATCTGGGAAAGATTGCTTTTTAGATTATTATGCACAATCCCCTGAACATCATTTTCATCCGTGTTTTACAGATACTCAAAGAATATTGAGGTCAACAATATTGAAATTTATTCCAGATATAGTTGAGTTCTTAAAAGAACAAGTTCAACAAGATAATTACATATGGCTTCATGTAAATGAATATTACATTCCAGGCTCGCCAGCTTATCAAAGGTTCACATTTCCACATGCAATATTTATATATGGATTTGATGATAACGAGAGACGTTTTAATATTTCTGGTTTTTTAGAAAATAGAAAATATAAATCTACCTATGTTTCATATTCAGATATAGAGAAGTCATTTTATGATTTTGGGAAAACTCATATAGATAGTGACGTTACTCAACATGTTAACTATATGCACTTGCTGAAATTACATCCAAAACATCATCAAGGATTATCATATCAATTTGATATGAAATTTGTTGCGGAACAAATCAAAGAATATTATGAATCAAAAAATCTATCCTTAAATTATCAATCCTTTTATAGTCATAAATCATATTCAGAGTGGACTTACGGAATAGACATTTTACCAAAATTAATAGAATATTATTCTTTACATTTGGAGGACAGTACTCAATTAGATGTTAGACCACTTTATACGCTTTACGATTATAAAAAACTCATGGTATCAAGAATAAAATATATAGAGGAAAACAAACTTTATGATCTTAACCCTGTGTTCTCAGAAGGTTTTAAGAATATTGAGAATAAAAGTCAAAATATACTTAATTTATATATGAAATATGCATTAACGCAAGATAAGAAATGTTCTCAAAAATTGATGATTCTCTTTAATGAATTGTATCTTAATGAGCAAGTACTTCTAGAACAATTGCTTAACGATTTCTCTAAGAACTCTCTATTGTAAAAATATTTCACCTTAATCAAGTTAATAAAATTATCAAAAGCGTCTTTTTATAAATGGCGGATTGACAAACCGTGGGGCAGTTCCTCTGTAAATGATTCGTATGATATCCTCATAGCAGTCATGTATATGTTCAAAAAGAAAAATATGTAGGAAGGAAAACTCTATCAGCTTTGCTTTGAAACATGAGGGGATTTGTCGGTGAATGTTGTTCTATCTTCAGGAAGATACACGGATTTGAAGACTGTGGCTGATCGAATTGTTAAATATTAATTTTATCATCAAGCATACATTGCCCAGGTGGATATGTTTACAGCGTACGGATGTTTTTATAACACATGCGGAATGAACAATACTAGTAAGGCACTTTATTACTTTTCCGTTGGTGATGATTCCATTAACGTTGGATCATCCTCTTGTAGCCAATCGGGTACAGTAGTTGGGAGCGGGTTATCACTTTAAATAAGTATAGCCTCGATGCAGCTGATTGGAGGAGGCATTAGGAGAAGTATTAAGCAATCCCAGCTTTATAAAAAACAACAGGCTTGCCTCATCGGTGAATCTTTATGGCAGGCTGGTAGTTATAGGCGGGCCGCCGAAATGATAATGAATCAGTTTGCCAAGGTTTAATCTCCATATTCCATCATTTGAATACACCTCTTCTGGACTCCAGTGGTGCCACTCGGTCATAAGTGACTCATCGTAGGCACAGCGTAAAAGCAAATGAGCAGTGAGAATGTCTTCTCCTACTCATTTGCTTTTATTTCATTACATTACAATATCACAAGCCAAAGCCCTGCAATTACTTAATCGGATTTGCTTTCATTTCCTGTTCCATCTTCTCAATGCCGTCCAGAATTTGATATCCATAACCCCAGAACTGACTGAAATCTGTTACGTAAATTTGTTTGTTTTTGATGGCATTCATGCTTTGCAGTGCAGGGTTGGCATACAGATTTTGAATCAGCTTGTCGATATCCGGGGAACCGGCATAGGCAGATAAGAGCAAGTAGTCCGGGTTTGCCGTGATTAGCTGTTCCACACTGACTTCGCCTTGCACGCCATCAAATGTATTTTTCAGTTTCAACAGGCTCAGTGCATCCAACTGATACGTATCATTATGCATACTGCTCACAGTAATCGTGTCTTCCGTAGCAGGGACGATGCAGGCAAAACGATGCTCAGATTGATCCGCCACACTTGACTTGATGGCTTCAACACGAGCTTTCAGACTTTCTGTGAATTTTGCGGCGTTGTCCTGTACATCGAAGATTTGACCCAACTGTGCAATATCATTATAGAGGCTGTCCAATGTCCCTTGATGATTCGTGGTTTGCAGGAAGGTCCGGATGTTCATGTCGTTCAAGCCATCCACGGTACTACACCCCAGTCTGCGTCTGCAAAGAGGTCCCCACGTCCCAGCACCAGATCCGGACTTGCGCCTACAACGAGCTCTTTACCCACATAATCTTTGGACAAGACAGGAATTTTCGCAAAATCATCTGCGACATCAGGAGTAACCGTGCCATACAATGCGGCGACTCCAACCATTTTATCGGTCAGTCCAAGCTTGATCAGCATCTCTGCAGCAGATTGGGTATTGGCCACGACATGCTCGGGAGCTTTCTCGAATGTTTGTGATTTCGGTTTCCACTCGCCACCTTCACCTGATATGGTAAAGTTCTCAATCGTGAGCGGATAGGATGTTTTGCTTGTATTTTCTACTTGTGTTGCCGTTTCGGATGAATTGCTTCCCTCCACAGCGGGGGTGGCAGTGGTGGAAGAGGATGCATTGGAACATACTGCAAGCAAGAGCAACAGGAGACTTAAAGAAGCGAACCAAATGGTTCTGAATTTGAATTTCATCTAGCGACGAGCCCCTTTTCTTTATGTTTTTAAATTGACAAAGATAATCATTCTCAATTATAATCCGAGAAAATGCTTTGTAAACAGCTAAATTTTTATTATTCAAATTCAAGTGGAATTGATGGGGGAAGAGATGGCACAGACGGCTCAAATTCAGAAGCAGCGTATGGGAAAAAGGGAGTCCCTGATTTACAGCAAATCCGGTTTTGCAGTATTGATTGCCGCTTTAATCATCGTAATGGTTATTTCGGTTGGAATTGCAGTATCCATTGGACAGGTGAGCATTCCACTCGCTGAGTCTTATCGCATTCTGTTGTACAAATTAACCGGATTTCAATTCGGCTCTACGCCGATTGAGGCGGGGTCTTTTACGGATATTATCTGGCAGATTCGCTTTCCGCGTGTACTGATGGCCATGTTTATCGGTGCCGGGCTAGCTTTATGTGGTGCAGTTATGCAGGCTGCCGTGCAGAATCCACTTGCAGACCCGTATATACTGGGGATCTCCTCAGGAGCTTCACTCGGGGCCACGTTTGCCATTCTGATTGGATTCGGCGCAATTGGTTGGCTTGGTCAGACCGGGGTGGCTTTCTGGGCATTTGCCGGTGCCATGGGGGCGTCCTTGCTGGTCCTGGCTCTGGCAGGTATTCGGGGGAAAATGACATCGGTCAAGCTGGTGCTTGCCGGAATGGTCATTAATGCGCTGTGCAGTGCCTTTTCGAACTTTATCATTTATTTTGCTAACAATGCCGAAGGCATCAAGACCGTAACATTCTGGACCATGGGCAGTCTTGCCTCATCCGGATGGAACAAGCTTCCGCTGATTAGCATCGTTGTGCTCGTAGCCATTCTGTTCTTCCTATTGCAATCTCGGGTCCTTAATACGATGCTGCTGGGTGACGAAGCCGCGGTTACGCTAGGGATTAATCTCAGTGTATATCGCAGGTTGTATATGCTGTTAACGGCTCTCGTCACCGGCGTAATGGTGGCAAGCTGCGGCATGATCGGTTTTGTTGGATTGATTATTCCGCATATTGTGAGAGGGCTGGTTGGATCGGACCATCGTAAAGTCATGCCTGCATCCGTACTATTCGGTGCCATCTTCCTGATCTGGACGGATGTTATTGCACGATCACTGATTTCCAGCGTTGAATTGCCGATCGGGATCATTACAGCGATGATTGGTGCGCCGATGTTTATGTATATGTTAGTCAAAAAAGGCTACGGTTTTGGAGGAAAATAAACATGAAACTGAATGTAGAAAATGTATCCATATCGGTGCTGAACACGGATATTATCCGGGACATTTCTTTACAGGTAAAAGGCAAGCAATTCGTCGGACTGATTGGCCCGAATGGTTGTGGCAAATCAACGCTGCTCAAGAGCATCTATAAAGTGATCAAACCACAGCAAGGCAAAGTATTTCTCGATGATACGGACATTTTGAAATCCAGTCCCAAGGTTGTGTCCAGGCATATGGGCGTTGTGGGTCAGTTTAACGAATTGAGCTTTGATTTTACTGTCCGTGAAATGGTCATGATGGGTCGCACCCCTCACAAGAAGTTGCTGGAGACGGATAATGAACGGGATTATGAAATCGTGGAACAGGCGTTGGAAAAGGTACATCTAACCGGACATGCGGACCGCAATTACGTGTCCCTGTCCGGCGGGGAGAAGCAACGTGTGGTCCTCGCACGAGTGCTGGCGCAGCAGCCCGAATTTCTGATATTGGACGAGCCTACCAATCATCTGGATATCAAATATCAGCTTCAGATCCTCAACATTGTGCGGAGTCTGGATATCGGCATATTGGCTGCCCTTCATGATCTCGAACTCGCCGCAGAGTATTGCGATTACCTCTATGTTGTGAAGCAGGGACAGATTGTGGTTCATGGCAAACCCGCCGATATCTTGACCCGTGAAATGATTGGTGAAGTATTCGACGTGGAATGTGAAATCTATGAAAATCCGGTTACCGGTGGCTTGGGTATTGCCTATTTGAGTACACGGTGAGACAAGGACTGTCTTAGCTGAAACTCACACATGTTCTCTCATTATCTCTTCCACTATAACTCCGGTTGCACAGGCAATTATGGAATAAGTAGTAAAAGAAGAACTGTCTTTAAGCGGAATATATGCTTAAATGACAGTTCTTTTTGTTCTAGCCTCAAGTATCAAATGTCACGTTTATTCAGATGCCATGTATCACTTTTTTTTGGAGAGGATGGGCCACTCACTCTAAACCGATGCTCCCATCGCTTTATATGTTCCTAACAGGGCAATGCGGGTTAATTGAAGAGCCATATAATGAGGTGAGTATACCTTACTGTCAGCAAGCCATTTGTGAATAATTCCAATGGTGGAGAAGCTGATATAATCCAGCAAAATATCCAGAGGCACTTCTTTTTGTTCCATACCTAATTGGGATATCCGATCCAAAAACATCTCTCTAATCACTTCATTCAACCGACTGTTGAAATTCCCTGCAGGATTGATTAGTACCATCACCCGATAGAATTCATCATGCTCCAATATATGCTCGAACAATACTGCAAAAATGGGATCTGGCTCATTAAATGAAGGTAGATTCTCAAGGTGAGCATTCCGTTCCGCCAGTAACTGCTCAAGCAGTTGAAATTTCGCATTCACCATGCTATCCAATAAATCATCCTTGTCTAGAAAGTGGGCGTAAAAGGTAGAGCGATTGATATTCGCTTGTTCGACGATGTCCACGACACTAATTTCGGTAAAGCATTTCTGTGGCAGAATTTTCAGGAAAGCTTCGGAAATCATCACACGGGTCCGTAAAATTCTTCGATCCACTCATCGGGATTCATTCACTTCTCATCACCTCGAAAACAACGGATTGATCAACTTTGTTGAGCCTTCAAATGGTTTGGGAATGTAGATTAATAAGACATTTCGCAACATATCGGTCAAATGCGTTGCTTAACCGTCAGATTCTGCCTAATTGATCGTTGATATCCAACGGATAATAGCTATCATAATAAATAAAACATACCAAATCAATCGGAAAAATAAAATATAAAGATAGAAATGAGGACATACCTATGGAACTGTTTTGGTTTATTCCCACTCACGGGGATGGCAGGTATCTTGGAACAAAAGAAGGAGCCCGGGCGGTCAGTTATCACTACTGCAAGCAGGTGGCACAAGCCGCGGATGAACTTGGATATGCCGGTGTTTTGTTACCTACTGGAAAGTCGTGTGAAGATGCGTGGATTGTGGCTTCATCGCTGATTTCTTCCACGGAAAGGCTTAAGTTTCTTGTCGCTGCGCGTCCAGGTCTGATGATGCCAACCACAGCTGCACGCATGGCCGCAACCCTGGATCGTTTCTCCAAAGGAAGGCTGCTGATCAATGTGGTGGCTGGTGGAGATCCAATTGAGCTTGAAGGAGAAGGGCTGTTCCTGGACCACGATGAGCGCTATGCGTTAGCCGATGAATTTCTGACCATTTGGCGCAAGGAATTGGAGGGAGAGGCGGTTGACTATGAAGGCAAATATCTGAAGGTTAAGGGTGGCTCCGTCCTGTATCCGACCATCCAAAAGCCACATCCCCCACTCTATTTTGGAGGTTCCTCGGATGCCGCAATGGAAGTGGCAGCGGACCATGTCGATGTGTATTTAACGTGGGGTGAGCCTCCGGGTCAGGTACAAGCCAAAATTCATCAAATGCGGGAGCTGGCTGCGAAAAAAGGAAGAAGCATTCGTTTTGGCATACGCATGCATGTTATTGTGCGTCCGACCGCAGATGAAGCATGGAAGGCCGCAAATGAACTGATCTCCCACCTGGATGAGGAGACGATAGCCGCTGCCCAGAAGATCTATGCTCGCATGGATTCCGTAGGACAGCAGAGAATGGCCAAGCTGCATAATGGTGATCGTTCCAACCTAGAGATTAGCCCCAATCTGTGGGCGGGCATCGGCTTGGTTAGAGGTGGTGCCGGAACCGCACTTGTCGGTGATCCCGATCAGGTCGCAGCCAGAATCAGAGAGTATGAAGAACTGGGGATCGAGACCTTCATTTTATCCGGTTATCCGCATCTGGAAGAATGTTATCGTACCGCGGAGCTGTTATTTCCAAAGCTTCAGTACTCGCAACATGGAGAAAGTGGCGATCATTCCTTTATTGGACCATTTGGAGAAATCATTGCCAATAACAACATTCCGGACCACATGGTCAAAACGGAAGTTACCTCCAAATCCTAATTTCATAACGGATTGCAGATTAAGGCAAAAAAAGACACCTGAAGGCATTCGGGTGTCTTTTTTACATGCTGTAGAAAGGGGCCACCTGCGGCCAGCCATCTCTATATCTGTTCAACTATTTCATTTACTGTATCTTGGAGTCAATTGGACGCGAGTGTCCATCCTGGATGACCTCTTGGAAAAGTTCTTTGGATTCCGTGGGCCACGTACCTTGCTTCAGGAGTGCTTCCAAATCGCCTATGGTTACTGGGCGTGCGTGCCGTTTGAGCACGTAACCGAGTTGCCCGTTTGGTTCCATCGTAGCCGTTTCCAGATCGGCAATGCTTGTAATCCCTTTTTCCCGCAACTGCATCTCCAATTGATCCACGGAGAAGCGCATGCGTTTCAAATTCGGCAGATTCAACTTCCCATCTTCCACAACAACCTTCGATTTTCCGCTCATCAGTTTTTCAAACCAATTATACTTCAATTGTAATTGTTCAACGATCAGAAGCATTAGGATAAATACCGTCGCTGACCCGATCGCTTTGCCTAACTCATGGTTCGCAATGGGCTGCACGATCGTTGTACCAATCGAGATAATAATGACCGTTGTGGCTACACTCATCTGCGAGATGGATTTACGTCCAGCAATCCGCAGCAGAATCATGCCAATCAGTACAAGCAAGATGGATTTCCATATCCAGTCCATTGGTTGTATTCCTTTCTGTAGCAAATCATGTGTCTATTTCTTAGCCTGTTCCTGATCTGGTTGAAATATACAATTGCTTAGGACAAGAGATGTGGATAAGGAAAATAGTCCCGGCATGATAAGGACCATTATACTACATCCTAAAATAAGGAAATGACCGATATTATTATGGAGAGCTTTCTTCTAACTAAATGAGGAGTGATACAACGTACAATGTATACAAACATGATACAAAAGCATCTTTCCCAAGGAGATATGGAAGGCGTTGTTAAACAAATATCATATATTGGTGAAAAAAAGGATATAACTCAATTCGCTTTCTTGATTGAACTCCTGAAATCTACGGACAACGCCATACTACGCAACACAATTGCTATCGCTTTATCTGACATTGGAGATGATCGAGCAGTCGAACCGTTAATTGAAGTCATCACAGACTCCAAGACATCAGGAAGCAGAGGCACATTGCTATACGCTCTTGAAAACCTGAATTACATAGTACATATTGAGAACATTATTCCATTTATCGGTGATTCCAGTCTGGAAGTGAGCGCGCAGTCATTCATGTTGCTGGAGCAAATGATGGATAAGTTATCGGATTTACAAAACCTTAGGTGTCAAACAATTATTGAAATGCAAATCTCACATAACCAAAGCAAGCTCCTGGAAGTAGCATTAGACATGTTGAAGAAATGGAGGTATCAAGTGCAGGAATAAGATAAACACGCTTCTTTCAATCTCACCTCCCTATCGTTTACAATAAGGAATTGAATGCAGCAAACGAAGGAGCGGGTCATATTGGCAAAGCAGAAATACTATGTCGTCTGGGCAGGAAAGCAGCCTGGCGTATATAGCACATGGTCGGAATGCAAAGCACAAACGGATCATTTTACCGGAGCAAAATATAAATCGTATGAATCGAAAGCTGCCGCCGAAGAGGCATATCGTGCAGGATGGAAAGGAAACTGGGGTACGGGTGCCAGTGGTTCAGGCGCTTCTTCGAAGACGAAGTCTGGCAGTAGCGGAAGAAGTGCGGGCATGGAGACCTCCGCAGAAATTGACTATGACAGCATCTCGGTTGATGTTGGTACGCGTGGGAATCCAGGGCCGGTGGAATATAAAGGCGTAGATACCCGCACGGGTGAGATTATTTTCTCCGTTGGGCCAATTTCCAAAGGTACAAACAACCTTGGGGAATTTCTGGCCATCGTACATGCCTTGGCGTATCTCAAAAAAGAGGGCAGTAGTAAGACGGTATATACGGACTCCGTCAATGCGATGAAATGGTTGAAGCAAAAAGCGGTGTCCACCACGCTCGCAAGGGATGCTTCCACCGAAGAGATCTGGCTGATGATTGACCGTGCTGAGCAGTGGCTCCGAACGAATACGTATAGCAATAAAGTGCTAAAATGGCAGACCAAGCAGTGGGGCGAAATCAAGGCAGATTACGGCCGAAAATAGCCCTAATTCTCTACAATTTCTGTATTATTAATTTTCTATGAGAAACGATGTTTACAATTTCCAGTTTCCATTCTATAATCAGTTCATTATGATAAGTTACACATATGAAGGAGCCTGTCATCAGCGGGCTCTTTTATATTTATGGACCTTATATTTATGGACCTTAAAATCCATAAAATCTTGAAAGAGTATACTTTGCAGGAGGCAGACATGAGTTCCATTTATAGAAGTGAAGAAGGCAAGAGCAGCATACTTGAGGAATACGAAGCGTATGTTGAGCAATTGGGCGAAGGTTTTACACGAGAGTACGTCGAGACACGTTTTGGACAAACGCATGTTTTATTAACAGGTCCAGAAGACGGTAAGCCGCTATTTATTCTCCAGGGCGGAAATTGTGTGAATCCGATGACGTTGTCATGGTTCTCTTCTCTTTTCAAAGATTACCGGATTATCGCGCCGGATACGATCGGTCATCCAGGCTACAGTGAAGAAACACGAATTTCGGCAAGGTTTGATAGTTTGGCTTTGTGGATTTCTGATTTGCTGGATCACTACAAAATCGAAAAAAGTGCGTTTATCGGTCCTTCCTTTGGAGGCGGAATTATCCTAAGACTGGCAACTTACATTCCGGACCGAATTGCATGTTCTGTTCTGGTAGCACCCGCTGGACTGGCCGTAGGATCCAAAATTAAAATGGCTCAGGATATCGTGTTGCCACTCGTAACGTACAAAATGACTTCTTCTCCAACTTCTTTGCAAAAGATCGCGGATATCATGTCATGCAGTTGTATGAAAGAAATAGATAAAAATATAATCGGGAAAATCTTCAAATACGTCAGTCTGGAGCAGGATATGCCCAAGCTTACGGAGCAGGACGAATTGGTGAATTATACATCGCCAACACTGCTGCTGGTGGGAGAAAAGGATGTCTTTTTCCCGGCAGATAAGGTCATTGAAAGAGCTCAGAAGATTATTCCGAATGTCAAAGCAATCAAATACGACACAGGTCATTTTCCATCTCAAGACGTGTTGATGCAGATGAACCAAGAAATTCAGCAATTTTTACAGAAGAATTATTAAATTTAGAATTTTTTTTAATATTTCCGCATGGTTGTGATTCAAATTGCATCATTTGGTTTATATACATGGTTGGCGATGAAACGCCTGTCTGGTTGGACCAAATGATGCAACATGCGGCAAGTCTTCCGATCGACAAGGTTGAAAAGAGGGTCTGTTATGAAAAAGGACAATTGCAAAATGGCATTGCAGCGCAATGTAATTTTAAACGATACATATCAGGTAAGACATCTCATGGCTAGCAGTGAGCTGGCTATTGTATATGCAGGAAGAGATCGGAATACAGGTGCAAAGGTAGCGATCAAGGAGTTTTTCCCCCAGAGGCTTGCAGCACGTCAGGCTGACAAACGGGGAGTGTTCTGTTCTTCACGAGGTTTCAGTGGTCAGTATCAGGAACTTCTTGCTGTATTTTTGGTAGAAGGAGAGCTGTTATCGACATTGAATCATCCTCATATTGTGTCGTATGTGGATCATTTCGAAGAAAATGACACAGGGTATCTTGTTATGGAATATTGTACAGGGGTAACCTTAACCGAATATCTGATTGAGCGAAATCATGCGCTGGACGCGGCATTTATCACGGAGACATTGCTCCCGCTGGTAGATACACTGGACTACATTCATAAGCAGGGAATTCTTCATCGCGATGTGAAGCCATCCAATATTATGGTGATGGAAGACGGTACGCCCAAACTGCTGGACTTCGGTTCAGCAGCTCGTTGGCCTGTACAATCCGGGGAAAAACAGGCGATCTTTACATCGGCCGGGTATTCCCCGCTGGAGTTCTACTCGGAGAAATCCAGTCAGGGACCGATGTCAGACATATATAGCCTGGCAGCGTTGCTTCATTATTGGACATGCGGGCAGCCTCCTATGGATGTAAAACAGCGACTGTTCCGCGATGAATTGCCATCTGTACGTTCTCATAATGAGTATGTGAACCGATGGCTCGCACGCGTTATTCACTGGGGATTATCAGTTCGTTCCGAGCAACGTTGTGCGTCCCTCGCATGGGTTAAGAGATCACTTCAAGTACAGGCCTGGATGTGGAAAATACGCAAACCTGGCACGGTAGAATGGGCTTTAGCTGAAAATGAACATACCCAAGTCTATGAAGCAGAGCCGAAGAAACAGCATGAGACGGCTTAATTGCAGCCTTGTCTTATACATATAGTTGTAACAAATAAGCCAGTTTGGTCCTTTCACGGATCGAACTGGCTTGTTTTTTGTGTTTTTGTAGCCTAAAAGAAAAATTATTTCTTTTTTTTTATTAATTTCTGGAAGAATACTTCATTCTAACTCCAGAGTTTGCATATACTCCATTGGAAAGATGGAGTAATTAGCCAGGATATCTGACGTAAGCGCCGGCTCCCGTCTTATACCAAACTGAGGGGGAATGTTGTGTGACCACCAACAGAAAGGGCTTCACCGTATCTTTGCTGCTAGTCGTTATGATGTCTATGCTGCTTGCCGCCTGCGGAGGAAATGACAATACGGCTGGTACGCCGAGTCCGGGAAGCACTGGGGAGACGGGTACGGAAGCGGGAAAGCCGGTGACGCTGGAGTTTTGGACGATTGCTTTACAGCCAACGTTCAACGATTACTTCAATGAATTGATTGCCAAGTATGAGAGCAGTCATCCTGGCGTGAAGGTCGAGTGGAAGGACTATCCATATGATGCCATTTCACAGCGTTTATTGACCAGTACGGCCAGTGGCAAAAGCCCTGATGTGGTGAACCTCAATACCGAATTTGCCAGTCAATTGGGAAGTAAGGGAGCGCTGCTGAATCTGAGCGAATACCTGACAGATGAGGAAGCGAAGAGTTACTTTGAAGGCATTTATAATTCTACTGTTTTGGATGGCAAAGCTTACGCGCTTCCTTGGTACACAGGTACCGAAGTGCTGTTCATGAATACCAAGTTGGTGAAGGAGGCAGGCCTTGATCCGGCAAATCCGCCGCAGACCCGAGAGGAACTTGTGGAGTGGGCCCGTCAGGTCCATGAAAAGACCGGAGTGGCCGGTTATGCGCAGCAGCTTGTCTCCAAGCTATTTCCAATCGACGGCATTCCGATTTTAAATGAGGACAAAACGGCCGCCGCTTTCAATACGCCGGAAGCAGAGGCGATGATCGCTCAAATGCGTGATCTGATGGCCGAAGGCGTGGTGCTGAAGGAGGATGCGGAATTCAGCAAGCAGATCCAGTATTTTTCCGGGGAGCAGGTCGCTTTTCAATTGTCGGGTCCAACCTTTATTAACTTTATCAAGAAATCTGCACCGGATGTTTACAAGAATACGATTGCAGTAACGCTCCCAACGGGCAAAGCGAACCTGCGGCTCTCCAATTCCATGGATCTCGTTGTGCCACAGAAATCCAAAAACCCCGAACAAGCGGTGGAATTTGCCGCCTTTATTACCAATGCAGAGAACCAGACTGCCTTCTCCAAGGTAGCAAACACGCTGCCGTCGAGCAAAGCCTCCATTGAAGATCCGTTCTTTACGCAATCCGACGGATCGCTGGAAGCCGAAGCCAAGGTAGCCTCCTCTCAAAGTCTAGATAAAGCAACTGATTACATGGTCGGCGTACCGAATGCAGGAGATATCAACTCCGCATTGGCACGGGGCTTGCAGGAAATTTTGATGAACGGAGCAGATATTAAAGAAACGCTGAACGCAGTGGAGAAGGAAGTTAACCAAATTCTTAACCAGGATTCCTGAACTTGTGCGATACAGTCTGATGAGGGGGAGTACTCCCCCTCGATCCTAGAAGAGAGGGAGGCGTAGCCGTGTACAAGGCGATTCGATCCGAATCTTTTGCTGCATGGGCGTTTATGGCACCGGGATTGTTGTTTCTGGCGGTTTTCACCTTTTGGCCGATTATTTACGGGATACCCCTCTCATTAACCGATTATTCTGTCATTACAGAGACACATTTCGTTGGTTTGGATAACTTTACCCGGGCCTTTCAAGATCATAATTTCCTGATTTCGCTGTGGAATTCGTTGGTGTATGTGCTGGTTGTACCGGTGATTCAAATCATCTCGATCCTCATGGCCATTCTGGTTAACAGCCGAATTCCAGGTGTCAAAATGTTCAGGGCAGCCTACTACATACCGGTTGTAACTTCCATGGTCGCAGTGGCGCTGATCTGGAGCTGGCTGTTGGGCAATAACGGCGTAGTCAATTACCTGCTGCTGAAGGTTGGCATTCTCAGTGAGCAAGTCTCCTGGCTTTCCACGAGCAGTACGGCGCTGTATGTGCTGATGTTCATCACCATGTGGAAGGGTCTCGGCTATTATATGATGCTCTATTTGGCTGGGCTTCAGGGAATTCCGGCAGATCTATACGAAGCCGCCAGAGTGGATGGAGCAGGACCACTGAGACTGATTATTCATGTGACGCTTCCGTTGCTGCGGCCGCATATTCTCTTTTGCACCGTAATTTCGGTGATGGGGGCCGTTCGTGTATTCGATGAGGTCTATATTCTCACCAAGGGCGGGCCGGGAACGTCCACGCTGACCTCAAGCGTATATATTTTTCAAAAAGGGCTGGAGCAATTCAATTTCGGGTATGCCTCGGCGCTTGGGCTGATCGTCAGTGTGATGGTAGCGGCGCTCAGTGTGTTGGTGTTCCGGCTGAACCGGAGAGGCGGGGTGAATACCTATTGATTCGGTGTACGTTTTCGTCTAAAAAAATGAAAAAAGCCCTTCGTCATTTGATCATTTATGTACTGTTGATTTTGCTTGCCCTGTTTATGATGGGTCCTTTTCTGTGGCTGCTCAGCGTATCGCTGATGCCTGGTCGTAATGTGTTCGCGAATCCACCAGCAATTCTCCCTACCTTCATTTCTTTCGATAACTACGTGCAGGTGTGGGAGTTCATGGATTTTCCACGCTACATCATAAATACGGTGGTGATTACGCTCCTTGGGGTAGTGTTTAACATCTTTTTGTCCTGCCTAACGGCGTATCCACTCGCGACCTTTCGGTTCAGGGGACGTAATCTGGTGTTCACGCTGCTGATTTCGACCATGATTATCCCGTCGGCAACGGCGATGATTGTGCATTATTTAACCATCCAGGCCTTTCACTTGGGCAATACGTTTCTTGGTGTTGTGCTTCCGGCCGCGGTGTCGGTATTTAACATCTTTCTGATGCGACAAACGTTTCTGGGCATACCGACGGATATTCGGGATTCTGGCAAAATGGATGGAGCCTCCGAGTTCCGTATCTTCGTGCAGCTTGTCATGCCATTGGTGAAACCAGGGGTTGCCGTCATTGGCTTGCTTGAGGTTATGGCATTCTGGAACAATTTCCTGTGGCCGATTGTGGTGCTGGATGATCCGCAGAAATATCCACTGGCTGCGGCCCTGACGTATCTGAACGGTCAGTTCTCGTATAACTTCGGCTGGATTGCCGCCGGCACCATGATCTCGGTACTGCCGATTATCATCGTGTTCCTTTTCACTCAAAAATACTATATGGAAGGCATCGCCGGAGCGATTAAAGGATAAAAACACAGAAAGGGTGAACGCATTCATGCCGAAGCAGTATAAGCTAACCTTTGTTCCGTTAGATGAACGGCCTTGCAATTATGAGTTTCCTTATTTGTTGGCACAGGGAACGGAATTCACAGTGGAGCGTCCGCCACTTGAAATCATGGGCCTGAAAAAACGTCCGGGCGATGTAGAACAGTTATGGACCTGGTTTGAGGAGAGCTGTGCAGGGGCAGATGGAGCAATCGTTGCCTTGGATACGTTGCTCTACGGCGGGATTATTCCTTCCCGGCTGCATCAGTTGAAGCCGGATGAACTGACGGCCCGTCTGGAGCGCCTTCGGGGGATCAAGCAGCAGTACCCGCAGCTAACATTGTATGCGTTTCAACTGATTATGCGCTGCCCCCAATATTCCCTGTCCGATGAGGAGCCGGATTATTACGCCGACTGGGGAAGAGAGATTTTTCGCAAAGGTTTCATCAGCCATCGGCTGGAGCTGGGGATTGCGACGGATGAGGAGATCCGCGAGCTGGCCGATATCGATAACCGTCTACCAATGGAAGTGCTGGAAGATTACCTGGGACGCAGGGCCGTAAATATTGAAGCAAACAAGCAAGTGCTGGCTCTGGTCAAGGAAGGAATTATCGACTTCATGATTGTGCCCCAGGATGATTCAGCGCCTTATGGACATACAGCCAAGGATCAGGAGAAAGTGAGAGCCCGGATTACCGCCCTTGATCTGGAACTTAAAGTCTACATGTATCCTGGTGCGGACGAAGTTGGTTGCGTACTGCTCTCCAGAATGATGAACAAGGCTCGCGGCCGGATGCCGCTGGTGTACCCACGATTATCATCTGTTCAGGGGGCGTTTGTTACCCCGCTATTCGAGGATCGATTTTTCTATGAGACGCTCAAATATCAGATTTTGGCTGCAGGTGGGTTGATTGCATCCAGTGCGACTGAAGCAGATCTGGTGCTGTTGATTAGCACACCCGGAGAGACGATGGCGGAAGCGGTGTCGCAGCAGCATTCTTTTTACAGCTACGATGTATACCGAAACCTGATGGAACTGGTGGAATATGGACACTTTCTGCTCAGGAGCAAGAACAAGCCGGTGGCTGTAGCGGATGTGGGATATGCCAATGGTGGGGATCAGAAGCTGGTCAAGATGCTGCGGCAAAAAGACATGTTATTTGATCTGGCTGGATATGCCGCCTGGAATACCAGCTCCAACTCGCTGGGAACCGTCATTTCGCAGGCCATGATCTACCTGCTCTATGGTCGTACACAATCGCATCTTGATTTCCTCGCTCTCCGCTATGCTGAGGATGTCTGCTATTGTTCAGTCGTTCGGGGAGAACTTAGCAATGGCCCGGTGCAGGAGATGGGCTATGGCAAGTACTTGCTGGATGGGTCTCGTGGCCTTGTTGCCGCCCGAGTAGAGGAAAGGTTGCGTCAAGAGCTTGCTGTGCGGATCGATACTGCAGCAGGGAGTATCCAGATTACCGATTGTTATATGCCATGGAACCGGATGTTCGAAGTGGGCCTGTCTGTACGATTCGTACCATCCAACCCAGGTAAGGAAAGCAGAATATAAGAGAGAGGGTGAGAACCCTGACAAAGGTAGTGCTGGAGAAACTGCATTTGGGACTGATTGTTTCCTGCCAGGCGCTGGTTAACGAACCGCTGCATGGCGCGGCGATGATGGCCCGTATGGCAGCTGCTGCTCAGGAAGGAGGGGCCGCGGGTATCCGTGCGAATGGGGCAGCAGATGTACGTGCGATCAAGCAGACCGTCTCATTGCCGGTTATTGGCATCGTGAAGCGCAATTACCCGGATTCTGCTGTATATATCACCCCAACCCTCAGAGAAATTGACGAGCTGCTGGAGGCCGGAGCAGATATCATTGCATTTGATGCGACCCGCCAGACCAGGCCGGAAAATTATACATTGGAGCAAATCACCGCCTATCTGAACGCAAATGGGGTGGTTTCCATGGCAGACATCTCCATTCTGGAGGAAGCTTTATACGCTGAGTCACTTGGAGTCAGCTGTGTTTCGACTACACTATCGGGTTATACACCGTATTCGCGACAGCAGGAAGGTCCAAATTTGGAGCTGCTGGGGATGTGTGCACAGCGGTTGAAGATTCCGGTCATTGCCGAAGGGCGGATTAGTAAACCCTCTCAGGTAGAAGAGGCGCTTGATCTGGGGGCATACGCTGTTGTGGTGGGCTCGGCAATAACTCGGCCACAGCTAATTACCCGACAGTTCGCAGCAGTGACCCGAAAAGCGAGGATGAAGAGTAATGGAGATGAATGACCGAATTAATACGTATTATCCTTCCATGACCAAGTCGGAGCAGAAGGTGGCCAGGTGCGTACGGGACAATCCGGATAATATCATCTATTTTTCTGTGACTGAGCTGGCTGATTTTGCTGGTACCGGAGAGACCACGGTGATGAGATTCTGCCGTAAAATCGGGTTTAAAGGCTATCAGGATTTCAAGCTGATGCTGGCCCAAGGGCTGCCGAAACGGCAGAACCAGCCAGACGGCGAGCAGGGAGAGGACGATTACGCCGACCATTTATATGCCTCGATGGTGGGTGTGCTGCAATCCAGCTTGGGTATGCTGGATCGCAATCAGTTGGAGCAGGCAGTAAAGTGTCTGGACAGCGCACGACATGTGCAATTCTTCGGCGTGGGCTCGTCAGGCATTACCGCTATGGATGCCAAGAACCGTTTTCTGCGCATCGGCCGACATGCGGAAGCGAATTCCGACAGCCATATTCAGTCCATGATGGCGGTAACGATGGGAGAAGGTGACGTGGCTTTTGGCATCAGTGTGTCCGGCAGTACGCTGGATACCAACGATATGCTGATGAAGGCCAAACAAAACGGGGCTAAGGTGATTGCCATGACGAACTATGCCAAATCCCCCATTGCTTCTATTGCGGATATCTTGCTCTTGACCGCGGGGAAGGAGTCTCCCCTTGAAGGCGGTTCTGTAGGAGCTAAAATCTCTCAGCTGTTTATTATCGACTTGCTCTGCCAGGGACTGGAGCGCGAGCATGGCGAAGAGACTAAAAAGATGAAGGAATTAACGGCCAGGGCCGTTATCGACCGTATTTATTGAAGGGTTTGTGTGAATAGGGGGAAAGCAAATGCCACAGGTCATTGGCGTAGATGTAGGTGGCACAGGCATTAAAGGGCTTGTAGTCAATGAAGCCGGAGTCGTTCTGGTGGAGGCTACATGTGCAACGGAGGCCCGGTTGGGCCGGAAGGCTATACTTGGCCAGCTGCACGGGTTAGTAAGTGAACTGTTGTCTAGCTGTGAAGAAGTGAAGGCCCTGGGTATTGCCTCGGCAGGAAGGGTGAATGTGGAAACGGGTGAAGTGATCCACGCAACGAACAATTTACCTGGCTGGCAGGGAATGCCACTGACACAGTGGGCAACAGCGGAATTTGGCCTGCCTTCAACTGCTGATAACGACGCCAATGCTGCACTGCTCGGCGAGGCGTGGCTTGGTACCGGCCGCGGTAAGCAGAACCTGGTTATGCTGACACTCGGAACTGGGGTCGGTGGGGCCAATATGGCAATTGGCAGGATGTTACGGGGAGTAGACTGGCGCGGTGGGGACTGGGGGCACAGTGTGCTGGTGCCTGACGGTCGGCCTTGCAATTGTGGCAAATGCGGCTGCGTGGAGCAATACATTTCCGGTAGTGCACTGATGCGGTTGGCGCGGGAACAGAAGGGCAACACGTATACTCACGGCCGAGAGATTATGACCGCTGCAAGCCAGGGAGAAGCAATAGCGTTGTGCATTCTAGAGCGTTACATATCTGATTTGGCCTTGGTTATTGCGAATATATCTGCCTCGATAGATCCGGAATTGATTATTCTTGGTGGCGGTGTGACCCATGATCAGGCTATATGGTGGCCGATACTTACCGCTAAGTTATCCAGTGTCGGGTTGGGAGACCGGGTTTCAGTGGCTGAACTCGGTAACTGGGCAGGCTGTTTCGGGGCGGCGCAGCTGGCCTTGGAACGCCTGCGTGAGGACGGTGTTGGCTGGTCTGAAGGCAGTGACAGGGAGGAGACAAAGCATTGAGTATTGAACAGGAGAAACACAGTGATATCGTCATTATTGGCGGTGGTCTTGGCGGGACTGCGGCTGCGCTGGCTGCAGCCAAGGCAGGGCAACGGGTACTTTTGACGGAAGAGACGGACTGGCTTGGCGGTCAATTGACCTCACAGGCAGTACCGCCAGATGAACACCGCTGGATTGAACAATCTGGCAGTACAGCATCGTATCGTGAGTTCCGCAGCCGAGTCAGAGATTACTACAGACGGAACTACCCGCTTACGGATGTCGCCAAGAGCGATCCTGTTCTTAACCCCGGCAATGGCTGGGTGAGCCGCTTGGCGCATGAACCGAAGGTCGCGCTTGCCGTTTTGCACGAGATGCTTGGGCCTTACGTGAACACCGGTCGAATCGAGGTGCTCTATCATACTGTGCCAGTTCAGGTAGATACAGCAGGTGACCGGGTGACTGGCGTGACTGTGCGTGAAGAGCGAAATGGGGGATTAATTAAGCTCCAGGGTGCCTATTATCTCGATGCTACAGAATGCGGTGATCTGCTTCCCCTTGCGGGAGTAGAGTATGTAAGTGGAGCGGAATCTCGGCGGGATACGGGTGAGCCACATGCCCTGGATGAAGGGAATCCGCTAGACATGCAGTCGATTACCCATGTGGCGGCAGTGGATTATGTGCCGGGAGGAGACTTCACGATCCCTCGTCCGAGGGATTATGATTGCTGGCGTCAGTATGTTCCCTCGTTCTCACTGTATCCGATCCTGAGCTGGTACGCTTCGGATGCCAATGATACCTCCAAGCTGAAAGAGTTCACGATGTTCCCGAATGATCAGGGCATAACCTCCCTGTGGGATTATCGGCGGATCGTTGACCCGGCTATATGGACAGAGTCACTGAATGATGGTGAAGTCACGCTGCTCAACTGGGCACTGAACGATTATTACGCCGGGCCGATCATTGGTGTATCGCCGGAGGAACGCGAGCGGCATCTGGAAGCGGCGAGGCAACTAACTCTTTCCTTAGTGTACTGGCTTCAGACAGCAGCTTCCCGACTGGACGGCGGAAAGGGTTATCCGGGCGTAAGGCTGCGTGGAGATGTGCTCGGTACGGAAGACGGTCTCGCGAAAGCGCCGTATATTCGGGAATCACGGCGAATCCGAGGCGTATATACCATTACCGAGCAGGATGTGAGCAAGGAATTGCGGGGAACAGAGGGAGCCAAACGTTACGAGGATAGTGTGGGTGTCGGCAGTTATCATCTGGATCTCCATCCGACAACCGTGAACCAGCGGACTTTTTATATACCGAACCATCCCTATGAGATTCCGCTGGGTGCACTCATCCCGGTGCGAGTCAAGAACTTGCTCCCAGCTTGCAAAAATATTTCCATGACCCAGATTGCGAACGGTTGTTACCGTCTGCATCCCACCGAATGGAATATTGGCGAGGCTGCTGGCACCCTTGCCGCTTATGCCATTGCACAGCAAGTAGAGCCCTCAGAAGTGAGGGCTTCGACGGAGCATCTTCATGCCTATCAGGCACAGCTGATTCGCCAGGGTGTTCAACTTCATTGGACAGATGCGGAACTGGCAGGGAATTGTTAGATAGACTTTTAAGAGAACTATATGAAACAAATTTACGCAAGGCGTTATTCGGGCATCTGCTTCGGATAACGCCTATACTATTTCTTATGTTATAGGCATAAATCGAATATTTTATTTTGCTTGTTTTTCCTGAAACGGAGGTAATTAATCATTTCATTTGAACTCACGACCCAAACTTCGATACAATGTTCTCATAGAGTCTGAGAGAATGGATCAAATACGGAGCAGAAATGGAGAAATACAATATGACTGGATTTATCAACGCTGACGATATTAATGACGTAATTTTGGCTGCGGCGGCTTCAGAGTTGGAGCAGATGGTGGGCAAAATATGTGAACTGATCGGTACACCTTTGGAACAGACAACGGAACTGGAGCGTCAGGTGATTGCTGCTTTTGGATTTGGTGCGGTATATGGCATCACTCATCGGGATCAGCTGGCGGAGCCACAGGCTCATGCACTGAGCATCCGTATGCTGATTAAACCTTTTAACTATAGTGAGCAGCAGGCTGTAGATTTTGCCGATGATCTGATCCGGGTGGCTTCCGATCGGGAAGTTCATCCGGTGATGAACACGATTATTCATCGTGGCATCGATGGACACCGCCAGTTTAATCAGGAAGATGATGAGGGACTCGCCCGCAACATTCAGGAGATTTTGGCGGCAGTACAACCGGAGAGAACCTGAAGAAGCAGAGCGTTCACCCTTTCATGTAGTGGTACAGACAGTATTTGTCTAATGAATTGTTAACTTAATTGGGAGATGATCGCAATGGATCTGATGAAGTTAAGTAAAGAGCTCTCATACGCCTTGCGTCACGCCCCTTGGGAGTACGAGCTGGAGCTGGACGAAGAGGGCTGGGTAGAGATTCCGCAATTGCTGGTGGCTTTACATGAGAGTCCACAGTGGCAGGACGTCACGGAAGCAGATCTGGAGCGGATGATTCAAGCTTCGGAGAAGAAGAGACATGAGGTCCGTTCTGGACGCATTCGGGCATTATATGGTCATTCGACTCCGCAAAAGATATCCAAAACACCTGCCGATCCACCGGAGATACTCTATCATGGCACGCCAATGCGGTCGGTTGCTTCCATTATGGAGCAAGGTTTGCAGCCTCGGCAGAGGCAGTATGTTCATCTGTCCGCAGATATGGATACCGCCAATCAGGTGGGACGAAGACGTGATGACCAGCCGGTAATACTGAAAATTAACGCGGCTCAAGCGTTCAAGGACGGAATTCTTTTCTATCATGGAAACGAAAATATTTGGCTGGCCGATCACATTCCGGCACGATATATCGAGCAATAATCGATGTAACGGTGATGGGGATTATCGATATCTATATTGAATTTATATCACAATTGAACTAGTTTAGTATAAATAGTACGTTCAACTGCTATATCTTTTTATAGATCGCTGTTACACAAAAAGGGACACATCCAACATTCGTTGGTGTGTCCCTTTTTGATATCCATTCTATTCTCTTCTATTTAGACTTACTTGCCTACAATTGCTTTTACACCCTCACTCAATGGTTGAGCTGAACGGCCAAGCAATTTTTCCAATGTATCGCTCTCTACAGCCAGTGCGCCTTCACGGATGGCACTCTGCATATCAACGAGCATGGAGACTACAAAGTCAGGCAGACCTGCACCTTTCATAATGTCAGCGTAAGCAGCATCATCCACGTTTTGCACGTTGATATCCTGTCCAAGCACTTCCCCAACGATGGCTGCAAGCTCAGCTTGAGTACGAAGTTTACCAGACAACTCATATACTGAATTTTCATGTACCTCACCTGTCAGTACTGCAGCGGCAGCATGCGCATAATCACTGCGAGTAGCCCAGCCCACTTGGCTGGCATTAGTTGCATGCACCCAAGGTGCGCCCTGGGTAGCTGCTTGAACGCTACCTGCTTCATTTTCCAGGTACCAGTTGTTGCGCAGGAAGGAATAAGGAATGCCGGATTCGCGGATAGCCTGTTCTGTGGCACGATGTACTTCAGCCAGTGAAAGGGTGTTTTTCTCCGCATTCACAACACTGGTATAAGCGATGAATCCAACGCCTGTTTTCTTGGCAGCGTGCACGGCAGCTTGATGTTGGCGAATACGCGTTTCATTGTCACCGTCTGTAGAGATAAGCAGCAGCCGATCCACGCCTGCAAATGCTTTTTCCAGCGTTTCCGGTTGATCGAAATCACCGTGACGAACGTCCACACCTTGAGCACGCAATGCTTCCGCTTTCTCCGGGTTGCGTACACTTACAGCCAAATCCCCAGCAGATACCGTTTGTAACAGAGCCTCTACGACCAGTGAACCCAAGTGACCTGTTGCTCCAGTAACTAAAATTCTCATTGTATTATCCTCCTATAAGGTATGGTTTGTGTCGACACTAATGTGAAATGTCAATCTACATGAATGGATGTAATCGTATATGTTATAACAGGTGTGATTACAACGAAAGGTTTAAAAAAAGCTCGTAATGAGCTTTTTTATTCAGAGACGTGAACCTGATCCATCATCTGTTGTATCGTTACACGTTTCAAACGCTGCTCCATAGCTAGCTGAGCCTCAATGAGTTCGGCGCGCAAGGTTTGTTCGATCATGCTGCCAACCGGACAATTTGGGTTTGGATGCTTGTGGAAGTTAAACAACTCGCCATCCTCCACAACCTCAAGTGCACGATATATATCCAAAAGCGTAATGTCCGCGGGGTCCTTTAACAAAGAAGCACCGCCGACACCGGGTCTGACCTCGATCAGGCCGGCCTGTTTCAGCTTGGACATAATCCGCCGAATAATGACGGGATTGGTATTCACGCTTTTGGCGATAAAATCTCCCGTGCACTCATTGGGCACAACAGCGACCAGGGACAACGTATGAACCGCAATGGAAAAGCGACTACTGATTTGTTTCATGCATGATCACCACCGTTGTAACTATAATAGTTACAAATAAACACGATGTCAATGATGAATTTCAAAGTAGCCCGGTGTATTGAATTCTCATTTCGGATACATCTCAACCCTTAACCGCCCCGGAAGTCAGACCACCCACAATATATTTTTGCCCAATCAGGAACACAATCAATACAGGTAGGGACGTAAGCACGATATCCGCACTGACCAGATTCCACTGAGCACTGAATTGTCCGAAGAAGTTATAGACAGCGAGCGTCATTGGCCACATCTCGACGGTATTGAGCATGTAGAGCGGGGCGGTAAACTCATTCCAGACACTCAGGAAATTAAGAACAAATACCGTCACCAGCACGGACGTGAGCAAAGGCACAATAATTCTGAGAAATAGCTTGATCCCGTTGCATCCGTCCATGATCGCTGCTTCATCCAGTTCTTTTGGAATATTGGATACAAACGCATATGTGATGAATAGCGAGATCGGAATGCCCATCGCGGTATAGAGCAGAATCATGCCCACATGCGAATTAATCATGCCCAGCGACTTCATGACCTCCATTAGTGGAATGTAGTTCAATGGCAGCGTAATGCCCAGAATAAGAAAGAAATATAGGAACTTGCTTAACTTCGAATAATTACGCGATAAAGTGAAGGCTGAGAACGCCACAACAAACACCAGCAGAAGGGAAGAAGCCGTTGAATGCAGCAAACTGTTGAAAAAGGAACCACCCAAGTGTCCCTGCTCATAGACGATTTTATAATTTTCAAAGATGAACTTCTCGGGCAGGGTCAGTTTGAGCACTTTGGCTTCGGCATCGGACTTGAATGAATTCAGCACAATGACGACAAAAGGAATCAGGACCACCAGGCTAAGAAGCCAAGCGAGTACATTTAATCCGATGGAAACCAGCCGTTTTTTCACTCGCATCTAGTATTCCACCTTTCGGTTCATCAAGCGGATGATAAAGAAGGAGATGATCGCCATAATGACAAACAGAATCGTGGATAATGCACTGCCGAGCCCCCAATAGCCTTTAGCAAAAGAGGAATACACCGCTGTGTTAATCACATCTGTAGCGTTGCCTGGTCCACCATTGGTCAGTACATATACCGCATCAAATACCCGCAGCCCATACGTAATATTGAGTACCGTGGCGATGGTAATTGTCGGCATCAGCATTGGGATCGTGATTCGAAACAGTTTCTGCCAGAAGCCGGCACCGTCAATCGATGCCGCTTCATAATAATCCCGAGGAATGGCGAGTAGTCCAGCAATGAACAGCACCATAATGTACCCCATGCCTTTCCACGTATCCACCGCCATAATAGATGGCATTGCCCAAGTAAGGGAGCCCAGCCAGTTCTGGGCCAGAACGTCCAGCCCCAGCGAACGCAGTGTCACGTTAACGAAGCCGTTGTTGGGATCGAGCAGGCTTTTGAAGACCAGGCCGACAATCAGGAACGAAAGTACTTGGGGTGAAAATATGATCATCCGGTGCAGATTGGCGGCCTTCACACCGCTGACCAGCAATAGAGCTAGGAATAGGCCCAGAACCGTCTTGGCGATCGAAGTAATCAGAGTGAAAAGGACTGTATTCTTAATGAAAAGTAAATACGTTGGATCACCCGCCAGAATGGTTCGGAAATGCTCCAGACCAATAAAGTTTTTCTCCGAACTGTAACTGTTCCAATCGGTGAAGGAATAATAGATGCCCAGCAGGGCGGGAGCGACGATGAACAGCAGATACAGCACAATCGCTCCAGATGAGAAATACCAAGGATATATCTTATTTACATTCATAAACTGTTACACCTGTCCTTCCTGCCAAAATGCATGAGTGCATGGTGCCTCACCTCGCTGCATTATAATGGTGGTTAGCCACATGCCTCATGTGTTTACCCAGAATACGCGCTGTTATTGCCACGCCTCATCCTTCAGCACTTTGGCTTGCTCAGCCCGGCGTTTATCAATATTTTGCAGAATCTGATCAGGGGTCATGGCTCCGGCGAACATGCCGGAGAGATCCTTGCCGATATCCATCCATTGCGGATCAATGTACTTCACAGCGGCCTGCATGACCGTACCTTTCTCATGATTTTTCTCATAATCGATATAGTCCTGTGTCAGCTTCGGTTCAATTTCAGGCCAGCAGATGGTCAGATTGCCTTCACCACCATCGAATACACGCTGCAGATGATCATGCTCCGTAATCCACCGGAAAAACTTCAGTACCTCTTCCGGGTGCTTGCTGTTTTTGTTGCCAAACATCGCAGCCGAACCGCCCGGATTCACACCAATCGTCTGATTATCGCCCCATGGCATCACGAAAAATCCCATATTGTCCTTCATGTCTGGATACGCCTCAGACACTTCCTTTTCGGTGCCCGGAACTCGAAGTAGCATCGCTGCCTTCTCCTGACCAAAGGATTCAATGCCAGCCTCGACCGTGTTGGACAGAAAATCCTTGCCGAAGTAACCCAGATCCGCAAATTCCTTTAACTGTTCAATGACCGTCTTGAGCTGCGTCAAATCCGCGACCTTCATCTCATTGTTGTTCAGCTTCTCGTACGTTCCCGGCGCAGCTTGCTCATAGTTTGGACCGGTTTCGAACAGAGGCAGCACCTGATACCATCCGCTGGCAGGAGCCTGATAGAACGGAATGATGTCCTTGTCCTTGATTTTCTGGCTGATCGCCTTGAACTCGGCGTAGGACGTTGGCGGCTGGATGCCGAGCTCTTCAAAGATGCGTTTGTTATAGTACACATACCATATTTTCGATGGTGCAAAAGAAACCCCGTACACCTTCTCTTTATAGCTAACCGTTGGTAAAATCTCTTCGGACATGCGTCCTGTAAATTCCTCATTGGTCAGATCAATTGCATTTTCCTCAGGTCTTACGTTGGCAGGCATGCTAAGTGGATCCACATCGACATTAAAAATATCAGGAGCTTCGCCGGAGGCGAGCTTCACCTTAATCAGGTCACGCCACTGGGCATCAGGGACCACCTGAAAGTCAATTTTCACACCCGTTTCCTGCTCATATTCTTTAGCCATCGTTTGCATGATACCCGTACGTGGAATGCCGCTCTGACTTGTTCCGAACGTTAGTGTTACCTTCCCTGAACCTTCGGAACTTTCACCGGAGTTGCACCCGGCAAGAAGCAGGCTGGACAGCAACAGCGCACCTACGAGGGATAATAGAAATCGTTTTCTCATCAATGAACCTCCCATGGAATAAAGAATAATAGATCTTGCCGAAACGCTTCATGTAAGCGTATTCTTATGTGAATAACTTTACGCGGAACGAAGAATGCGCTCAATAGACAAAAGCGTTCTGTTGGGTGGACATTTTCGAGTAAGTTGCAAGACATCATCCGATAACGAGGTGTGAGATGGTTAAGTACCGATTCAGAACGCTTCAGCAAAGTCTGTTTGCCTACTACTCTGCAGTCTTTATTGTATTTTCATTGATTGTGGCCAGTCTCTTGTATGTTTTTCTTGCCAATGACATTCGTAGTCGAAGTGCCGAACAGCAGAAACAGTTGGGGAATTCGATGGTAGGCAATCTGGATCAGGAAATCGTCAAAATGAATAATTTCTCCATGAACATCGTATATTCCAATCTGGTCAAGGAGCACTTCAGTCACTATTTATCTCCAGCGGAGGACAATGAACAGACGCTGACAAGTGACCCGGCGTTTTACAAGGATACAACAACGCTGATTGATGTCATTCTGGCGATCATTAGCAGCTCCAACACAGCGAAACAAGCTAATATCTATGATGTGAACGGTAAAATGCTGGGGGCCGGTGCGTTCAATGGACAGCTGTCCGTAGATCTGACCCAAAGACCGTGGTACGAGGAAACGTGGGGGCGCAATGGCTGGCGTGTCATAAGTTTACTGGATGGTGGGGCATTACCGATGCCAACAGGGCAGGGGGAGTCAGGTAAACCATATCTTTCCCTTACCCGGGTGTATAAGGATGGAAATTATGTCTCGCAAGGAGTAGTGGAAATTTTGCAGGATGCAGGAACCGTGTTCCAGCATTTAAACGATGTGCAAGCGGGGAACGAAAATCTGAGCGTCTATGTATTGAATGAACGTCATGAGCTTTTATATCCTTTTTTGTCCAATGAACATCCGTTAAATGCAATCCATTCCGACGTTGTTAACTTGATTCGAAACGATCAATATCCACCAGGAACGATGCAAGAAGTCGTAGATCCCAATGGAAATTCGAAGCAAATGATGACCTACACGACCTCGCTGGAGACCGGATGGACGGTTATTGTGATGCAATCCAAACAATCCCTGTTTGCGAATTTGAATCGCATGGCTCTTCTGTTCATGGGGGCAACTTTAGCTACCTTGATGCTTATTCTGCTCCTCTCATACCTGATCTCCAAACGTGTTACCTTACCGCTCCATCGTTTGCAGCGCATTATTCAGAAAACTGGCGTCCACGATCTGACCACGGGTCAGGACTCTGGCCAGTTGTTCAAGTTGGACTATCCGGGTTCCATTCGTGAAATGGATGAGTTGAATGATACCTTTATCCAATTGAATCAACAGCTTGTGCAGTCTTTTCAGGACATGCTGGCGATCAAATCTCAGGAAACGGATGCCAGGTTGCTGGCGTTGCAGTCCCAGATGAACCCTCATTTTCTGTATAACAACATTACGAACATCAGCATCATGGCGGAAGAGGGCATGAATGAACAGATCGTTGCGTTCTGTGGTCACATTGCATCCATGCTGCGTTACATCTCGACTCCGAACAAAAGCGGTGTTCCATTGGAAAAAGAAATCGACTACTGTGAGCGGTATTTGGAGTGTATGAAAATTCGGTTCGAAGATGATCTGCTTTATGAATTCCATGTTCCGGACTTGATGAAAAATCTTCAGGTCCCCATGCTGCTAATTCAGCCTTTGCTGGAAAATGTCATGAAATATGGACTGCGTGATACACCACCATGGAAGTTGCATATCATTGGAGAGCTGGACACTTTGCAGGAGACTTGGCTAATGACCGTCGAAGATAACGGACCTGGCATGGAACCTGAGGCGCTCGCGCTCATCCAACAGTACATACAACAATCACAGGAGTGGGAGCGTATGCCTGAACTTGAGATCAACGGGATGGGATTGAAAAACATCTGGATCAGACTCAAATTATGGTATGGTTCCGCGGCACTTATGCATATTACGAATAAACCTTCTGGCGGCGTCAAAATTTCGATTGGCGGTTCCATTCGAAAGGAGCACAGTTAAAACTCATGGTGATGACATATAGAACCATTATTGTGGAAGATGAGGCGTTAATTCGCCGCAACGTGTCCCGGAAATTCAGCGAGCTGGGCACACGGTTTGAGGTTATAGGTGAAGCTAGAAATGGACAGGAAGCATTGGAACTGATTGAACATACAGTGCCTGATCTGGTCGTTACCGATATTCAGATGCCCGTCATGAATGGGCTGGAACTGGCGAAACATCTGTATTTTGCCTATCCGCATGTCAAGATCGTGATCCTTAGCGGCCACCATGAGTTTGAGTTTGCACGTCAGGCGATCAGTTACAAAGTGGAGGATTATCTGCTTAAGCCCCTCATGGAAGAACAGCTTCGATCGCTGCTGGATGCAATGGAATTAAAACTTGGCAAGGCAGAGGATTCGCTGGCACATGTTAGTGCAATGCTGGATGAACAGGTGAAGCCGGAGGATATCGCAGAGGCAGTCAAGTTGTATCTGAAACAGAACTATATGCATGAAATTACGTTGCAGGACATGGCAGGACAGATGCATTTTAGTGTAGATTACCTGGGGAAGTGTTTCAAAAAGGTGACGGGTGAAACCCCGCTCAAATACATGACAGGGCTTCGAATCAACGAAGCAAAACGCATGCTCGCGGCCTTTGAAGATATGGATATCAAGACAGTAGGTAAAGCGGTGGGATATAGTGATTCCCATTATTTTAGCCGTATCTTTAAAAACAAGACAGGACTGTATCCCAGCGAGTATCGCCAAAGGTTACAATAACGAAAAAAAGCCCTGTCCATGGCTCTTGAAGAACCACGATGACTGGAGCTGATTATTGTAACAAAGCATCTTCTGTGATTTGGCGGATATCAAATGGGGAGCGGTTACCTTCCTCAATGATGTCGGGGAGAATATGTTCGAGGAAATAGTGTACACAGTGGAGGTCAATATTTTTGATTTTGATCAGGGCATATCGGTACATCACGATAAATTCCTTTTCTGTATTGCCACGCTGCAGTTCAGCAAACGCTTCGTATACCTGATCCATTTTGTCTGCCACTTCCAGAATAAGTCCTTCGACAGAATTGTCTTTGCCTTCACGCAGCTGTCTACGGAAAATCGGCTGGAACTCTTCAGGAATATTTTCGTTAATAAAATGCTCAACCATGCCTTCTTCTACCTGCTGTAGCATCGAACGAAGCTCCAGTGAATAATGTTTAACCGGCGTTTTGATATCACCGATGAAAATTTCACCATAATCATGACTGCTGGTGATTTCGTAAAGCTTCTTCCAATCGATGGCGACCCCATGCTGTTCCTCAATATCGGCGAGTGTTTTGGCATACTGCACGACTTTCCAGGAGTGGGCGGATACGCTGTGTTCCTCGAACTTGAATTTCCCCGGCGTACGAATAATGCGTTCGAGATCGTTGAGTGATCTAAAGTACGTATGAATTCCCATATAAGTAATCATCCTTTGTTGGTTGGGTATGAACCGACTATACACCAGTGATGTTAACACAGGATTAACGCCGTATGAGGTAAAGGTAAAATCAGTTCACATATTAGTCTGCCCATAGATCCCATCGTAATTACACGGTGTGGAGTAAGTAAATTAAGAAATGCGAACTATTGTTCTTATATTGTTTTCGTTGTAAAATCTGGAGTGGGCAGTTTATGTTCCCTATTTCTTCGAAAGGAAGTTTTTGCACCATGATGGGAAGATCCCACCTGATTATCGGGACCACTGTATCCCTCTCTGTTCTGCAATTGGCCGGTATGACTGTGACTGCACCGGCGGTTACCGTGGCTCTGATCGGTTCGCTCCTACCAGACATTGATGAGCCCAATTCACTATTGGTATCCAAGGCGTTGCCGAACAGCCTCATTCGGCTGTTACAGACAATTCTGCTGCCTGTCGCCGTATTTGTGTACTTCTATGTTCAGGCGAAACCATGGAATCTGCTGCTCGCGATTCTGATTGCGATGGTATCTTTCCTGCCATCCCGTTCCCTGCGCAAAGTGTTGATGTTTGCAATCGGATTGGGACTTGTATTCTATGGGCATGCATTCGCACCATGGAATCTAATTGCTGGCAGTCTGTTAATGCTGTGTACCACCTTAACCCACAGGGGATTGACACACACATTATATGGAACCGCCGTATGGACTGGGTTGCTCTACAGTACAACTCATTTGCAGGGGCCTGAGATCTGGGTAGCTGGAGGCACAGCCTATGTCATGCATCTATTGGCAGATTCGTTGACGAATCGCGGCATTCGTCCATTGCCACCACTCAAGTGGCGTATAAGAATCAATCTCATGAGTACGGGCACGAAACATGGTGCCGTTGTGGAAAATGTGTGCATTGTGCTGGCTCTTATTTTGGCCTGGATTGCATTCTCCCCTTTATTTCTGTAAACCAAATCATGCCAGCTTCTGCTTATGCAGAGGCTGGCATTTTGCAATTCATCACTACATCTTAATTTCCCCTTCATCTTTAGGACGGATTTCGTGTTCTAAACATCAAAAAAGATGCCCTGAAAATCAGGGCATCTTCTATAGAAAAAGTTACGCGTTTCCGATAATCGTGTTCAGTGTTGTCTGATCCAGACCCTTCACCAGTTTCACGAGCAACTCTTTTGCCGCATCATAGTCATCCGTATGAATGATGGAAGAAGAAGTATGAATGTAACGGGCGCAGATGCCAATTACCGTTGAAGGCACACCGATACCGCTCAAATGAACCGCTCCGGCATCCGTACCGCCAGGAGAGATGAAATATTGCATTTTGATCTGATTTGTTGATGCTGTGTCCTGAACATATTCAACAATACCACGATGGGTAAACATGCCCGGGTCGAAGATACGCAGTAAAGCGCCTTGTCCAATATGTCCGAATGATTGTTTGTCTCCTGTCATATCATTCGCGGCACTGCAGTCCAGTGCAAAGAAAATATCCGGTTCAATTAGATTGGCAGCCGTGCGTGCACCGCGTAGTCCCAATTCTTCTTGGACTGTTGCACCGCAATAGAGGGTGTTTGGCAATTTTTCTTTATGCAATGCTTCAACTAGCTCAAGTGCAAGTCCTACGCCGTAACGGTTATCCCATGCTTTTGCCATGATTTTCTTCGGGTTAGCCATCGGTGTGAACTCACAGATCGGCACGATCTGCATGCCCGGGTGAATGCCCCAAGACTCTGCTTCTGCACGGTTATCCGCACCAATATCCAAGTACATATGGTTAAGATCAACCGGTTTATTACGCTGGGATTCATCGAGTAGATGAGTAGGTGTTGAACCAACAACCCCTGTAATCCGGCGATCCGGAGTGATGAGTTCCAGACGTTGAGACAGCACAGCCTGACTCCACCATCCACCGAGTGGGCGGAATTTGATCATGCCTGTTTCCGTAATGCCTGTGGTCATGAAACCAACTTCGTCGAAGTGACCTGCAACCATGACTTTGGGTCCGGACTCCTCTCCCCGCAATACGCCAAAAAGGCTGCCCAAGCGATCCTGGACAAATTCATCCGTATAAGGAGACATTTGTTCTTTCATCCATCCGCGAAGCTCGCGTTCAAACCCGGAAACGGAAGGGAATTCCGTTAACGTGCGAAACATTTCCAACGTTTTTTGATTCATGTGTCGACAACTCCTCTGCTTGTATGTAGATCAGGTCTCAGCAGAACGGCTGCCGGACTGTTGTCCTTCGGAAGAGAAGAACGTTTTATTTAACCACTGGTCACACTACAGTATGAACCTTGCGCAAGTAATTGTCCATGGTTATGTCACGTATCTCAGGCATGAATGGTTGCTCGTTTAATGTTTCATCGGGCCATAAAATCCGCACCAAGCACAGTCGCCAAGCAGCTGCATTGAATATGCATATAGTAAGGAACCGTTTTGCTTAACCAGTATTCCATAAGGTATTTAATGACCCACTAATTTCACTTGCCTCACAACAGGAAGGAGCTGGGACAATAGATGACGCCACCCGATGAAGGCAATGAAACCATCCTTTGTATCGTCCTTTTTATTTTGCTCGTGATCATTCTGCTTTATTTATAAATTTCACAGACCTCTGATCCGGCGCTGAGCGACTCATCTCATTCGGCAGCTTAATCGTGCTGGAAACATATGCTGTCTTTCGCCGGATACATAACTTTCCCAACCTTAACAAACAATGAATACAGGATTACACACAGTACATGCAGTCACATCTGTTGACTTATTTTCATTTCAAGGGAGGTTCTGTATCTTGCCAGCTCAAACTAAGGGTAGTAGTAAAAAATCATCATCATCCCTGTCCATCAGTGAACAGGAATATAAAAAAGTCGCCAAAAAACATGAGCCTGCCCGTCCAATCTGGACGAACTGTATTAAGGCATTCTTCGTCGGCGGATTCATCTGCGTCATTGGACAGGCTATCCAGGAAGCGTTTATGGCCGGGTTTGACATGACATCGAAAGAAGCTGCCAGTCCAACCGTTGCGGTCATGATCCTCATTTCAGTCATCCTGACTTGCCTCGGTGTCTACGATAAAATGGCACAATGGGCGGGTGCTGGAACGGCTGTCCCTGTCACCGGGTTTGCCAACTCCATGTGTTCGGCAGCACTGGAGCATCGCGCCGAGGGACTCGTGCTTGGGGTTGGTGCCAACATGTTCAAGCTGGCAGGCTCAGTTATCGTGTTTGGTGTCGTTGCTGCCTTTATCGTGGGGATTGTATACGCCATCCTCGGCTTCGGAGGTGGACATCTATGAAACGCTTGGGCCAACAAACCTGGCAATTTGAGAACCGTCCACGGATTATCGGCAGATCGGCAGTCGTAGGACCGGATGAAGGCAAAGGGCCTCTAACATCAGATTTTGATTATGTGTATGACAATTTGGAAATTGGGGAGAAAACCTGGGAAAAGGCAGAACGCAAGCTTCTTGAACAGGCTTCCCAAATGGCATTAATCAATGCGAATATCACAAAAGAAGAGCTTCAGTTCTTTGTTGGTGGAGATCTGATGAATCAGATTATAAGTAGTTCCTTTTCTGCCCGCAAGTTGGGTGTACCCTATCTGGGGGTATTTGGTGCCTGTTCAACGTCGATGGAAACGTTGGCTCTCGCCTCACTCATTGTGGACTCGGGTGCAGGGGATTATGTACTCGCGGGTACGGTGAGTCACAACTGTACGGTGGAAAAGCAATTTCGTTATCCAACGGAATATGGTTCCCAGAAGCCGCCATATGCGCAGTATACGGTCACCGGTTCTGGCTGTGGTGTGGTTTCTCGTACCGGCGAAGGTCCTGTAGTTACCAAAGCGACTATTGGTCGAATTATGGATATGGGCATCAAAGATCCGTTTAACATGGGATCTGCGATGGCGCCTGCGGCAGCGGATACTATCGTTTCCCATTTTCGGGATACAGGGTTGGAACCCGGTTATTATGATCTCATTGTGACAGGCGATCTGGCATCCGTGGGACTTCCCATTACCAAAGAATTGCTGCAAAAAGAGGGTATTCCCATGGAACAGACGGTTTTCAATGACTGCGGACTGATGATTTATGATCGGGAGAAGCAACCTTACGTTGTCGCTGGAGGCAGTGGCTGTGGATGTTCTGCAACAGTGACTTACGGTCACATTTTGAACCGGATGCAAAAGGGTGAACTCAATAAGGTATTAGTGGTCGCTACCGGTGCATTGTTGTCTCCACTTTCATATCAGCAGGGCGAGAGCATTCCTTGTATTGCGCATGCCGTAGCCATAGAAAAGGAGGGATAAAGGATGCAGTTTTTATGGGCATTTATTGTTGGCGGGTTGATATGTGTCGTGGGACAACTTCTGATGGATGGTGTCAAACTGACTCCTGCACATACAATGAGTACACTTGTTGTGGCTGGTGCGGTTGCGGATGCGTTTGGGCTGTATGATCCACTCGTCAAATTTGCAGGGGCAGGAGCTTCCATCCCCATTACCAGTTTTGGTAACTCCCTCGTGCACGGGGCATTGACGGAACTGGAGAAAGAGGGATGGATCGGTGTCATTACGGGGATATTCGATTTGACCGCGGCGGGTATTTCCTCAGCGATTATCTTTTCTTTTCTCGCGGCATTGGTGGTTCGGCCGAAAGGGTAACAGAGCATGGCAGAGCTAGCCATTATATATGGAATCAGCAGAGGCTTCGGATAACTTCTATCCGGGCCTCTTTTTGTCGTAATCATGCGATAACTGCGGTGAATCTGACGGCTGGAAACAAATTATGAGTTCCTTCGAGTGTACTCGCGCCCTTGGATCATGTACAATAAAAGGAAATCTGTATGCTTTTTTAGGAGGTTAGACCATATGCCTGTGCGCAAAGAGTCGATCCAAATCATATCAGCAGTTCGTTCTAATCTGGAATCATGCATAATGGGGAAATCCTTTGAAATTCAACTTTTGCTCACAGCTTTGCTTGCAGGCGGACACGTTCTGATTGAAGACGTACCAGGAACAGGCAAGACGCAGTTGGTTAAAGCGTTATCGAAATCCATGCGCGGAGAGTACCGCCGCATTCAATGTAATCCTGATATTTTACCAAGTGACATCACGGGGGTATCCGTGTTCCATCCACGTGACGAGCGCTTTTACTTCCGTCCAGGTCCGGTCATGACCAACATTTTGCTGGCAGACGAGATTAACCGGGCAACTACCAAAACGCAGTCCGCTTTGCTGGAAGTCATGGAAGAGCGCAGTGTGACGGTAGATGGCGATACGTATGATCTGCCTCATCCATTTATGCTCTGTGCAACCCAGAATCCAATCGATTTTGAAGGAACGTACACATTGCCGGAAGCGCAATTGGACCGGTTTATGTTGAAAATAAGTCTGGGTTATCCCGACAAGGATATCGAGAAAACGTTGCTGAAGCAGCATCAGTCGGGTCAGCCTGTTGATCGGCTTGAATCCGTAACCCATATGGATCAGATATCAGCCATTCAACAGGAAATCAAGGAAGTATTCATCGGTGATCCGGTCATGGATTATCTGCTTGATGTGGTTCGCAAAACTCGCTCCCACCCATCCGTATTGCTGGGCGCCAGCCCGCGGGCAGCCATTTCATTTATGATGGCCGTGAAGGCTTTTGCCTTTTTGCAGGAACGTGACTACGTGCTTCCGGATGACGTGAAAACGATGGCACCTTATGTCATCTCCCATCGGATCGTGCTGCGTCCCGAATCGAGACTGGACAGCATGAGCTCCGAGGCTGTATTAAAATCCGTACTTCAACAGGTTCGAGTGCCCGTCTCCATGGGGCAATAATTGATGAAGCCGCTTTTGAGTACAGTCAGAAGGGGAATACGCCACCCCCGCGTATGGAGCATCGCGGCGGTGTGGATGTGCTGTTTGGCTTATGTTTTGTTCCAGGGCGGGAAGACCTCCCTGATGCTGCTGTCGATGGTGACTCTGCTTTGTATTTACCTTGCGATTGCTGGTTTTAGCGGTGTACGTCGTACTCATGGCGTGCGCAAGCTCTCTTCTGGTCAGGATCATGAAGAGCTGCTGCATGCCGGTGACCAGGTACAGGTGCAGTTAAGTCTGAACATCCCGGGATTTCTGCCACTTCCTTATGTGGTTGTGCGCGAAATGCTGCATCGGCATAACGGCGAATCCTGGTCTTTCAAAGAAAGCCTCATTCCGAGCATGCGAGGGTATGGTGAATTGTCTTTTCAAACCCCGCCGCTGGAGCGGGGAAAGTATGTCTTTTCCGAAACGGAATGTGCCAGCGAGGACATCTTTGGTCTGATCGAGCATCGGGGAACGTTCAAAGCCAAAGGGGAATTCCGGGTGTTGCCGCGGACGGTATTTATCCCGTACTGGCAGCTATATGATCGCAAATCACGGTTATCCGGTCCACAGACGGCCTTGACCCGCTCGCGCAGGGAAACGACCCAGATTAACGGCGTGCGTGACTACGTTTATGGCGACCGACTTTCCCGCATTCACTGGAATGCAACGGCAAAGACGGGAACGTGGAAGTCCAAGGAATTTGAACATGAGTCGGTTCCGAAAACGATTCTGGTGCTGGATGCGCTGTCAGGCAGCTATGAACATGGTGAGGCCTTTGAACTGGCTGTGTCCACGGCTGCCTCGCTGCTGGAGTATGGAACAAGAGAACGAATGGGTATGGGGCTGCTGACACTGTCGGAGAAGACATCATTTTTTGCTCCCAGTGAAAGTCCGATGGAGCGGCAGAAGATGATTCATCATCTGGTAGATATCCAATATAACGGCCAAGAGAATAGGCTGCTGCCCGGTGTTGAGAAGATGTCACGTCAGTTTCCTCAAGGCGCGTATTTTGTAGTGATTTCTCCCCAGAAGGATGAAAAAGTTCTCGAACTGCTCCGATGGGCCGACACACGAGGGATGACCCCTTGTCATATTCTGATTGAACCCACTGATTCCCGCCGGAGTTCCGAGTGGAATGCGATGCTGCGTGGAAGAGGTACAAGATCCTTTACCGTTTCCCATTTGCAGGAGCTTCCAACGGTTATGGGGGGAGGTAGTGTATGAGTACTAAAGGCAAAGAGCTGACAGTGGGGAGAAGATCCTGGTATCATGCGGCTTCGTTGCTCTGGATTTTCCTGATTGGCATGCAGTGGATATCATTCACACAGGAATCCTGGTATACCGAGACCACTTCATTGGTGCTGTGGACGCTCGCAGCGGTCAGTATTCTGGAAGTGATTCTGCCTTTCAAAATAATGATTCGAACCATAATCAAGGCGGTTGTCCTTGTATATATTTTGCATAAGACATTAATCGATTACACCGTTTATATTCCTTACGGCACGTTAATGGAGCGTACAGAGCAATTTGTGCTGCACCTGGCACCTTACATCTGGTTCTCCCTGTGCGCGTGGGTGATGCTTGAAGCTGCCCTGCGCCTGGTGACTACAACGCGCCGAATTCTCGTTTTTCTGGGCATTAACATTATCTCGATGGGAATTCTCGACTCCTTTACCCAGTTTCCACTCTGGATTGAAATCGCCTGGGTTATGTTTGCAGGAATGGGATGGCTGGTATGTCAGCACTTCCGTAATTTCCAACTGCAATATCCACAAGGGTGGAAGCGAATTATCCGACATCCCTACAAAATTCTGGCCAACATTGCCATCATATTCTCTTTGATTATCGTAGCCAGTGTGAATATGCCGGAAGTTCCTCCTACCTTGACGGATCCTTATACCGCGTGGCGTAACTACACCGGAAGTTCGGGGAGTCAGACAGGCAACGGCACACTGGACATTCCGACAGCTACCGAGTCAGGGTACAGCAGGGAAGACAACCAGCTTGGCGGAGGGTTTAACTTCGACTATACACCTGTCATGTCTGTCACTACCAATGAGCGCAGTTACTGGCGTGGTGAGACGCGGGCAGAGTATACGGGAACAGGCTGGGATGATCGCGGACGAGGTGCGACAGAGGATGTTGAGGCGGGACAAGCACTGGAGAATGATGAACCCGGAAATGTAACCACCAAGCAAGTCACTCAGAAAGTGACGATGTTGAATGATAACGTGTATCCGATCCTCTTTGGAGCCTATTCCATCTCGAAAGTCACATCTGTCAATGGTGAGGCAAATTCAGACCGGATGTTATGGAATCCAGAGCAGGCAGAACTTCATGTCGTAACAGACCGTCAGCAACCGCAATATCCAAAGACGTATACGATTGTATCGGAAGCGCCAGTTATTGTGGAAGATGAACTTCGTACCAAATCTTTTGATGATCTGTATACGAGCAATCCGGCAGATGATATGTACCTGCAGCTGCCATCCAGATTCCCAGATCGGGTGACGGACCTGGCCACTGAAATTACAGCATCGGCAAATACGCCGTATGAAAAAGTGGCATTACTGCAAAACTATTTACAACAAAATTTTGATTACACAAACAATCCGGATTTATCCCGAAAAGTAAGCAGTGACTTTGTTGAAGGATTTTTGTTTGACATTCGTGAAGGGTATTGTGATTATTTCTCGACTGCACTGGTTATGATGGCGCGCTCCGAAGGGATCCCCGCTCGTTGGGTGAAAGGGTACGCACCTGGACAGCTTTCGCTGAATTCAGACATGCAGGCTCCCCGCCAACCTGGGGCTGAGATCGAGACAACTTACACTGTAACGAATGCAGACGCGCATTCTTGGGCTGAAGTTTATTTTGGCGAGTATGGATGGATTCCGGTTGAAGCGACGCCGGGCTTTGACATGCCGTTGCTCACGGAACAACCGGATGTACAGCCGGTAGATGAGCCTGAAGAACAACCTGAAGAGGAACCGGTAAAAGAGGAAGAGCAGACTCCTGCGCCTGAGCAGGCTTCATCCAGCATCCCGACTTTTGTAATCTGGGTTGCGGGAGCCATCATCGTATTGTGGGTGGCTTATATGTTCTGGCGAAATCGCCTCTCGCTTCGATTCTTCGTGCTTCGTCTGCGGACAGGTGGACCGTTAACCCCTGAACAAAAGGTAGTGGCAGAGACCGAACGCTGGATACGTTATGCGAAGCGCAAAGGATTGACCCGAAGCGGGGATGAGACACTTCGTGAATCGGTAACCCGCTGGAGCCAGCTGAAACCAGCTGCAGCAGCGACATTGCATGAACTTCTAGCGAAGTTTGAACAGACTCGCTATAGTCCAGCGTCTGTAACTGCAGACGATTGGAAGGCCGTCTATCAGACTGCTTCGAAGCTGCGTAAGGAACTTAAAGCGGAACGGGCGTAATGTCGCCCGTCCCGTTTTTCCTTTTTTCCTATACCGTGAGGCGCTGTATGCATTTTCAGGAAAGACGGATTTGTGATATAGTGTGTCGTATGAAACTGAGGTGACTTCTTTGTTTGAAATGTTAATGCCCAAGCTGCGTGTAGACACGGTTTTTGACATTAATCTGGAAGAGCTATACGCTCAAGGCTACCGTGGAATTATAACTGATCTGGACAATACACTCGTTGGGGCGAAAGCTCCTGATGCCACGCCCGAACTGATTGAGTGGTTCGCACGTGTCAAAGAGGCTGGTTTCCAGCTCATGATTGTGTCCAATAACAATTTGAATCGTGTATCCCTGTTTGCGACGCCACTGGATATCCAGTTTGTGCATAGTGCACGCAAACCATCGAATGTTCCGTTTCGTAGAGCAATGAAGATGATGGAGTTAACTCCTGAAAAAACGATTGTGGTAGGCGATCAGATGCTTACAGATGTCTATGGAGGGAATCGACTGGGACTCTATACGGTTCTGGTATTGCCGATCTCCATTGGAGATGAAGGCTTCATGACCCGCTTCAATCGGCGCGTGGAACGGATTGCTCTAACGAGTTTGCGCAAGAAAGGCTTATGGCTTGAGGAGGAAAAGAAGAAATGACAGAACCGCATAACGGCAATATTGCCGTAAGGTGCAGCGGATGCGGAGTGCATCTGCAAACGGAAAACCCGGAATTACCAGGATTCATCCCCGAAAAAGCGTTGGATCGTGAACCCGTCATTTGCCAGCGTTGTTTCCGTATTAAAAATTACAATGAGTCATCATCCGTTACAGTGGATCAGGACGAGTTCTTGGCCCTGCTCAGCAAAATCGGGGATAAGGATGCACTTGTCATCCATATCGTTGATCTGTTTGACTTTGATGGCAGTATCATCTCTGGTTTGCAGCGTTTTGTAGGCAACAATCCGGTATTGCTAGCCGTGAACAAAACGGACTTACTTCCTAAAGTAACCAACTGGAACAAGGTTCGCAACTGGGTGCAAAAACAGGCCAAAGAACAAGGTTTGCGCACCGTGGATGTCGTTCTGTGCAGTGCGAAGCAAAATCAGGGCTTCGACCGACTGCTTGAGCTTGTCGGGACGTATCGCGGAGATCGTGACGTATATGTGGTTGGTGGTACCAATGTGGGCAAATCCACACTGATTAACCGTCTGATTCGTGATTACAGTGATCTCGAGCAGGAACTCACGACATCCCGTTATCCGGGGACGACGCTGGATATGGTTAATATTCCACTCGACGATGGAAAAGCTATTATTGATACACCGGGAATTGTATACCCTTGGCGTTTCAGTGAGATTGTATCCCGTAAAGATCTGGCTGCCATTATGCCAGAAAAACCGCTTAAACCGGCCGTTTATCAATTGAATTCTGGTCAGACGCTGTTCTTCGGCGGCATGGCTCGTTTTGACTTTGTAGAGGGAGATCGTCAGTCCTTCACTTGTTTTATCAGCACTGCGCTTGATATTCACCGGACGAAGTTGGAACGTGCAGACGACTTGTATCGTGACCATCTGGGTGAGTTGCTGTCTCCACCAACACGTGAAGATGCAGCAGATATGCCTGAATGGACCAGACATGAGTTCCGAATCAAACGTGGTAGTCAGTCGGATGTATTCATTTCCGGACTGGGCTGGATTAAGGTTAACGGTGAGAATGGGGCGCTTGTAGCTGTTCATGCTCCAAAAGGTATTCGTGTACTGATCCGCCCATCCTTGATCTAATGTAATTACAGCAGCATTTTCACCAGATCGGAGGCGGAAGTATGTCGGAACAGAAAAAAACAAATCCTTCACTCCCTGTCCTGCTTGGCGTTATGGGTGATCCCATTGCACATTCCAAATCGCCTGCTATGCATAATGCGGCTCTGCAGGCTGCAGGAGTGAATGGAATGTATATGCCACTGCATGTTCGTCCCGAGCAGCTGGAATCAGCCATTCGAGGCATTGTGGCGCTGGGGTATCGTGGTGTGAATGTAACCATTCCGCACAAAGAACAGGTCATGCAGTATCTTGATGTCATTGATGAAAGTGCACGCATGATTGGCGCGGTGAACACCATTGTCAATGAAGAAGGCAAGCTGACAGGGTATAATACGGATGGCATCGGTTATGTGCGTTCCTTGAAGGAAGAAGCTGTTCCTGAACTCGCAGGCAAACGTATCGCTGTTCTGGGGGCTGGCGGAGCAGCAAGAGGTGTGATATACGCTCTTGCTTTGGAGAAGCCTGAACGGATTAGTATTCTTAACCGTACAGCCGACAGAGCCGTTGCCCTTGCTTCCGATCTGCGCGCTCATGGACTGGGTGACATCACAGGTAGTGGAATGGAAGAGGCTGCTGCGGTACTGGCTTCGGCTGATATCGTGATTAACACGACAGCAGCAGGCATGCATCCGCATGTAGATGACGTACCTGTTGACCCTGCACTCATTCGAGCAGGCGCAGCAGTAAGCGACCTTATTTACAATCCGCTGGAAACACGCCTGCTTCGCGAGTCAAGGCAGCGTGGATGTACTGTGCATGGTGGTCTTGGTATGTTTATATACCAGGGTGCGGTAGCATTCGAGCACTGGCTGGGCATCCCGGCTCCCGTGGAGACGATGCGGCGAGCTGTGTTAGACAGTTTTTGATATTGTAAAATGAAAACAAGATTACACGATGACGAAGAGTGCAGAACCAATCTGAAGAAACGAAGTGCTCGCCTCAAAGCTTTCTGTAGGAAAGCTGCTTCGGAAGCATAAGCTTTCACCGGATTTCCCCCTTTATAAATGAAATGAAGAAATCTGGGGATAACAGCGATCGTAAGATGGTACTGCAATCGTAGTCACACTGTGTAAACTTTGTTAGTTCGTTTTATGAATGTAAAAATATAATTGAACGGTCAGGCCTAGGGCAGACATTGTGCTGTTGCTAAGGCTTGCTCACCATAAGGAGTATGGAGTATTCATGTTAAACGGTAAACAAAAGCGCTTTTTGCGTTCACAGGCACATCATCTGACCCCTGTATTTCAAATCGGCAAAGGGGGAACGAATGAGCACCTGTTCCGTCACATCGAAGATGCGATTGAGAAGCGCGAATTGATGAAAGTGCAAGTGCTCAACAACAATGACGAGGACAGAAAAGAGATGGCCGAAGAAGTTGCCCGTGAAACGGGTAGTGAGCTTGTACAAGTCATCGGTAACACAATCATCCTGTACAAAGAATCGCGCGATAACAAACAAATCGAACTACCTAGATAAGGGAGTGTGACGCGGGTGAAGATCGGTATCATGGGTGGTACGTTTGATCCGATCCACATGGGACACCTCCTGGCAGCTGAAGCGGCAAGGGATTCGCATGCACTGGATGAGATCTGGTTCATGCCTTCCCATGTTCCACCTCACAAACGCGGCGCCGGAGCTTCGGGACAGCAACGTCTCGAAATGACGGAAGCGGCTGTGAAAGGTGTGCAGCAATATGAGGTGCTGGGTATCGAGATGGAACTTGGCGGTGTGTCCTATACCATTGATACCATGAAGGAGCTTTGGCGCCGCTATCCGCAGCATGAATTTTACTTTATTGTTGGAGCGGATATGGTGAACTATCTTCCCAAATGGGAGCAGATCGAAGAGCTCGCCGAACGTTTAACCTTCATCGGTGTGGGAAGACCGGGATTCCAGTTACATCTGGATGACCTGCCGGACGCGTTGCAGGATCGGGTATTGTTGGCTGAGATGCCCCTAGTGGATATATCATCCACAGCCGTACGCAGACGTCTTGCCAAAGGTCATTCGGTACGTTTCATGATTCCTGATGAGGTGCACCAATACATTGTAAGGAGCGGTTTATATGGGACTAAGCCGTGACGAACTGATCCGCGCAGTTTCCGGTCAAATGCCGGAGAAGCGTTGGAAGCATACGCTGGGTGTCATGGAGTCGGCAGTGTTATTGGCTGAAAAATATGGTGCTGATCCTGTAAAAGCGGATTTGGCAGCAATCTTGCATGATGTGGCCAAGTATTGGCCCGTATCTGAGATGGAAGCGGTCATCCGTGATAATGGTTTGAACGAAGAACTTTTGCAGCATGACAAGCAGCTCTGGCATTCCGAAGTGGGTGCTTTTGTTGCTGAACGTGACTACGGCATCGATGATGCCGAAATTATTAATGCTATTCGTTGGCATACCTCGGGTCGAGTGGGCATGAGCCTGCTGGATAAAGTGGTATGTCTTGCGGATTATATTGAACCGGGAAGAGACTTCCCGGGAGTAAATCATATTCGCGAACAGGCTGAGCTCAGTCTGGAAGAAGGTTTAATTGCCGGTTTTGACTCAACGATCAGCTTGTTGATCTCGCAGCGCCGTGTCATTTACCCTTTGACCATGTTGTCGCGGAATGACTTGATTACACATTTATAGATTAGATTATGGAGGTTGGTTCATGACAGTATCATCGAAAGAACTTATGAATATGGCGGTTGCGGCCGCTGACGATAAAAAAGCATCTAACATTGTAGCACTGGATCTGATTGGTATCTCGCTGGTAGCGGACTATTTTGTTATCTGTCACGGGAATTCCGATACTCAGGTACAGGCGATTGCAACAGAGATTCGTAAACAGGCGCATGCTGCCGGCGTGAACATCAAAGGCATCGAAGGTATGGATTCGGCACGTTGGGTATTGATGGATATGGGTGATGTGGTTGTTCATATCTTCCACCGTGACGAGCGTGAGTATTACAACATTGAACGACTGTGGTCTGATGCCAAAGTGGTGGAAACGGTATGAGTTTGATCGCAGGAACAGTCGTCAACTTGCCGGTTTCACGTGAAGTGTCTCCATTTGGCTACTTTTTGACGACAGGATCGGAAGATGTACTGCTTCACTATACGGAGCTCACACGGGACGTGAAAATTGGAGAAACGCTGGAGGTCTTTGTGTTCTTTGATACGGAAGATCGCCTGGCGGCAACCATGAAAAAACCATATCTCACTCTAGGCGAAATGGCACGTCTGGTTGTGGCTGACATTCATCCACGCCTTGGCTGTTTCCTCGAGATGGGGCTTGGGCGGCAATTGCTGCTCCCGATTCGTGAATTGCCTGAGTTGGAAGAATTACGTCCTCATGTAGGCGATGAAGTTTTTGTCCTTATGGAGCATGACAAGCAAGGGCGTTTGCGTGCGAAATTGGCTGGAGAACGTGAGCTTGCACCATTGTCCTTCCATGCGCCAACCACTTGGGTCAACGAATGGGTTGAAGCAACGGTGTACAAGCCACTTCAGATGGGTACTTTTGTACTTGTTGACGGTGGTGTGCTGGGCTTTGGCGCTATTGGCATGATTCATTCCTCGGAACGAAACCGTATGCTACGTCTAGGTGAAAAGGTGAAATGCCGGGTAACCATGGTACGTGAAGATGGACGTGTCAATCTGGCGATGTCTCCTCTCAAAGAGGTTGGTCGCAATGAAGATGCAGACAAACTGCTTGCTTTCATGAAAGATCGCCCTACGGGCGGCATGCCGTATTCGGATGCAACCCCGCCGGACATCATCAAGCAGCGTTTTGGTATCAGTAAATCCGCTTTCAAGCGGGCCTTGGGCAAACTGATGAAGGATGGTCTGGTAACTCAAAAGGAAAACTGGACTTATCTGACAGAGTCTGTACCTCAGGATCAGAACGAGGACAAGTAGACAAACGGGTAGAATGGATCAAGCATACGCTTGAATCCACAAGTAAAGGCAGGGCAAGGCTGGGTGAACTCCGGACGCCCCTGCTTTTTCTTTTGTTCAAAAGAGATTCGAAAATGAAATTGAAAGTGCGGTGCCTGACATGTCTTACCGGAAATTTGCCTATGTGTACGATGAATTAATGGAGGATATGCCTTATCCGGACTGGATAAGGTTTGCGAGAACGGCTTGGGAACGGCATGGCATGCCGAAAAGTGTGGCTGAACTGGGCTGTGGAACCGGCTCAATTACGATCCCACTGGTGAACTCCGGCTTTGAAGTTACAGGTATTGACCTGTCAGCGGACATGCTGTCTGTTGCACGCAGTAAAATGGAGGCCACGCCTCAAGGCCACCGCTTATATCGGGAAGGCAGTGTCCGCTGGGTGCAGCAGGATATGCGGGACTGGAGAGTGCCGGAGCCTGTGGACTCGGTGATATCGTTCTGTGATTGCGTGAATTATCTGCTTGAAAAAGAGGATATCGTTCGTACCTTTCAGCGTACTTACGAGATGCTAAAGCCGGAGGGCACATTCCTGTTCGATGTACATCATCCGAATACCCTTATTCGATACGAAGAGGAGCAACCATTTGTGTTGGACGAACGCTCCGTATCGTATATTTGGACCTGTGATATGGATCATGAACGGTGTGAGATTGAGCATCATCTAAGTATCTTTTCGCGTGTGGCTGAGAGCGGCAAGGATATGTACCAACGGTTTGAAGAGGTTCATGTTCAGCGTGCGTATGATCCGGACTGGATGAAGCTGGAGCTCACGAAGGCTGGCTTCAGAGATGTACGTGTATATGCTGATTTTGAGTGGAAAGAGGCGGGAGAAGGCGCACAGCGTCTATTCTATGTAGCCGTGAAATAGGATTAAGATAAAGAACTGTCCTTATGATGTATAAGGGCAGTTCTTTGTTTATAAGAATGTTTTTTTATATGTAATAAAAGTTATTGCCAGTGGGGTTAAAGGAAGCCATAATAGTTGGATGGAAAACGTTTTCTAATTAGTAGAATCCTGAAAAATTAAATTCTGGGTGGGATGCAGAATGGAAAGTACATACAAAACAAGGCTTACTTCCGAACAATTAGACAGAATTGTGCAGCAGCACTTTAACACAGGTGTCCAAGAATACAAAGAGATGATTGACGGGTGGGCAAACCACGCTTACTTTATTACCAAGAAAGACGGACAGAAGGTTGTACTCAAAATAGCTCCTTCTAATGGCATTAAGCTGATGCGCTGCGAACAGCATGTCATGGTTGCTGAGGTTGAAGCACTACGACTCGCGGCAGAACTTCAGGATGTACCCGTTCCTCGGGTATTGGCCTATGATCCATCGCTCACCCTGGTTCCGGCAGAATATTTTATTATGGAGTACATGCCAGGAACGCCGTATAACAAAGTCAAAGATCAGTACAGTGCAGAAGAGCAGGAATCCATAGAGCAGCAGCTGGGTGCATACAATCGTCGGATCAATGAAATTAAAGGAGAGAAGTTTGGTTACTTTTCTTCAAAGAAATCGCATTATACAACGTGGAAAGAAGCTTTCATGAGCCTAATGGATGATATGCTTGCAGATAGCAAAGCAGCGGGTGTGGAATTTTCGATTCGTTATGAGGAACTGGAGCGTTTGATTCAAGAGAATTCGGATGTGCTGGATGATGTCAAAGAGCCTGTGCTTGTACATTGGGATTTGTGGGATGGGAATGTATTTGTAGAGGCGGGGAAAATCACCGCCATTATCGATTTCGAACGTTCCCTTTGGGCAGATCCTTTAATGGAGCACTATTTCAGTCATTTTAATAATACACCGGGATTCCTCAAAGGATATGGTAGAGCAGTTACAACAGACAGTGAACGAAAAAGAAGAAGTTTATATGATCTGTATTTTGATCTGGCGCTGAGAATCGAGTGTCCATATCGTCAATACGATAACAAGGAACACATTCAGTGGTCGATTGATAATCTAGAAGAAGGAATCAAGCGATTCCAGTCGTCTTAAGGTGTATACTGATGCATAGCATTGCTTATACTCAACAGACAGTGTAATATTGACTTTAATGCTTCTTTTTTATATAATGTTTCCGATCATATCGTATACATATTTCGATGATAAGGATCAGTAGTGAGTCCTGTACATGACAGAGAGCCGGCGCTTGGTGCAAGTCGGTTGACAGTATTTCACGAACTCGCCTTGGAGAAATGCGGTGATTACACCATCTTGCAACCGACTGATTAACACTCGGGTTCAGGAATGGAAATCCGCATCGGTTAACCGCCGTTACAGGTCCAAAGGGAGCGGATGACGAAGCACGATCGTCCGCTAACTAGGGTGGTACCACGGGAATTCAACCTCTCGTCCCTAGCGCTGCAAACGCTACGGGATGCTGAGGTTTTTTTGTTGCAATAAAAGCGAATAACCAGAGGAGGAACAATAGATGAGTGAGAATCAACAGCCGAAACACGGCTATAAGCCACAAGACATGGAGAAAAGTTGGCAGCAATACTGGGATGACAATAAAACGTTTAAAACGGGTGAAGACCCCGCTAAACCGAAGTTTTATGCCTTAGATATGTTTCCGTATCCATCCGGCTCAGGCCTGCACGTAGGTCACCCGGAAGGATATACGGCAACGGATATCGTATCCCGTTTCAAACGTATGCGCGGTTTCAATGTATTGCATCCAATGGGTTGGGATGCTTTCGGCCTGCCTGCTGAGCAGCATGCATTGGATACTGGTGAGCATCCACGGGATATTACATTCCGCAATATTGACAATTTCCGTCGTCAGATCAAATCACTGGGTTTCTCATATGACTGGGATCGGGAGATCAGCACAACAGACCCTGACTATTACAAATGGACGCAATGGATCTTCATCCAGTTGTACAATAAAGGCCTGGCTTATGTAGATGAAGTGCCTGTGAACTGGTGCGAAGCTTTGGGAACGGTACTGGCGAACGAAGAAGTTATCGACGGTAAGAGTGAGCGTGGTGGACATCCGGTCGTTCGTAAACCGATGCGCCAATGGGTATTGAGAATTACGGAATATGCAGAGCGTTTGCTGGAAGACTTGGAAGAGCTGGACTGGTCGGAAAGTATCAAGGATATGCAGCGCAACTGGATCGGCAAATCGACCGGGGCGGAAGTTACTTTTGCCATTGAGGGTCATGAAGAAGTTATTAAAGTGTTTACGACACGTGCAGATACTTTGTTTGGTGCAAGTTATGCTGTATTGGCACCTGAGCATGAGCTGGTTGAAGTCATTACAACGGCTGAACAGCGTGAAGCAATCAAGGCATATCAGGAACAGGCTGCTCGCAAGAGTGATCTGGAACGTACTGATTTGGCTAAAGACAAAACGGGTGTGTTCACAGGAACTTATGCAATCAATCCGGTAAACGGAGCGAAGGTGCCAATCTGGATCGCCGATTATGTTCTGGCTGGATACGGCACAGGGGCGATCATGGCTGTTCCGGGACATGACGCTCGTGACTGGGAGTTTGCAAAACAGTTTGGTCTGGACATCATCGAGGTTGTACAGGGTGGCGACGTGACACAAGAAGCGTATTCCGGAGACGGACCGCATGTGAACTCCGATTTCCTGAACGGATTGAACAACGAAGAAGCGATTGCTAAGATGATTGCCTGGTTGGAAGAGAACGGTAAGGGACAAGGCAAGGTAACCTATCGTCTGCGCGATTGGCTGTTCAGCCGTCAGCGTTACTGGGGTGAACCAATCCCGATTCTGCATCTGGAAGACGGAACGATGAAGACGGTGCCGGAAGATCAACTACCTTTGCTGCTGCCGGATATTGACCAGATCAAACCTTCGGGCACTGGAGAGTCACCACTGGCGAATGTTACGGAATGGGTTAACACCGTAGATCCGGAAACGGGAATGAAAGCACGTCGCGAGACGAACACAATGCCACAATGGGCAGGTAGCTGCTGGTATTACCTGCGCTTTATTGATCCACACAATGACAAGGAACTGATCTCTCAGGAGAAACAGCAGCAATGGCTGCCAGTTGATCTGTATATCGGGGGAGCAGAGCACGCGGTGCTTCACTTGCTGTACGCTCGTTTCTGGCATAAAGTGCTGTATGATCTGGGTGTGGTGCATACCAAAGAGCCGTTCCACAAACTGGTCAACCAAGGTATGATCCTGGGAACCAACAATGAGAAGATGAGTAAATCCCGTGGTAATGTTATTAACCCGGATGAGATCGTCAATGAATTCGGTGCAGATACATTGCGTCTGTACGAAATGTTCATGGGGCCTCTGGAGGCGACAAAACCGTGGAACGCTAACGGGGTTGAGGGCATGCACCGCTTCCTGTCACGTGTATGGCGTCTGTTCATCAATGAAGATACAGGTGCAATTAATGACAAGATCACAGCAGATGGTGGAACCGATGAGTTCAAGCGGACTGCACACAAGACAATCAAAAAGGTTACAGAGGATATGGAACATCTGCGTTTCAACACAGCGATCAGCCAGTTGATGATCTTCATCAACGATGCGTACAAAGCAGATACGCTGCCGCGTGAAGCAATGGAGAACTTTGTACAGCTGTTGTCACCGCTGGCACCGCATATGGCAGAAGAGCTGTGGAGCCGTCTCGGTCATGAAGGTGGAATCTCTTACGTAGCTTGGCCTGAGTATGATGAGTCCATGACGGTGGACGCCGAAGTGGAGATTGTTGTTCAAGTGAATGGCAAAATTGTAACCCGTGCTACGATCGCGAAGGATCTGGACGCACAGGGCATGCAGGACTTTACAATGGAACTGGCACCTGTGAAACAGGCACTGGAAGGCAAGACCATTCGCAAGGTCATTGCCGTTCCAGGCAAACTCGTTAATATTGTTGCCGGTTAATCTCACCGGCTTTGAATAGTTCATCCAGCTTCAACAAATCTTCATCATATTTGTCGTGAGTCGTCTGGATCAGACTGTCAAAAACCCCATTCAGACTGACCTTTAGCAGGGCAAGTGCCTGTGCGGTGATGCCGCCAGGGACAGCCACGCGAGCCTGAAGTTCTTGCGGGGTGTATCCTCCTTCGGTGAGCAGCTTGCCTGTTCCCAGGAGCATCTCGCCGGCAAGAGCGCAGGCGTCGGCTCGTTTGATGCCTGTAAGCTTGACGGCACTCTCAATCCATTGCTCCAGAAAGAACGATATGAATGCAGGTCCGCAGCTGGAGAAGTCGGAAGTGATCCGGGTGCAGGCTTCATCCACTTGATAGGGTCTGCCGATATGACTGAGCAGCCCTTCCAGCACAGCGCGGTCTTCGGTAGTCATTCGCTCACCGTGAATACACAGGGACGCTCCGCTGCCGACCTGGTGCGTAACGCTGGGGATAACTTTGGAGACTTTGCAAGGAAGTGAAGATTCCAGATGGCGCAGCTGCACGGGACTGGTGATCGAGACGATTATATGATTGGGATTCACGACAGGCAGGATGTCGTCAATGACATGTTTGAATTCAAGTGGCTTCACGCACAAAAAGATGATATTGCTGCGGATGACGGTTTCCCGGTTGCTCTGTGATTCATGCAGACCGGGGTAACGGAGGGATAGCTGCCGTACTTTGGAAGGGGTTCTATTGCTGGCGGCGATCTGCCGTGGCTCAAGTGCACCGGATTGAATCAAGGCATAGATCAGCAGGCTGCCCATGCTGCCGGTTCCGATAAATCCAACCTTCATTGTTCAGGCCTCCTTTCATGCTTTACGGTAATGGCGCAGTTCTTTCCCTCTAGTGTATGCGTCAGGACCTGCTTCACATGACATGAAAATAGTACAGCTTGGTTTACCAGGCAAATCCAACGGTTCGGAAGCACCGCCCGTGTTCAGAATAGATTTATTTTGAATCCAGGGAGAGGTGTGGAAGAAAATGAGATGTAACAAGGGGATGACCATTGCTGCGGCGGTGGTCGGATGTATTCTGATATTATGGTCGGGCAAAAGTGAACAGCCGCCTTCGGGCTGGGAACCTATGCAGCTCGCCACCGAGAAGCCGACGATAGAGCAGGAAACCCCTGCTGTACAGTCGGCTACTTTGGTTCAGGAACAAACGAAGGCTTCCGATGCAGAACAGAGATCGTCAACAACAGAGGCCCCAGTAGAGACTAATCTGGTTGATGCCGCAGCAGGGAAAGTGTCTGATCAGACAGTTGCAGTTAAGCAAACGGATACTCCTACTGATGGGACACAAACGAAATCCGAGGCAGCGGTTGTTTCACCAGACAATAACCAAGCTTTGGTTAGTAATGAAGCTGTCGACAATGGCAAAATTGATGTCAATACAGCTCCGGCAGCGAAGCTGATGGACCTTCCTGGAATTGGGGAGAAAAAGGCGCAAGCCATTATTGATTATCGTAATTCCCATGGTCCGTTTACCAAAGTCAGCGATCTGACCAAAGTGAAAGGAATCGGAATGAAGATGCTGGAGAAAATGGCTCCGTATGTTCAGATCAGGTAATCACGCAATATTAAATATTAGGATATAAGTTGAATTGGAAATGACATAAGAACGAAGGATGGGTTCAACTTGTATCCGATGGGAGGGAAACGGTTATGAGCACGGCAGACGTACGCAAAGACTGGGATACGTATTTCATGGACATCGCATATATGGTCTCTACCCGTTCCCGCTGTTCACGCCGTCATGTTGGGGCTGTACTTGTGCAGGGGAAGAAACTGCTTGGAACAGCCTATAATGGTGCGCCCATGGGGGTTCCGGACTGCTCTGAAGCAGGATGCATGATCTCAGAAGAATATGAGCTGGTGGTAACCGACGGTCAGGAGGAAATGGTTAAAAAGCAACGCTGTATTCGTACCATTCATGCGGAGCAGAATTTGCTTTTGTTCACCGATCGAATTGACCGCGAAGGCTCTTCTGTATATGTCACGGATGAACCTTGCTGGACTTGCTCTAATATGCTCGCGAATAGCGGTATTACAGAAATCGTGTTTCATCGCCCGTATCCCAAGGACACAGGCAAGGTAACAAATATGATGAAGCAAAAAGGTATTACGTTTCGTAAGCTGGAAAATTACCAGCCTCCGCGGGAGACGATGATGACAGTAAGTGACTAGAACCAATATAATATTCAAATTTGCGGGGAAGAACCTCCGGTTGCTGTATCAGCTGCCGGGGGTTTTTCTGCGTTCATGCGGTTGACACAAAGGAGGGGGAGAAAATGAAAGGCAGACCTTTACTGGTATTTACCGTCTGCTGGTTATGCGGTAGTGGGATGGCATGTGCATTATCGGGTTGGTCCTTGATCGTGGGAATGATCGGGGCGTTCGTTTGTCTGCCACTTTTACTACGATGGATTGATATACGCGGTTGGTCCATCTTGTTACTGATTGGAGCACTCGTTAGCGGTGCTGTGCACTGGGAATGGAATGATGCGCGGAATCGGAGTAGTCTGCCCGATATCACACATACGACAGCCGAGGATTTGGACGGTTATGCAGCTACACTCGAAGGAATCCTTATGTCGGATGTACGCATAGATGGGGATCGGGCTGATTTTGAAATGCAGGTCACGTCGATGCTTCCACTATCCGATGCATCCTCGGCGCCAGCGTCGGAAGCGCGAACTGCGCCTAACGTGAGAGAACGTCTAATGGTCCAAGTTCGCCTGGCTGAGGAAGAAGAACAGCAAGTAGCAGCAGGGTGGAAGCGAGGAGATACGATCACGTTGACGGGTGCGCTTGCGCTTCCCAGCGAAGCTAGAAATTTTGGTGGGTTTGACTATCGAAATTACTTAAGGACTCTTCATATCCATTGGTTGTTTAAAGTGAAGGGTGCCAGCTCGGTAACCACCGTTCCGCCGGAAGGGCTGGGGGAACTCAATATCCTCCGGTGGAATGACATCGTCAGGCATAAACTTGGCGCAGCGGTAGAACAGATATTTCCCGAACCTCATGCGGGGTATATGAAAGGCCTGATTATCGGGATGGCTAATGATATCGATCCGGATACATATGGACAATTTTCACAGCTTGGTTTAACTCATATATTGGCGATCTCCGGAACACATGTCGCGGTGTATGTGGCATCGCTGCTTCTCCTTTTATCATGGCTTAGGTTAACCCGAGAAACCTCGCTCACCATTGTGTTGCTGCTAATACCTGCATATGTACTGTTGTCTGGCGGTTCACCATCAGTCATTCGTGCGGGTATCATGTCGATGATTGGTTTGTATATGGCGCGGCGCGGGCTTGCGAGGGATGGATTGCAGATGATCAGTGCAGCAGCGTTGTTGATGATGTGGTGGAACCCGTATTTTTTACTGAGCGTGAGCTTTCAGCTATCTTTTCTGGTAACGGCTGGACTGATGATTTACATGCCACTGATTAATCGGATATTTAGCAGTTGGCCCAAGGGCCTTGCAGCAACAGCTTCTGTGACGGTAACAGCACAGCTCATTTCTTTTCCGGTCACGATTCTGTATTTCAACCAGTTTTCACTGCTTTCATTTGTCGCAAACTTCCTGCTTGTATCTTTGATCAGTGCCATTGTACTTCCTCTTGGAACGGTTGCCCTGATTTTATCGTTCATTTGGATGCCTCTGGCTAAACCATTGGCGTGGATTGCTATTATGTTGAACAAATTGACCTTTGTAAGTGTGGAGTGGATGAACAGTTTGCCTGGATTTGTGCTGATCTGGGCTACCCCATCGCTACTGTGGATAACAGCATATTATGCCGTTCTCTATGCGCTTCTGCGGGTCCTTCACCGTGGTCGAGGTGACCAGCCTGTAGTTCAGGGCACAGAAGAGGATACGGCTCCGCTGGATCGCCGATTTGTTGGGGGAACGCCTAAAGCTGCTCTGGGGCTGTCTGGGTTGTCTAATGTATCATCACAAGGATTAAACAAAGGTGGACGTAAAGGTGGACGTGAGACTAGCCCGGGTTCGATGACAACATTAAGTGCAAGTATTGCCTGGCCGGAATATACCAGTGCATTTGCTGCGCGTGGGGCGGGTTTTTACTCTGGTGAACGGATGAACGTCTTCCACAAATGGATGTGTGCGCTGCTGGCTCTCAGCTTTGTGGTGGGATTATGGTGGGCATACCAGACACCGCAGCCTGCGGGGACAGGAGTGGTGCAGTTTTTGGATATCGGACAAGGGGACAGTACACTTATTACAACACCTGAAGGCAAACATATTTTGGTCGATGGTGGAGGTACGGTCCAGTTCGGGAAGTCTGAACAATCCTGGAAGACACGGCGTGATCCATACGAAGTAGGGGCCAAGGTGGTCGTTCCTTTATTGAAAAAGCGGGGCATTCATCGGCTGGACGCCGTAATCGTAACCCATGCCGATCAGGATCATGCTGGTGGATTACAGGCCGTGCTCGAACAGATTCCAGTGGAACGATTCATGTTCAATGGGACAACCAGCGGTACAGCCAATTTCGAGAAATTGCTGGATACCGTTATAGACAAGCAGATTCCGTTATATGCCATTCGCCAAGGGATGTCCTACGCTCCGGATGGGGAGACCAGACTACATTTTATATATCCGGATCTGGAGAAAGCGATGGATACAGAAGAAAGATTGCCCTTCTCGGAACATCAGAATCATGATTCGGTTGTCTTTATGCTGGAAATGGCAGGCGCCTCATTATTGTTCACAGGAGACATGGATGCTGCAGCCGAGCAGGATCTGCTCTATATGATTCAAGATGGATCGCTCTCAGCCTCGTTTGGACAGTACGATGCGGATGCTACGTTAGTAGATGTTACTATTCAGGAGATGTTTACACGTCATTTGGGGGAGAATCATGAGGTTATCACTTAACCAATAAGTAAGCCGAAGTTTTACCCATAAAGAAGTCATAAAACTTAAAAATCCCTTACTTTTTTTTATATTGATATTGGAACTGGAAGCATAAGTCTGTCAGAAGTCAAAAATGGAAGCATAAGTCTTCCATAATGTCGCTTGATAAATAAAAGTGGGACAGAAATCGTCTGATTTCTGTCCCACTCATGTTCCTCAATAATAATACTATTCCGATTTTTAGACTAACCGATTATCCAATAACTTATAAACGGGTAACTGAAAATAGGAACTTAATTTTACCGCAGTAGTCAAATTAGGCTTTTTACGTCTGTTACTTAATGCCACTGGATTTACTAGAGTTGCTTTGGAGAGCTGTTGGTTTTTGAGATCGTATAATTCCATTAGAAATTGAATTGAATTTTCTACTGGAATTTCTGGCATTCTTCGAGCTCTAATAATATCTAATATTTCTTCTACGTAGTCAAGCTCATCATAAGAAGCTCGATTGGTACAAGTAGTACTACTTAAGTCCGACTTACAAAACTTGCAAAAGCCATAATCTACATATGGCACCTGCTTTTTGGAACAAGATTTACATTTTTCAACTAAAATTTGCTCGTGCTCAATACATGCGTTTACAACATATAAGGTCCAGCTTAACCTCTCGTAAACAGGTTCGTTCTTTTCAGAAAGGCAAACTGGACACCAGGCTTGATGATTTCTATACAAACTGACATCAGAAATGACTTCTTTATAGTATAACAATGTCGTATTAGAAAGATCATTTCTTCCTGAAAGTTTCTCTAGACATTCTACTAATTGTTCCTGTGTAGAAAAAGCAGCAGCATGCCCATTATGAATTAAGGCTTGGGCTGGAAATTGCTCATTTAAACAATAATCTAAAAATTTACCGACATTAAGACAGTGTTCTCTTGCCAGTCTATATACATAGTGATGGAGACTTTCAACTTCAGCTGTATTTTTATACATCGGCTCAATGGAATATATGGCGCTTCTTGGAGGTATAGAAGAGAGGTGATTCATAATCGACATCCTTTATACTTTATTTTCCACAAGAGTCTCTGACTGGATTTCTTTGCCCAACTTTTTTTGAACTTTTCTTTTCATTTTTAACTTGTGTATTATTTTCTAGTGTATTTAAGCCGAGAGATTTTAATAAAAATTCTCTTTCTTCCTCTGTTTCATGAAGTTCCAATTCTCCTTCTCTTGCTTCACGAGCCATCGTGCTACATTGCTTAATACTTAGTGAAGTTTTTTCCAGGTACTTTAAAGAGAATTGGGTTTCATTCTCCATGAGGTATATATCTAGTGCACGCTGTAACCAAAGCTTTAAAGCCCCGATACATCCTATACTTCTTTCATATAAAAATTCCCAATGTTCCAAAAGATCGATCTCCTGAACAGGCATATGATCTTGTAACGTTAGAACGCTGGTTTGAAATTCCTTGAGATCCTGCTGATTTTCTGCTCTATACCTTGGTATATGAACGTCTATACTTCGATTGCTTAATTGAGCGCTTTTATTTCGAAATTTCAGGAGCTCATACGTTCCTGCAAGAACATGTGGGACTTTTGTTTGATTAGCAATGGATTTGACAACATCCATTTGATCCATCAGTTTATTACCTTTTGATATCTTTGCAATGTGTTGTGCTTCATCAACCATACAAGCTAATGGCCTTCTGTGCACTAGGGCACTTTCAAAAGCCCATCTTATTGCAGATGAAGTTTCTCTACTATGGAAACCTCGAGAATTTACTATGTTGGAGAGATGCTGGGGTATCATTTTGTGATCGATACATGGTTCATGTAACTCAATCAATCCTGCTTTAAAATAATCTTTCCAACTGAACTGGATTGATTCCGCTGCTTTGGATTCAAAGAGTACAGCAGGGACTCTTGAGAAGTCAGTGTTTAATTCATTTATCAATTCATTGACAAGATGATTGTAGAGTTTAGTTAACAAAGTAGATTTACCCACACCGCTTGGACCATAGAGTAGAATGAGTGGAGTCTTATATTTTAGTACTGCAATCTTGGCTTGGGTAAATGCTTCTTCCAGTTTCGGGTGAGAAATAAGTTTATTCTCGAAGTACTTTTTCTTCGCCTCCACAGATTGATCCATTACAGTAGGGGGGACTTTAGAATTCTCCATAACGTTCCTCCAAAATCGTCTCAATAATCACTTTATTAATTTCCTGAGTAGTGGACTTTTCAACTTTGTCTGGAAAAGATTCTATAGAGCTCTTTGTGTTAGGGGAGTCTTCTTTTTGTACTAAAGTTTGATCATCCTTCATTTGTTGCAGCAAGAGCTCATCAGAATCACAGTCTATTAAAAACTCTGCTATTTTTTTTGCCTCTAATTGAAATCTTCTTGAATGGTTCCGATTTTTCTGTAAAAGCTCTTTAGATGCAATTTTAATCTGTTTTTCAGTCTTTCCATTGAAGACACTATAATAGTCAGACATACACATAACCCATCTTTTTCCTACATATGCATAAGCTACGCCAATATTGTATGGATCGTAACGGACTGGAATCTGTTTTCCCTCAACTTCGGGATTACGAAAGCTTTCAGACCAGTAGTGAAGGTAATTATTTTTAAACCCTCTACCTGGATGTACTTTTGCAGTTCCTTTGCTTGTTGAAGGCATAGTTAGGATATGAAAGGTCTCATCAAATGGAATAATGCTACTATTTCGCTGCCCAGAGTTTTTGAGACCTAACGCAAAGGCATCACTTGGGCTTTGCCCACCAAGCGCAGGGTGTCCAATATGATCATAGATATCGTACGAGAATTCTTCTAATTTTTCTGAGAATTTACTAAGTGTCCAGACTGCAAGTTTTTTTGGGTTGTTTTTCGGAGTGAGCGTTCTAACATCTTTTGTTGATTGTGTATTTCCCAAAAGATTATAAATAAACCGAGTATTGGTGGTACCAAATAACCGTTCAATAACAGATCCGTACCGTGGTTTACCCGCAGGTCGCTGTTTTTTTCCTGAGCGAAACATCGCGAGTGTTGTTTCAAAATAAACACTGGAAAACTCTTTTCCTCCATCAACGACAATTGTTTCAGGTAATCTCGAGTAACGTCTAACACATTCACGAAAAATCATCATCGCAGATCGGTACGATGGGGGATCGAAAGTAAGGTAAAGTGCTAGTATTTTCCTTGTAAACGCATCAGTCAGAAACGTTACCCAAGGTCTGCCAAGATTCTTTTTAGTGAGTGGATCTATGAGTTCTATATCTAACTCGGTGTGATCTAAATGCGCAATCTCAAACGGACGATCTCCATGTCGTATATTTGTTTGGCTATATTCTAAGTAAAAAGATTCAAAGCGGTAAGCTGCTTTCTCGCCCTTTCTTTTTTTGACTTGATGATGAGTAGGGCGGCTATTAATTTTTTTAACAAAAGTCTTGTAACTGCAAGGCTCTACCCCTTTTTCTTTACAAGCTACTAGAAAAGCTCCGTAGACTTCTAATTTTTTTGGTTGCTTAAAAGTTTCATACTTATCTCGAATACATTCTTCAATTAAATTTGTTGTGTTTTCTGACAGTCTACTCGTGTGATTGCCTTTCTGTTGATGCAAAGGGAGTAGACCAATGTACCCGTTCCCATAAATTTGTTCATTTTTTTTATAAATGAAAACATAGTTTCTTATGGTTCGGCTAGTGAGGCTTGTATCAACTTTGGAACCTTCCTTTAAATAGGGCAATATCAACTCCATACGCTCGTTTGCTATGCGACAGTCCTCTATACTAGCTGAAATGAGTCTTTCATGTGTTTTACTATCATGAGCTGTTTTCATTATAATATTAGATTTACTATGTTTTATTTTCCCTAATTTAGAAAACTTGATAATCTCGGCATGTGTTAAGTCGACTATACTTTGTTTATTGCGTATCGTGAGATAATTCTGACCTTTATTAAGAATGTCCCATACTTGTTCATCCCATAACAGACTACTCCCAACTTCAATATCTATAACTGTACTCTCAAGCATAGATAAATCTACGGCAGTATTTTTTATATGGATGTAGGCCATAGCTTTTTCTTTAGAAGTAAATACTGGTGTATAAAGGGGTTCAGCCAAGACATGGCTGTACAAATCAACATATATCTTCTCAGTAGCAATTAATGAATAAATTAAATCAGACGGAATATCAAGATTGTCAGCCACATCTAATAAATCGTTGAGTGATTGTCCTGGTTGGCGATCAAGATGTAATAATAATTTTTCAGACATTTCCGCATCGGAATTTACATTTTTTTTTAGATATGTTGAAAGAAAAACAAGATTTCGTTGATATACCCAATGTAACTTGTTTGAATTGAATACTTCAAAACCAAGATTGAATTGCTGAGCATAACTTTCTCCCGGTGGACATCTCCAATTGCCGTTACTATCTAAACAGTATCTAGATGGATCCTTTTCAGATAGTTTTTGTAGATCTTCATCGCTTTTACACTCTACCCATTTTGCACCGTGTTCTTCTATAACAAAGAAATCAGGTGTGTAGTAAAAAGATTTTCTTTTATGTTTTTCGTTAACTGTGCTCATGTAATCAAGCTTAATTGAGTTAGGCTGATCATAAAATTCTAATACAGAATTACTGTGCTCTAAAGTATGGATATAAGGTAATTCTAAGGTGTGACTTTCGTATTGAACTGTAAAGTTCATTTTTATACTTGGGTATCTTCCAGAAACATTCTTTATAGAACTCCTGACAAGCCGGGAAGGTTGGGACGAACGGATTTCATTAATCATATTTTTAGCGTTCAATTGCACAGCATTATCGATCAACCAAAGCTCATACTGCGTTTCTGTTAACATAAAAGAAACCTCCCATACTTTTGTTCGTAATACTGCCCATAAGTCCTCGAACATATTCATTGTAGTAAAATATTTATATAACTATGTGGCTTTCATATTGATTCCTTTGTAGACTTGCTTTTGTTTCATGGTTCTCCAAATATTCTTATATGTCGGTCTTTGTAATATCCCACTACGTTGTAGAACTCTTTCTACATTGCGTTTGCTTGGATAGTAACCAGATTCATTTAAACTGAGAACTGCCCTTTCAATATCTTCGCAAGTTTTTTCATAGTTCAAAATTTTTTTGCTGTTTTTAAATTCCTTATTTTTAGCTGATATGTCATTAGATATTTTGTTGACGCAGAAACGCTCTATACTAGGCATCTGATACGTTAAATTCATATTTAGATGTGAGATGTTACCTAAGAGGAAATCTATTAAGTCAATGTTTAGGTGATTACAAATCTCCAAAATAGTAGGTAAGGGTGGGATAAAAGCTCCGTTGCAATATTGCCACACTGTACAGCGATTCATGCTAATTAAATTTGCTAGACGAGAAATATTACCATGGGTATATGTGAGCAAAACTTGAAAACTATCTTGGATATTTTTTCTACATATACTGTGCCTTTGTATTTTTGCAATCAATTGAAGCAGGGTAAGAGAGTTTCTTAACTGACTTGTATTCTCATTGAGAACGATGTGATTGCTGTTTTGTCCAAGCCAACTAGAACAGTGAGGGCAAAATCCAATTGCTGAATTTCTTGAGAGATGAGATATTGTTTTCCTGCAACTTTGATTAGGACAACTCATTGTTAAAGGGGAATTATGAATTGGGTATACAGAAGTTAGCTTTATAGACCACAACAGTGGTTCGTAAAGTGGCTTTCCTTCTGTGTTCCATTCATGATAACACTGTGCGCACCATGCTTTTGAAGGTTTGAACAAGTATTTATCACATATAACCTCTTCCCAGGGTAGCAAAGTGAGATTTTCAAGTTTATCTACAGTCGTTAACATAGACAGGATGTCTACTATGCTTTTAGTGTGAAGACCAACGCCATTTAATGATTTTGCTCGTTGATAGAATCTACTTCCTCCTCGAGAAATATCATTTTGTAGATACTCTCTCTCGAGTTCAGAAGAGATAATACCCTTAATTAAATCTCCCATACATATATGATGAGCAGCAGCTAACCGCGTAATATAACTAACAATTCCTTCTTTTAATCCTGTTTGGAGTCCTTCTGGTTTAAGAGCGTATAATCTACTTACTTTGTATGGCACCTTATAAGTATCATCTAAATAGATAACCATATTTAGACCTCCTCGGTGTCTTCTTTTAAATGCTTGAAAGTAGTTCTAAGGTGGTTCAGTTTGGTATGGTAGATACGTATCTCTTCATGAGAAAGATGATTTTGAGGTGGGAGGAGGTAAAGCAAACACAAGTGATCTGTTTCTGTACAATGATAGTAGAGAGTGGACTCGATCGGCTCGTAAAACAGTGGAATGATTTCCATATTATTCTCTGAAGAAAACCATTGATTGAGTACGGCATGCCGGCATGAATAATATTTATCCATTACTAGAATTCCTTGATGCGTGATGGTACCAGAAATATGTTGAAGATCTGTTCTGTCCCTGTTTTCCATATTAAGATGCTCCTTTTTGATTGTGTTTTATAGTAAGTGTAGACACGAAAACAAATTGTAATACATTTTGATATCAAAATAGTGTTGGGAAAAGAAAATGGATGTATTCTTATGGTTTTCACCAAAAAGAATACATCCATTAGTTAATTACTTTTTTTTTCGTCCGTGGTTTGAATAAACTTAGCATTTTTCAAAGCGTATTCAAGTGCCATATTAATCAGCTCATTGCGTGAGCGATTGCTCTTTTGAGCAAGTATATCAAATTGTTCCTGGGTTGATTTTTCTATTCGAATAGTGAGTGTAACAGATTTATCTTCTTTAGGCGTTATTATAAAATCATCCAGACTCAATGAGCATCACCTCTAATTACAGTATAGGAGTAAGAGGTGAATGAATTGTATAACACGAAATGTATTCATTTTGTAGTACAAAATATATTACAAAATGAATTTTAATTCTCATTGATGGATATCCTATCATTATATGCTTTAATGGGGGGATGCGTTATGGACTATAGGGCTTTAATAGAGTTTGTCGGTAATGGATCGTATCATGAAATGAAAAATATGGAGCTCCAACTAGATGTACTGAAGACTTCTATTCGTAGTTATCAAGAGAATACAAACAGCAAGAGAATAGAGTGGAAGACACACGGAGTAGTAGGTAAGTTTGTAGCAACTAGAAAATATAATACGGATTTCACATCGATCTATGAGATTCTAGAGAATCATGGAATTCTTCATTTGGTACTGAAAGTAAATTGGAATAGTCTTACGGAAGCAGAACAAATAATACTTCTTAAGTTTATTACCCCAAGTACTCCATATTTAAGATTTGTATTTGTTGGGAGCCATCATCACGAAATAACTGAACCTGACCCAACTGATTTAGAACAGTTGGTTATTTTAGAACGTGTACGCTCATGGAAATCTTTAAAGCATGCACATGAAAATAAATTGATTCAATGGAATTTGATAAAAAAGCAGACCTTATTGGAGATGTTACATAAGAAAGAGGAGAATGTTAAACTTTCTTTTGGGAAACTGAATGTCATAAAGCCAAGTCCCCAAATTTCTACCATTGATGTATATAGAGAAATTGGAGATCAGGCTTTAAAGAGTGTTGGAAATATTGATTACACTAAATTAAATGAATTTGTAGCAAGAGGATTCATTAAAAAATCTGAAGTAAGTCAATTTCGCAAAACGTCAGAAATTGATCTAAGGTATTATTTAATGGAGATTCATAAAGAACATAATTATATACAGACTCTTAGTGAAAAAATAAGAATCTAGTATAAATTTGGGCTGGTAGGGGCAGTTGATCCCTTATAATAAGTGATGCTATGGTTTTAACCATCATGGAAAGGAGCGGCAAAACGAAGATAATAAGCATGAACATGGAACCTGTTGTTGGTGTAGATGTCGCTAAAGCTTCAAGTGAGGTACGGGCATTTGGAAAACGAAATGAGCCAGTTGGCAAAGCTATAGTCATTGCGCTTGAGAGTGGGTTCGAACAATTTATGAAGATGTTAGGTGCGCTTAAAGCCGAAATTATGGATAACCTGGGGAACAGATAATAATTATGACTGGAAAAAAGTAGAATGAAGGTTCCTACACCACACATTCACACAAGGAGAATCCACCATGAGCTACACACATCTTAGCATAATCGAACGCAGCAAGCTAGAAATCCTCCACCAGCAGGGCAAGAGCTCACGAGCCATCGCAAAAGAACTGGGACGGCATCCTTCAACCGTTGGTCGTGAGTTAGAGCGGGTAGCTTCTGTGGATATTTATCAAGCGGAACAAGCTCAAAACGCTTATCAGGATCGTCGTAAGGCTTCGGTATCCACAGGTAAATGGTGTGACACCTTGGCTGCTTCCCTAGAGGAAAAGCTTCAGGCTACATGGTCTCCTGAACAAATCAGTGAACGTTTTCGCACCGAGGGTCTGTCCACCGTTTCGTTTAAGACCATCTACCGCTGGATCTACGAGGGACGACTGGTTCGAGGTGAATTACAGGTCCTTCGGCACAAAGGTAAACGTCAGAAACCTGCAGAAATACGTGGTAAATTCACCATAGGCCGCACGATTTCAACTCGACCGAAAGCAGTTCGTTCTCGTCAAACGTTTGGACACTGGGAGCTAGATACCGTGGTATCTGGTCGGGGGAAGAGCAAAGGATGCGTAGCTACACTCATTGAACGGAAGACACGCCTGTATACCGCCATTCTCATGCCAGATCGTACCGCCTTGCCCATGGAAATTACACTCGGTGTAGCCATCTCCCAGTACCCTAAAGGCACCTTTCTTACAGCCACGGCGGACAGGGGTAAGGAGTTTGCTTGCTATGCGAACCTAGAGAGTACACATGACATGCAGGTCTATTTTGCTGATCCCTACTCCTCCTGGCAACGCGGTTCCAATGAAAATGGGAATGGATTACTGCGAGAGTTCCTCCCCAAGGGCACCGATTTCGCTAAAGTACAGGACGAAGATCTCGCCCATTCACTCGATCTAATCAATCATAGACCACGAAAATGTTTGAGCTGGAGAACCGCTCACGAATCTTTCACAGAGGAACTGTCGCACTTGGCTTGACAATCCGTCAAGAATTATCTTTTTTTCTGTATAAAAGTAATCCATATTACTTGTAACTTCTTCAATTCTCTATAATTCCAACAAGGCTCAAATGAGTCCAAACTATTTCCAATAGCTATCAAGTACTCCCCAATACTCCTCAATGTTGCAAACCCAGAGAACAAATTTTAGCAATCATATAATTTATATTAGATAATGAAATTAATCTGTTATTCATTATGAGGAGTGAGCTAAGATGATCAAGTTAATCAAGATTTAAAAAATAAAGTCCTCAATAAAAATGTGAATTGTACCCCTTAGAAGACATTGGATAAACCCCTGGGTTTAGCTGATGAAATTCTAGGGGGGCACTTCAGTCAGTTCCCTAGCCTCGCAAGGTTTTTCTTTTACTTAGTAAGGGAGACATAGATGGTTCTTAAAAAATTCCCTTTACTAACATTAATTTGAACCATATATAAGCATGCACAGGCAATATATTTTTGCTGCTCAATTTTCTATTGATATAACTCTATACGATCCTGCCATCTTCGTGTTGTCTTGCAAACCAGCGAATAGTCTGATTTGCAACAACTTTCAAACATTGTGCAAATCGCTCCATATCATCAACCGGACATTCATGCCCTTTATACCTGTAATTAGTTTTGGCGTGGGCTATCATATTTCTTGTATCGGATATCGCACTTGCTAGAGTTTCAAGGCTCAGCTTTTTTAGAAATCTAGGCGCAATTAATTCAATATCTGATATGTCATAACAAGTTTGAACGGTTAGCTTAATTGCATGATGATCCTTTGAATAGTTTCTATGTTCATCGTACAGTTTTTCCAGTTCTAGAATAAATGAGGAATCAGGATTTAGAGCTCTAGGACTATACAGTTTTTTTGTTATTGAATCAAGCATCTCCTTTTCTTAGTACTGTTTGAGAAACATATTCAATAACTTTTGCGTATGTAAGAATTAAAAATTCAGAATTGTGAATGTCGTTTCCTGAGTTGTAAATTTCTGAAACTTCAGATATTCCCTTTCCCTGAATGAGTGATCTTAGCCTTAACTTATTATTTTCTTGATTGCTCTCTTCTACATCAATATGGAAGAAATCATAAGAAGTCGGTCGGGGTGAAGAGGGTTAAGTTAAGATTTAAAGTAGTTCCACATTCAAAGATGTAAGCCTGGATTATTTCTACTGCATCTGTTAGGTCTATTGAATCTTCGGAATAGATTTTTATGAACAAGTCCTCAGCCAAAATAGGGGGTGTATATCTATCATACATTCTATCCATAATCAATCTCATACCAAAAATTGTAATACCTTTTTCTAAAGTGATAGATACTTTTTTGTTTTTCCATATTTGTTCGATAGTGTACTCAATAGTGTCCAACTCTTCAAATCTAAGTTTTTGGTAATCAACATGCACAAGAATTAAATTAGGAGAAACAAACAGTTTATTGTTATCTATTTTTCCTAGTTCGGCACATTGAATGTCTTCATCAAGTTTTACTAACGAGAATAATTTGTACTCATTTGAGAAAAAAATCGAACTCATTACCAGGTTCGAATTCAACTCTATATTACTAATTCGTTTGTCACTAGCAAGTCTTCGTATATTTTAGAAGAGATAGATTGACTTATATTTTCCAAATCTATTTTATCATTATCAATACTAGTACCATTGTAATCAAAGAAAAAAATAAGGGTCGTTGCAGATATGCTGACGATCCTTTTTTGTATACCTTTAAGGACGGAGAGAGGGGGAATTTTAGACTGATGATGCCTCATTAAGTTAACGGGCATAATAGGAAATCGTATAGGCCTATCCTTAAAACATTTTTCTTGAAATTTAGTTTTATAGTTCTAAAATAGAAGTATCAAAATTTAAATTGAGGTGTTATATGAATATTGTTACTTACAGAAAAAGCTTGATAATGGCAACTGAAAATTATTTAACTGATGTTTTTGAAAATACTCTAAAAAAAGAAGTACCAATTATCAGATCTATGCATTCAGAATTACATAAGCTAGGAGATAAGTGGGAAACAATTTTAAGTGAAAATTTTCGTCATTTTCATATGACTTCTTTTTTTACTCATGGACATCCACAAGTTGCATTTGAACACGGAACTAAAAGGTGTGAAATGGGTGATTTATTGTATATTCACTTTGATATTTTGAAAGACGGGACTGTTAATAAGAATTCCTTACTCCTCCAAGCAAAGGTTACCAGTACGAATGATAAAAATGAAAAACAAAAAGAACTCTATACAACTTGGCCAAAGTTTGAATTTGTAATTCCGCCGAGTAGTTCTTCATTCGATGTACAGCCAAAAGACTCACATTCAGGAGCGCGGTATTTAATCATCGATAATGAGACATGTGGATTAAACACAACTAATCGATTTAAAACTGATAAAACATACGAAATTACTAATGATGCAAATGCCTTTACAGAAGAATTGGTAGATTTTCTTGATGCCAATTCTGGTTACGGTCGCCAGTTAAAAGATTTGTGTGATAATGATGAATGGACTAATGCATTGAAAGTGGTAGAGGATTATGCTGCGAATCATGGATATAGCCAAAATGCACCGATGAAAAGGAAGAAAGATATACTCTTCTTTGTACATGCTGAAAAAACATTTAGACAGAGATTTGTCTTTGATCAAGACAATATCGATGGCATGTTGGTTGTATTAATATTCACTTCGGAAGTACCTATACAGTCCGAACTACTCGGGTGATTAAAAATTTGTGATTAAACTAACGGGAAACGATAGATCAATAAATTCTTCATTCATGCTTCCAAATTCGACTCATGGCAAACTTATGCTTCCAAATACTTGGCTCATCATACTAAAACTAAAGAAATTCAATTTTCTTGGATTTAGTTAAGAAATTGGATTAAACTTCAAAGAATAAAAATGATTATTATAATAAAGAGAATATTGTGGTTGATTAAAAAGTAGATACCACAATACTTTTTTTGTCCGTGGTCCATTTTAGTTGAGAGTTGTATTCGAATGAACTCTGCCAGGAAAATTTATCCACTTAAGATAAAATGTTATTTATTCTCTAAAAGTCGAAAAGGTCAACAAGATTTTTTAGGATTTATGGGGTTTATCCTCAGGGGCTGTTACATCCTCCCGGCTGCATCCATCGTAAAATGGCTATTAAAAAAGCCAACCAGTAGTCTCTGGTTGACCTAATAATACGATGGGCTTTCCTCCTTGTTGTCCCTTAAAGATACATAATAACTTTACAATAGTATATTTTTTCTATTGGTAAAAGTGTTTTTGTATATTCTCTCGCTAGCATCTAGGGTGTGTCTTCAAACTGTTTAGATGAATACTCAATACGAAATAAAACAGACACAATGGCAGAGAGTTCAAGACCTGTTTCCACCTGAACAAAAACCACAAGGAGGAGGACGTCCCGCATTGGACAACCGAATCATGTTAAATGGATGCTTTGGGTTGCTCGTTCAGGCGCCCCATGGCGTGACTTACCTAACCACCTTCCTCATTGGAAATCTGTCTACACGCGCTTTCGCCGCTGGCAGAGAGCGGGGATTTGGGATGAGGTGCTGAAGTGTGTCTCCCTGGATGTGTATGAGGAAAGCATCATGATTGATGCCACGATGTGCGTGTTCACCAGCATGGATCGGGCGCAAAAGGGGGCAAAGCAAGCGATCGAATGTTCCCGTGGTGGACTAGCACCAAAATTCATGCCGTGGTCGATGGGCTAGGCAATCCACTTCGTATTGTGACTCCGTTCAGAGCTATGAGCTACTTCAAGCCATGAAACTGACAATGAAGCAAGTATTGGCCGATGGAGCGTATGATACGAATGCGATTCGAGCACTTTTGGACGAGCAACAGACTATTTCAGAGATTCCAAGTAAGAAGAATCGCCAAGAGATTCAACCTTATGATCGAGATATCTACAGAGAACGTGAATGGTTCTTCAATAAAGTGAAAAACTATCGTCGTCTAGCAACTCGTTAGGCTAAATTAGCGTGTACGTTTAAGGCATTTTGATTCTGGCATCCATCATGGTGTGGCTTGCCTGAGTTTGAAGACACGCCCTAGTATGAAAAAACAGTAATTGAAACTCCAGTAAAACATAATAGAGGGTAAAACGAAATACAGCAGACGGAATTTAAGGTTAATAAATCTCCGTCTGTAATACCTTAAGAATATAGTTCGAACAATAAAGACTACAAAGGAATAGGTGAATTATGAAAAAAATACTCGTTTACACAGCTGGGAAAATTGGGAAAAATGATTGGCGACACACTATTTTTAAAGACTTAAGACAAGCAAAAGATGGATTTGAAATAGAACAAGTAAATGGTTTTAACTACTGTGGCCCTTATTTTATAAAATGTGATCATGGATGCTATCATGGGGGGAATTCACACGGAAGAGGCTTGGAGAAAAATGGTTGTGGAGATGGTATCGATGAGTACAATGGAGCAGAAGCTCCCAAGCAAAGTAGATATAATGTAGTTGCAAAATGTCTTCATGGGATTCATGCCAGTACAGCAGTATTTGCATGGATTGATCAAAAAGATGCATATGGTACTATTGCAGAGATAGGTTATGCAGTAGCGCAAAACAAACCTGTTTTTGTTGCTATATCAGAAGATCTTTCATGTTTGGATGACATGTGGTTTCCAGCTCAAATGGCAACTATCTCAATAGTAAGCCGTTCGGCAGAAGAAGCCTGGAGAATTTTCGTTGAAACTTTTGACAAAAATAGTAGAGAGTTGCGAAAGGATATGTTACCTAAAAAGTCTACAAATCGCCTGCCTTCAACTAGTAAACAGATAACCTATCTTGAGGATCTTCTCAGTAATTCAGGATTGATGTTGACAATCAACTTAGACGAATTAACTAGGGAACAAGCTAGTCAATTGATAGGCTTTATTAAAGATGACATATCTTTACCAGAAAGCCTTTCTTGTCTAATTGAATATGATATTTAAGTAACATTATTGATATTTATTTCCTTTGTCGAACTACAGTAGAGGACTTTGCCTACGATATCTACGATCGTCTTGAATAAAATAAAGATGAATCATTTGGTATAGTAGCAAGAAGAGACCTAAGCTTGTTTAAGCAAGGTCTCTTCTTGCTATTGGATAAACTTCGTGTGTTCAATAAAAAGTGAATTTTCTATTTGGAATACAAGTAAAGTACTACGTCTATTCAATAAGGTTGAAAATTTGTAGCTTCAAAATTCAAAAATAACTCTTATATATTGAAACCTCAAGATTATTTATAATTGTATACCCGTTGTAATATACCAGTTATCATTTGATAAGGCTTGGTACATAGCTGATTTCCAAGAGTTTAATCGATCATGAAAACTGCTCTCTGATCTCTCAATAAGTTGTTCTTTAACGGCTTCAGGTCCCGCCAATTCAAATAGATTTCTCATTTGGTAAGCGATATTGCGCAGCTCTGACGCTGCTTCCGATTTATAGAGCGTATTAAGTTTATAAAAATTGAAATGGTGTAAAACCCGGTGTGCCAATAATTCTGTAACTTGTGTTGGCGGTTTAATGAAAAAATTCATTGATATAGGATATGTTTGGAGTACATCCGCAAATAACCATTGATCATCCTCAATATTATCGAAATAGGGGTGTAGAGTTTCTTCCTCACTTGAAGTTGGAAAAGCGGCTTTTTTAATTGTATTGCAGTCACTACAAGCTGGTACTAGATTGTTTGGTGAAAGGGCCAAAGAAGGAAAGTCACTTTTAGCTAGATGATGATCTAGTGTCTTAACAGGTAACTGATTACATAGAGGGCATTTGCCATCGTCTGTTTCCTTCAACTTGTCGTAAAAATGCCTGCCTGGTGTTTTTAATTTAGCAAATCTATCAGTGTATACAGCCTCCATTTCCTTCCGAGTGACATTCCCATTTAAAATAGTCTTTTTCTGAAGAAGATGAAGTTTTGCTTCTGTTGCTTTTAAATCATAATCAGTGGCATCTCTAATTATCTCATTAAGACAATCTTCAAGTCTTTGTTTTAATTCTTTATTTTTCACTCTACTTATTGAAGCTAAGAAAACAGTCTCAGCTGAGAATTCAGGTTTAGTAAGAGCTCTCATTTGTTCACGCCTCCTTGCTGGGGTCACCGGCCAACAACGCTCTGAGAATTGCTTTTGCTTCCCATCCTAGTTCATTATTAAAGCTCTCCACTATATCTTCATAGTTCCCATATTTTTCAACACCATCTCGAAGTATCTTATAAAAATCTGAGTAAGTGATTTCTAATTCAAAGATCTCAGATGTAAGAGATTCTATATTTTCACCAAATGTTTCTGCCATGGCTCGGTTAATTTCTAGTTGTGAACCATTTCGTCGAAGTTTCCACACACAGCTTTTTGGGACCTCTTGAAGGATAACAGGTGAGTGTGTGGCGATTATAGCAATAGCATTACGTTGGACAAGTAGGTCCGAAAGCGCACGAATAAAAGCAGATAAGAGTGGTGGGTGTAGATGTGCTTCAGGCTCGTCAAGTAGCACGAGAGTTCTTTCTTCTACTGTTTCTACTAAACGAGTTAGAGTACAGTTTGACAAGCCCTCTCTAGACACAGATCTGAAACTCCTTATTCAATCCATATACGAGGAGCATCAGGGGCGTTATGGCTATCGCCGTATCCGTGATGAACTAGTTAATCGTGGACATCGAGTTAACCATAAAAAAGGTACAGCGTATCATGAAAGAATTAGGTTTAGAATCAGTGGTGCGCATGAAAAAATATCGTTCCTATAAAGGAACTGTAGGTAACATTGCACCTAACGTACTGGGTCGTAACTTTCAAGCTGAAAAACCAAATGAGAAGTGGGTTACCGATATTACGGAAATGAAGTTGTTTGGAGAAAAGCTGTATTTATCACCTGTTATGGACTTGTTTAACGGTGAAATTATCGCTTACACAGTAGGGTCTCGCCCTACGTATTCATTAGTCTCCGAGATGCTCAATAAAGCCTCTAAACGCTTATCCAATGGGGATGAGCTCCTCCTGCATTCGGATCAAGGCTGGCACTACCAGATGAAGCAGTATCGACAGGCTCTAAAGGGACAAGCGATTACCCAGAGCATGTCACGCAAAGGGAATTGTTATGATAACGCCGCAGTAATGGAGAACTTCTTTGGCATTATGAAGTCAGAGTTTTTTTATCTTCATGAATTTGAAAGTGTAGATCACTTCAAGCAAGAACTAGCACGATACATGGATTACTACAATTACAAACGCATCAAGTCAAAATTAAAAGGCATGAGCCCGGTACGCTACCGAACTCATGCCCAACAAGTTGCATAAAAATATTTGTCTAACTTTAAGGGGTCACTTCATGTGATCAGCTGCTTTTGTTCAACATTACCAGCTAATATCTTGTCAACAGCAAAAAAACACGAAAGCCTGTATTATATTTATTAATAAGCATGTCAAATAACCTTCCAACGATTTTGGTTGGAAGGTTATACCATAAATTTTCTATACCGAACGGAATGATTTCTAACTTTTTAAAATAGCAGACAACCAATGAACTAGCATATTCGCACAAGCTACTAAGGCCACTTCTCCAATTTTCGATAAAGTGGTTGCAGCAATTTTAGGTCCAATACCGGGAATCGATTGGATTAAATCATATTCTTCAATTTCAGTAGCCAGGGCCTCTAGGGTCTGTTCCAACATAGCAAGATGCTCCTGGAATTGAAGAATAAGACTGATTAAAATCTTAAGATTGATGAGGTGACTCTCATACGTTGTTTCCCGAAATGGGTTTTGTTGTACAGCCTCGATCAACCGTTGAACTCGTTCATTCATCTACTTCTTAGATCGCCCACGTTTTGAAGAAAGATGAGCTTGAATGGTCATTTTGAGCTTCTCTTCACTGACTTTTAGAACAGAGGATGAAGTAGGAAACTCATGTAGGAAGCGATGAGATATGTTAGAATACATAGCCCAAAAACACCTTTATACTCCGAAAAAACCTGATCCAAAACAGCTTGGAATTAGGACTCATGTTATCGCGTCTGATAACGCATATTGAGTATTTGGACACCACTTTTTGAGGGGTTCGAATTCCTCCCTATAGTATAGTTCCCGAGAAGATAGGCATCAGCAACATCCGTTTTCACTTTACGGAGATTCATTCATCAGAGTATCATTTTTCATTTATCTAAATCCTCCTTGCGAACAATATAGACAAATTAATTAAGGTATTAACAAAGAACGGATTTAGTTTTTATTTGAGTAGAAGCAGGCCTATGAATTAGTTTCATATATCCTTGAATCGTAGTCGTACTCAATTAAATTTTTTTTAGCATGGAAAGAAACAATACATATAATTTTGTTGGTTCACTGTTGGACACATTAGATTATACAACCTGCCTGATAAGTACGATACGACTTTAGGGTAAATACTAATTTGCTTAACTACAAGCTGTTTTTTTGTTTTCTGCTCAAAATTTAATTAAACACCTAGTATTTAACGATAGTTATTTATTGTATTTTTGAGTTTTATTTACAAAAACTATGTTGAAAATTAAAAATTTAATGATAATATGATCATATGGAGTAATTTAACATAATTATACTTATTATTACATGTAATGAGTTTTATCTACAAAATTATTAATCGATTTATGATCGTATTCATCATTATATTAGCACCATTTGTATTTAATAACTAATTATACATAAGGGGGATCTGTGTTGAATAATAAGAATACCGTTTTATATGAGCGATCTGGAGGGAATACATCTGAAGAAATTACTCCGAACTTCAAAATCCCCTTTTATAAACAAGATACTAGTGAAATTGATGTAAAAAAAATTAGAATTAAAATTCAAGATGATCACATAAGGCACCTACATAAAATATGCACTGATTTAGATGTAGAGATTTCTACAGCATTTTTATCGATATTCTCTGTGTTATTGAGGTTCTATAGTTATGATGATGAGATTGCAATGTTTTATAGTCTGAGTAAACGCCAATCTATTACTGAAGGTTTGATTTCTGAATCCCTTTCATTAGATGATTCATTTATAACTGTTATAAAAAATAAAATGGGAGTATTAAGTGAAGATGATGGGAATCAATATAAACACAACATGAAAGATACATTTTACACTCCTGTTTTTTCATACAATAGAACTTGGGGTTTTGACGAGCTTTCTCAAATAAATAAAAACAGTATCGTCTTTGCAATTAAATATGAAAATAATTCATTTTGTTCTGAATTAATATACAATTCGTTCTCTATTGGTGAAGATTACATAATTAGAATGCATTATCATGTTATAAATTTGATAAATGAATTACTAATAAATCCGGAACAAAGAATAGGTAATGTATCTATTCTTTCACCTTTAGAGAGTGGTCTGGTTAAGTTCAGAGGCAAAGACTACGTTATACCTGAAATTTCTTTAAATGAAATACTCGAAAAACAAGCAGAGAAAATCCCTGATAAAGTTGCTGTCATTCATAAGGGCAATGAAATTACTTATAGACAATTAAATGCAAGAGCTAATCAATTCGCACGATTTCTACAACTAAACAGCATTGTTGAAACTGACATTGTAGGGATATGCATGGATAGATCAATTGAATATATTATTGTGATGTTTGGAATTATGAAAGTAGGGGCTACATATTTACCACTAGATCCTCATTATCCTCAATCCCGAAATGAGGCAATAATAGGGGATGCTAACCCTGCTATTATAATCACAGAAAACGACTGGGTTGATAGATTTGAATTGAATAAAATTATTGTTTGGGAGCACAAACAAGCAGATATATCTAGACAAAAAGATAATAATATTCAAATTCTGCTAAATTATAAAAGAAGAATGTACATTATTTATACTTCGGGCTCAACAGGTCAACCTAAAGGGGTTCAAGTGCAGCATACATCCGTTATGAATTTACTTTGCTCAATGACAAATAAACCAGGTATAAACGAAAACGATAATTATCTTGCGCTTGCTTCATTTTCATTTGATATGTCTGTACCCGAAGTTTTTTTGCCTTTGTATGTAGGAGCAAAACTTTTCATAGGTAATTCCGGACTCGGTGGAGATAGTGAAAAATTAATTGATTTTATATCTGGAAATAGAATCACAATCATGCAGGCTACTCCAACGACTTGGGATCTTATATTCGAGAGTGAAATTGATATTCAGCATAATTTAAAAATATTATGTGGTGCAGAGCCTTTACCTTTAAATTTGTTGAAGAAAATGCTCAGTAAAGGATATCAAGTATGGAATTTATATGGGCCTACAGAAACCACAGTGTGGTCATCATTAGATAGATTGGAGTTTATTTCAGGTAACTCAGTGTCAATAGGAAAACCTATTTACAATACATCATTCCAAATTGTGAATAAAGACCTACATTTAGCGCCTTATGGTGTTCCTGGTGAACTATTAATAGGAGGAGCAGGTGTTACAGAGGGATACTTAAATAAATCTTCTTTATCAGAAGAGAAGTTTATTGAACTCTCCGTTTCAGGTAGCAAAGAGATTATTTTATATAGAACAGGTGATTTAGTAAGAATAAATGAAGAAAATGAAATAGAGTACTTAGGTAGGTTAGATAACCAGGTGAAAATCAGAGGTTTCCGTATAGAAACTAATGATATAGAACACCACTTAGAAACACATCCTCTTGTCAATAAATCATTAGTCTTAGTGCTCAATGACATAAATAATCACAAAAGCTTAATTGCATATATTATCAAAAAGAAATCGGATATAGAAGTTACTGGTAACGAGTTGCTTGAATTTTTAAGAAGTAAGTTGCCGATTTACATGATTCCGAGATTTGTACATTTTATGGATGATTTCCCTTTGAGTTCGAATGGGAAGATAGATAGGAGATTATTTCCTAAGCCAAATGAGAATGAGAGTTTAAACGTTGGTTTTACTACTGGAGATATTTATAAAGATCAAATTATAAAAACCTTACAAGAGTTTTTATCTGTTAGGCAGATTAATCTAAATGATAGCTTTATTACACACGGGGGAGATTCGATACTTGCAGCTCGAATTGTTTCCAAGTTACGAAAGAATTATGCATTAGACTTGGAAGTTGTTGATCTCCTTAAATCGAAAACTATATGTGAATTTTTAAGAGAATTATCATCCATGAAGAAAACTACTATTGAAATTTTAATTGAGAATAGTGATAAAAAGCAGGATATACCTGCGTCATATGCGCAACAAAGACTGCTGTTTTTAAATCAATTAGAAAATGGGAAAATGGCTTCTTATAATATTCCAGTACTTTGGGAAATTGAGGGTTCCCTTGATATTCATATATTGAGAAGAGCATTTAATATAGTTATACAGAGGCACGATACCCTACGCACTATATTTAAAACTGTGTTAGGACAGTTTTACCAAATTATAAAGACAGACATTTTATTCGAACTTGAAGTGATTGATATAAGCTTTAAGGATCTTAATGAACAAAAATCACAATATCTCAATTTTGCTAAAAATGAAGCGGCAAGAGAATTTAATATGGAAAGTGGTCCATTATTTAATGTCTTTTTGTTTAAATTGAATAGGAACCAAAATATTTTAATGGTTAATATGCATCATCTTATTTCCGATGGCTGGTCACTTGACATATTAAAATGTGAATTGTTAATTGCATACGATTCACTTCTCGAAAAAAAGCCTCTTCAACTCAATGAATTAAAAATTCAGTACGCCGATTATGCTAGATGGCAGCAGAAAGTATATCAAGAAGACAAGATTAACGATGCATTAGAATACTGGAAATTAAAATTAGCAGGTAATTTACCGGTTCTAGAAATACCAACCGACTATACACGAGGGGATTTTCAAACTTTTAGGGGGAGCATTGTTGAATTCGAAATTGAAGAGAACTTGCTCACACAAATAAGAGCATTTACTCGAAGTAATGATATCACTATATTTATGTTTTTTTTGTCCACGTATAAGCTCTTGTTATCTATTATTACTGACTCAAAGGATATTCTTGTGGGGTCACCTGTTGTTAATCGTGAATTTGGAGAGTTAGAAAACTTAATTGGTTTTTTTGCAAACACTGTTGTATACAGAACTAGCATAAAACAGATTGGTACTATAAGTGAATTAATCCAAGATATAAAGAACACAGCACTAGAAGTATACAATCATCAAAATGTACCTTATGAAAAAGTAGTAGAGGCAATTAATCCGCAAAGAAACCTGAAGTTTCCTCCTGTTTTTCAGGTGTGGTTTGTGATGCATCCAAATACTGTCTCGGAAATAAGCCAGAATTTACAAATGAAGTATCTTAATTTTGATACGGGTTATACACAATTTGACTATTCTTTAGTATTAAGAGGAGAGGGTGAAAAATATGTAGGAGAACTTAATTATAACGTTGATCTGTATAAAAAAGAACGAATAGTAGAGCATGTGAAAATTTATAAAGATATTATCAGGTTAGTTATAGATTCATCTAATCTTTCTTCAACAGATTTTTTTAATCAAATACGTTTGAAAATGAAAAATAATATAATTTCTAATCATAATCATTATAAAAAGTCGTTGTTAGCTAAAATTAAAGAAAATAAAATTCGAGATGCGCAAAATTTAAAGTAGAGGGTGTGCCAATAATGAAAAAGACATGGGCTGAAAGAGCAAAAAATGTACGTCCACAATCAATTTCTGTATCAAGCGAAAATTTAGTTGAGGTTAAAGAGCTGTTTGAGGATCAAACGTTGCCTTTGCTAATAACTCCTAAAGTTGCAGGATTAAATTTAATCGAGTGGAGTAAAAACAATAAAGAGTTTTTAGAAGAAAAACTCTTAAAGTATGGGGGAATACTCTATAGAGGCTTTAATATAAAATCACAGGTAGAATTTGATAGTTATGTAGATAATAATTGCAACCAATTATTACATTACAAAGAAGGGGCGACACCAAGAACTAAATTAAGTGATAAAGTGTATACTTCAACTGAGTTTCCGAAAGAACACTTTATCGCATTGCATAACGAACTATCTTATGTTACTACGTGGCCAAGGAAAATTTGGTTTTGTAGTGTAATACCAGCTGAATCAGGTGGCGCAACTACAATCGCAGATGTAAGAAAAGTATACAACTCCATCTCTCCTGATATTAGAGAGAAATTTCATGCAAAAGGCTGGTTACTAGAAAGAAATTATGGAGATGGATTTGGACTTACCTGGCAGGATGTATTCCATACCAATGACAAAAAAGAAGTAGAAACATACTGTAATGCTAATGATATGACTTTTGAATGGAAAGATGGTGACAGATTACGAACTCGTCAAGTAAGGCCCGCAGTTGTTCGTCATCCTATAACTGATGAATTAATCTGGTTTAATCATATGGCCTTCTGGCACGATTCAAGTTTGGATTCAGATACTAGAAGATTATTTACTGAAAACTTTGGGGAATTTGGATTTCCATATAAAACATATTATGGAGATGGGACTGTAGTGGAAGATTGGGAAGTAGAGAACGTTAGAAGAGCCTATGATGATAACACAGTAGCTTTCCCATGGGAAAAGGGAGATGTAATGGCGCTAGATAATATGTTAGTCGCACATGGGCGGGAGTCATTTACAGGTGAGCGTAAAGTTTTAGTAGCGATGGGGGAACCATGTAGCCATAAGAATCTTGAGAAAAGAGGTGAAGTATAATTATGCCTAATACAGTCGAGGGTTATCAATTATCACCACAACAAAAAAGAATTTGGTCTCTTAGTGAGAATGGGGCTGATTCTGATTATAAATCTCAATTTACTCTTTTACTGGATGGCAGTGTTAATATTCAGTATTTGAAACAAGCATTTACCATGCTACTTAATAAACATGAGATATTTAGAACAAGATTCCACAAAATAATGGGTCTGAATTACCCGTTACAAGTTACTAATGATGAACTACTATTTAACTGGGAAGAATCTAAATTAGAAGGGGATACAAGTAATCATACTTCCTATCTGAATCTACTTATTAAGGAAAGATGGAAAAAAGGTATAGATACTAGTGGAAATATATTTATCGATGCTTTCTTTCTTAATGTGAATGATACAACTAACTATTTAATTATAACATTCTCGGCTTTGTTGGCAGATAACAACATTGATTTAGTTATCAAAGAACTGAAGGCAGCTTATAGTCATTTAATAGGAAATGCAATGATGTATGAACATAATGAAGAAATCCCGTATTCAGTGTTGTCTGCTTGGTTTAATGAGCTAGATGAATCAGACAATGCTCGAGAAGGTAAGCAATATTGGAAGAGCAACATTGAAAGTTATAAATTAAATCAAAAACTTCCTTTCTCCGAGCGTAGTTTTAAAGAATATAAACCTGAAATATTAAAATACAAATTAGGGTTTGATCAAGTTTATAACTTGGATAAAATTTCAAAGGATAGTAACGTTAAATTAGAAACTATATTTCTAGCATTATGGCAAGTTACTTTATTCCGTCTAATACGAGAGTCGCCTACTATAGGACTGAATGTTCTTGGTAGAAGTGATGAAGAGTTAGAACATGTTATTGGTCTACTAGATAGGTACGTTCCGTTTAAAATTGAGTTTGATGAGAATATTAATTTCATTGAATATCTAAATCAAATTGAAAATGGGATAAATGATATTAATATTTGGCAGGATACGTTTTCTTGGGAGGATTTAGAGTTAAGCCATGAATATTTTTCATTTGGAATCGATTTTAATATTATTTCTGATTTAGGGAGTTCGGTAGATGGACTTAACTTTAGATTATTTGATCAAATAGCTTGTTTAGAGCGGTTTGATTTGAAGCTTTCTGTACTAAGGATTCAGGAAGATATTGAATTGAAGTTGTACTATGATTCTACATCTTTGGATGAAGATTATGTTAAACAGATTTTAACTCACTTTTTAAATGTCATGGCAGCTATAGAAAATTATAGTGAAATAAAACTATCAAAAATTAATCTTTTCGATGATGTAGGAACACAAACTTTGCTCGAGAAGGGTGGCAACGGAAAATCTTTCCCATTTATACCGATACACGAACTTTTCGAGAAGAAAGTAGAGGAAAACCCAAATAAGATTGCTGTAGTATGTGAGGATCTTTCTATTTCGTATATAGTGTTGAACCAAAGAGCAAATAAGTTAGCTTCAGGATTAACAAAGCTTGGTATTGAAGCTGGAAGTATTGTTGGCATATCAATGGAGCGTTCTATTGATATGGTTATTTCAATGTTAGCCATTTTGAAAATAGGTGCTGCATATTTACCTCTTGATAAAGATTATCCTATTGATCGTTTATCTTTTATGATTAATGATTCTGGGGTGAAATTAATAATAACTAAAACTGATACAGCAACTAAATTTAATATGCTAAATTCTGAAATGTTGTATATTGATACTTTTGATTGGTCTTCAATGGAGCTTTCTAATGAGAATATAAACAAATATATTAATCCTGAATTCACTGCTTATGTTATATATACTTCTGGATCAACTGGAAAACCAAAAGGAGTACTAATACCTCATCGCGCTATTAGTAATCAAATGCAATGGATTCAAGATCAATTTCCTATGTTTGAAAGTGATAAACTTTTGCAAAAAACTTCTTTTTCTTTCGATGCATCAGTTTGGGAATTTTATGCACCACTTATTAATGGAGTGGAACTCGTAATGGGTGCACCTGACATACATTTAGATCCTGCAGCAATGATTAGTGAGATAATTAAACATAAGATATCAAATTTGCAAGTAGTTCCAGCTATGTTAGATTTGCTTGTTAGTCAGGAAGAGTTCTCTGATTGTTTGTCGCTGAAGAGAATTTTTGTTGGTGGAGAAATTTTCATCTCGAGTTTAGCGCAGAAAGTATTTGATAAATTGCCTAACATCCAACTTATTAATTTGTACGGTCCATCTGAATGTTGTATTAACTCATTATTTTGGGAGTTGGATAAAGAAAGTACAGAAATGAAACCAATACCAATTGGTAGACCAGTAGCAAGTACTAAGATGTATATATTAGACAAGCATATGAATCTGGCACCATATGGGACACCAGGAGAACTTTATATAGGTGGTATAGGACTAGCTAATGGTTACTTGAATAATTCAGAATTAAGTAACAAAAAATTTATTGATAATCCTTTTGAATCTAATCAAATAATATACAAAACCGGAGACTTAGTAGAATATCAAAAAGATGGCACTGTTAAATTTATTGGCAGAGTTGATAATCAAGTGAAACTAAGAGGATTCCGTATCGAGTTAGAAGAAATTGAAGCACTGTTAAATAATCATAATTCAGTTAACAAGGCTATTGTTAATGTGATGCAAGATAATAATGGAATTAAGAAGTTAGTCGCGTACATTAGTTGTGATAGAAGTAACTATTCTGAAAAAGAACTACGAGAGCTACTCGGAGATAAATTACCTGAATATATGCTGCCTTCTGCATATATTTATACGGAAGCGTTCCCTTTAACTTCAAATGGTAAAATTGATAGGAAAAATCTACCTGACCCTGAGATATCTATGCTCTTTACTTCTGAAAACTTTATAGAGCCAAAAACTTTAACCGAAGAGATTGTCGCAGGAATATGGTGCAAATTGCTAGATGTTGATAAAGTAGGAATAGAAAATAATTTCTTTGAAATAGGTGGTCATTCTCTTATTGCAACCCAAGTAGTTGCTCGTATAAGGGACATTCTCAAAGTGAATATTCCTCTCCGAACAATTTTCAATAGCCCGACTATTAAAAAAATCTCGGAAGTTATCGACAGCTATTTAACAAATAACAACTTAAATGATAACGAATTCAATATCTCAGCAGTAAGCAGAGAGGAAAGCATTCCACTCTCTTTTGCTCAACAAAGGTTATGGTTTATAGAACAGTTGGAACCCAACAGTCCGTTATATAACATGATTGATGCTATTCAACTCGAAGGAAAACTTAATATTGACGCTTTAGAAAGGGCTATAAATTTACTATTGGAAAGACATGAGATTCTACGTACTACTTTTGATGTGAAAAATGGAATACCTGAACAGTTGATTTCTCAAAAAGTTCAAATTAAATTACAAAGTACGAATTTGAATTCTTATAGTGATCATGAAATAGATGAGAAAACGAAAGAACTCATAAATGAAGAAGGAAGAACTTCTTTTAATCTGACAAAAGGGCCTCTTATTCGGGCATCATTATTAATCTTATCAGATGAAAAATATATTCTTTTGCTCACTACACATCATATTATTAACGATGGTTGGTCAAGAGGGATAATTATTAGAGAAATAGGAGAATATTATCGTTCGTATATTGAAAATAAGACTCCTAAGTTACCGAATTTACCGTTGCAGTATGCAGATTTTTCTTTATGGCAAAGAAAATGGATGAAAAACGAAGTTCTTGAAAGTCAATTATCTTACTGGAAAAATAAATTAGATGGTGATTTACCAGTATTACAATTACCTACTGACTATGCACGAAGTCACCGACCAACATTTAAAGGAGCGCTATATCAATCGCCTCTTTCACTAGAGACTAAGGATGAGCTAAATAAGTTAAGTCAACGAGAGGGAACTTCCTTATTTATGACTTTATTTGCTTCCTTTAACGTGTTGTTAAATAGATATACTGGTCAAGAAGATATTTTGATTGGATCTGCTATTGCGAATCGGAACTATAATCAAATTGAAAATTTAATTGGTTTTTTTGTCAACACATTAGGGCTCCGCACAGACTTATCGGGAGATCCAACTTTCAAAGATTTATTGTCCCGAGTGAGAGAGATTTCGTTAGGAGCGTATGCAAATCAAGATATACCTTTTGATAAGGTTGTTGAAGAAATACAACCAAATCGAGATTTAAGTCATTCGCCAATGTTCCGTGTGATGTTTGCTTTGCAAAACCTACCTTTATCTGACTTAGAATTAACTAATATTAATTTAAGTCCAATTACAGTGGATAATGGTACTTCGAAATTTGATATTACTCTCTCCATCACAGAATGCCCTGATGGTCTAATAGGGGAATGGGAGTATAGCACAGAGCTTTTCAAACCTGATACGATTGAAAGAATGGCTAGCCAATTTGAATTTTTAATAGGCGAAATTCTTGAAAACCCTAATCAAAAAATTTCTGAATACACTTTAATCAATAAGTATGAACAAGCCCAAATTTTGCAAAAGTGGAATAGAACAGAAGTTGATTATCCAAAAGACAAAGGTATTGATAGTTTATTCCTTGAAATGGTTGGGTTATATGGGGACAAAATAGCTTGTGAATTTAATAATAGTGCTATTAGTTATACTGAGTTAAATAATAGTGCAAATGAAGTTGCCCAGAAATTAAATAATTTAGGCGTCACTTCTGAATCTTTAGTCGGAGTAGTGATGGACAAATCAATTGAACTGATTATCTCACTTCTTGCTGTTATTAAATTGGGTGCAGCTTATGTACCTATTGATCCGAATTATCCAAAAGATAGAATTAACTATATACTAAATGACACAAAATTAAACGTTGTATTAACACAAAAAAATTACAAAGACGATTGGAGTAAGCTTGTTCAACATGTTATTAATTTAAACAAAGATGAACTTTGCTTGGATGATTGTAGTCACAAAGTTATGTTATTAAATGTAACTGAAAATCATAAAGCCTATGTAATGTATACTTCTGGGTCAACCGGGCTTCCTAAAGGGGTTGTTATAACTCATAACAATATCATACGGTTAGTTAAATCAAATGATTATGTCGATTTTAATGAAAAGCAAACGTTTATACAGTCTTCTCCTGTTACATTTGATGCTTCTACATTTGAAATATGGGGAGCTCTTTTGAACGGTGCTCGTCTTGTTATTCCTTCACATAGTCGTTATTCTCTTGAAGAGCTAAGTAACTTAATTGTTGATAAAAATGTGAGTGTGATGTTCATGACAACTGCATTGTTTAACCAAATGGTAGATGGGCATCTAAGTAAGAATAATAAACTAAAGCACTTATTGGTTGGCGGAGAAGCGATGTCTATAAAAGCGTTAGAACAAGGTTACTCATTACTGAGAAATTGTAAATTAACAAATGTTTATGGCCCCACAGAAGGTACAACGTTTACAACATTTTTTCCGATTACAGACTTATTATTTAATAGATCTGTACCTATCGGTGCTCCTATTGCGAATACAACCGCTTATGTTATGGATGAACAACGAAGAATATTACCTATTGGTGTTTCAGGCGAACTTTATATTGGTGGGGATGGTGTAGCACTAGGCTATCTAAATAATGATGAACTTACGTCGCAAGTATTTTTTGAACATCAACACTTGGATGGTAGAATAGAAAAATTGTACCGTACCGGAGACTTGGTAAGACGACTATCAGATGGAAACATAGAGTTTGTAGGTAGAGTTGATGATCAAATCAAAATTCGTGGCTACCGAATAGAGCTCGGAGAGATAGAGACTACAATTAGAAAATTCGATGCTATTAAGGATTCAGTTGTTTCAGTTCATGTTGATCAAAATGGTGAGAAGCAACTTATTGCTTATATCATACCAGAAAAGGAAAATGAAGAATCTGGATTGATAGTGGAAAATAATCAAACAGTAAATGACTGGGAAATGATTTTTGATGACTATTTCTATAGCCAAGAGGCAGTGACTCAGGATGAGACATTTAATACTATTGGATGGAATAGCAATTTTACAGGAAAGCCAATTGATCTGAAAGAAATGCGGTTGTGGTTAAACAATACTGTTCAGCAAATTCAGAGTTTAAATCCCTCTCGTGTTTTAGAGATAGGATGTGGAACTGGTATGATCCTCTATAGAATTGCACCATCCACTAATAATTACCTGGGTTTGGATATATCCAGAGGGGTTATTGAAGAACTGGAGAAATCTCTTCTTAATAAACCTGAATATAATATGGTTAAATTGTTTCATAATGCTGCACATGATTTCTCAAAGATCCAGCAAAGTTTTGATACAGTTATTCTAAACTCTGTAGTGCAGTATTTTCCAAGTAGGGAATATTTGACAGAAGTTCTTGGTAATGCGATTAAAGTTATTTCAGATGAAGGTTCAATCTTCATCGGTGATGTAAGAAGTTACTCTTTGTTGGATACTTTTCAATTTGCAGTAGAACTTTATAAAGCGAAAGATGATATGTCTTCTACTGATTTAATAGATCGGATTTGTGAACGTAACGAAATGGAAAATGAGTTAGTAATTTCTCCAGAGTATTTTTATCAACTTCAAAATGATTACCCACAAATTACTGGGGTAAAAGTCACTTTGAAAAGAGGAGATTATACTAATGAGTTATCTCAATTCCGATATGATGTTACGCTATTAATCAATAAAAATGTTATTCGCATTGAACCACAGGAAGTATTGGAATGGGACAATCGAACTACGGATTTATTTGATATTATTGAGTCTTTACAAAAAGAAGAAATAGAAACATTACGTTTGAATAAAGTGCCAGATTTACGTGTTCTCAGAGAAGTTGAAACAAAGAAAAGATTTGATAATGCTGATCTTTCTGAAATAAAAACAATCGGAGAACTGAAGCAGATAGCAAAAGATATATCTATCGATGAAGCAGTTAATCCTGCGAAATTGTTTGATTTGGAGAGTAGTACTAATTATGTAGTAGAGATATCTTTCTCTCAAAATATTGGTTATTTCGATGTTATTTTTATAAATAAGAGTAGAATGAACAATATTTCATCTCCTATTATTTGGGGTGATAATCGTAATGATTTTGATTATTCTCAAAAACTAACTACGTATCCGAAAAAAATTAAGGATAATTATGATCTTATTTCTAAATCGCGCAGTTATCTTCAAGTAGCACTCCCTGAATATATGCTTCCCACACACTTTATAGTTATGGATAAATTCCCAATAAATTCAAATGGTAAGGTTGATAAAAAGTCGTTACCTTTACCATATAAATCAAGAACTTTTATTCAAAATTATGTGCCACCAAGAACAGATACAGAGCAAATGTTATGTAATATTTGGGAAGAAGTATTGGATATACGTCCTATAGGCATTTATGATGATTTCTTTGAGCTTGGAGGACATTCACTTTTAGCCACTCAGATAATCTCTCGCCTACGTAATGAATATGATTTGGGAATTTCCTTGCATAGTATTTTTGAATATTCATCGATAGAACTATTATCTCAGCATGTTGAACATATTATTTTGGAGGAGTTTCATGTTTCCAATGAAAAGGAATAAAAAAATGTGTAAGAAAAGGTGATGTAGATTGAATATTGAGATTGATGAGCAATCAAAAAGAGAATTGATTAGAAATAGGTTATTGAAAAAAAATACTGAAGGTGGAGAAAAAAAGATAAAAAAACGTACATCTCATGAAAATTTGCCACTTTCTTTTGCTCAACAGCGTCTTTGGTTTTTACATCGATTAGAAGAAGATGAGACTGCGAACTATAATATTGTTTTTGCGTGGATGATGAAGGGGCAACTTAACAAAGTTGCCTTTCATCAATGTTTTAAGGATGTAATTGATAGACATGAAATACTTCGAACCACTTTTACAGAAGTAGAAGGAGTTCCATATCAGTCTATTTTGAAGGAAATAGATTTTACTATACAAGTTGATAATGTAACTGATTTGCCATATAATGTAAGGACGGAGAGGGCACTTGAAATTGCCCAGGAAGAATCAAAATTTTGTTTCTCATTGACCAAAGGTCCCCTTATACGTGCTCGTCTCGTTGAAATTGATAATAATCATGTTTTGTTTATATTAAATATGCATCATATTATCGCAGATGGTTGGTCAATTGGAGTTTTAACAAAAGAAATAACAGAAAATTACAACTCATATATAAATAACCGAAAAAATGTTTTGCCAAAATTAGACACTCAATATGCAGATTTCTCTATATGGCAAAGAGAAAGAGTCCACAATAAGAATATTGAGATGCAACTGAATTATTGGAAGCATCACTTAAGTGGAAAATTACCTATTCTTAATTTACCTACTGATTTTCAGCGTCCTAATAGACAATCTTTTAGGGGAAAAGTAAGAAGCTTTAATTTATCAAATCAAATTCTAACGGATTTAAAAAGAATAAGTCGCACAGAAGGTGCTACATTATTTATGGTCCTTACGGCAGCTTTGAATATATTATTATTTCGCTACAGTGGGCAAACAGATATATTGATGGGTACTCCAGTGGCTAATCGAAACAATAAGGAAATCGAAAATTTAATAGGTTTCTTTGTTAATACATTAATCATTCGTACTGATCTTTCAAATAACCCATCTTTTAAAGAAGTTACTCAGCGAATAAAAAAAGTTGCATTGGATGCATATTTAAATCAGGACGTACCGTTTGAAAAATTAGTAGAAGTTCTCCAACCAGATAGAGATCTGAGTCAGATACCTTTGTTCCGTGTGATGTTCGCTTTACAGAATGCATCGATGCCTCCGTTAGAACTTTCAAATTTAGATTTAGAGAGTATTGAAATCTATAATGATACTTCAAAGTTTGATTTATTCATTAATGCATATGAGACAGTTAATGGTATGAATATTTCAATTGAGTATAGTACTGACTTGTTTAAAAGTAGTACTATTGAAAGATTTACGATGCATTTTAAAAATTTATTAGTATCAATTGTACAGAATCCTTATTGTAATATTGCCGATTTACCCATAATAAGTAACGATGAGAACGATAAATTACTTAATGAATGGAATATGACCTTGAAACATTTTAATAGAAGAAATTATTTCGTTCATACATTAATAGAAGAAAAAGCAAAACAAATCCCAACTGATAATGCTATCTCTTTTAACGGAGAACATCTCACGTACTACGAACTTAATAATAAGGCAAATGCTTTAGCATCAAAATTAAGAGAATTAAATTGTGTACCAGGAACCTTTGTAGGGATATACATGGAACGATCAATAGAAATGATGATATCTCTTTTGGCGATTTTAAAAGCTGGAGGAGCTTATGTACCTCTGGATCCTACTTATCCACAGGAACGATTAAAAATGATAATTGAGGATATTAATTTACCTATTATTCTCACTAAAACACATTCAAAACAAAATATATCTTTAGAAAATGTATTTAATGTTGATTTTATGGATGATGTTAAAATAGAAGATAACATAGAAAATTCAATAATATCCTTGGATAATAACATACCAGCCTATGTTATATATACCTCTGGATCAACTGGAAAGCCTAAGGGAATAGTCATGTCGCATCGAGCACTTGTAAATTTATTATTATGGCAAGAAAATGAATTGGATAAAATCGAAGAATTACGAACTCTCCAATTTACTTCATTAAACTTCGACGTCTCGTTTCAAGAGATTTTCTCTACTTGGCTAAGTGGGGGTACTCTTGTTTTAATAGAGGATGATAAAAGAAGAGATCCAGAGTTATTAATCAATCATCTAATTAACAACAAAGTTACTCGTCTGTTTCTTCCTTTTGTTGCACTAAAACAGTTGACAGAAACAAGCAATGAATTGAAAGTCAATACCTATGCTTTAGAACAAGTTATTACTGCAGGTGAGCAACTTCAATTGACTGATAGTATAAGGGGATTTTTTGAGAATAGGCCTAGTATTACTCTTTATAATCACTATGGTCCTTCTGAAACACATGTAGTAACTTCATACAAGTTGCCCCCTGACACTAAAGAATGGACCTTTTTACCTCCCATTGGCAAGCCCATAAACAACGTAAAAATATATATATTGGATGCTAACTTGAAATTATGTCCAATCGGTGTACCTGGAGAGCTATATATAGCAGGGGCTGCATTGTCAGATGGATACATTAATAGACCAGATATGACTGATGAACGATTTATTAAAGATGACTATAGCCACAGTAAAGATAGTCTAATGTATAAAACAGGAGATTTGGTTCGCTTACTAGAGGACGGAAATATTCAATATTTAGGTCGAATGGATAGCCAAGTAAAAATAAGAGGTTATAGGGTTGAGTTAGGGGAAATTGAGGAAGTTCTTGACAAGTATGAGTTTATTAATGAATCTGTTGTACTTCTTTCAGAAGATAAGGAAGGGAATAATTTTCTTGTAGCTTTCGTAGTTACTGTTAATAATTATTTATTAAACGAAGGAGATTTACGATATTTTCTAAATAGACATCTCCCGAGTTATATGGTGCCCTCTAAATATGTTAAATTAGATTATTTACCCATATCTCCTAATGGTAAAGTAAATCGGACATCATTGTTGATGTTAGACGACAGTACTCATTTTTATCAGAAAGAGTACAATCCACCTTGCAACAGAAAAGAGTTAATAATGACTCAAATATGGGAAGAACTTTTAGGTGTATATCCAATTAGTATTGACGCTTCCTTCTTTGATATAGGTGGTGAATCTTTGAAAGCTGTTAGATTAATTCACTTGTTAAACAAGGAATTCAATACTAAATTACCCGTATCATTATTGTTTCAATATCCGACTATACGATCGCTTATAGGTTCTATGGAGAAACAAATCGAAAAAGGAACTACATTACAAGAAATACCTGATATTTTGATTGAAATGACAAAAGCAAATGGATCAGGATCTCCAATATTTTTTGTACACCCAGTAGGTGGCGGAATATTCTGTTATGCGCCTTTATTAAATTCTTTAAAAGGCGAAACTATATATGGAATACAAGCATATGGTTATGATAGTGAAGAAACTCCATTAGACGATATGGAACAAATAGTTGAATTGTATCTCAAAAGAATAGTGGAACTTTGTCCACATGGTCCGTATCGTTTAATCGGATGGTCTTTTGGTGGTACAGTTGCATACGAATTAGGTAAGCGATTAGAAAAAGATTATGGAACAATAGAATTTTTGGGATTAATTGATGCCTCGTATGTAGGAGACAAAGAGCAAAACTTTGATATTCGTTATTTTGAAGAAAATTGGGATGAAACAATTTCGAAGTATACTCCATTTTTACCTAAGGAAGTTAGTAAAGATAAGACAAATCATGCAATGTCTATTATTCTTGCTAATTTAAAAGCATATAATAATTATTTATCTAGTTGGAAAATAAAAGCGAACATTCACTTGTTCAGAGTCGAAGAGATTTCTAAAGAATATCCAATGGAATTAATAAACCCAGATGAATGGGGAACTGCCACTTATGGTAAAGTCTACGATATCGTAATTCCAGGTCACCATCACTCTCTTATGCAGCCTCCTAATGTTGAAATTGTAGGTGAAAAAATTAAGATCGCCCTGAATAAATTAAATATGTAAGTATGAAAGAATTTAATCAATTTCGTTTGATATTTTTATTTTCCAATTTGATGTTTTCGTCTTAAATAAGAGTTTGGGGGACTAGTGCTAATGGATACTGTGTCAGTAACAAAGGAAAAAATATGGGGAATGAATTTCTTTTTATTGTTTTTATCCCGTTTTGCAAAAGTATTAGCGGATAATATTACATTGGTAGCATTATTATGGTTAGTTGTGGAACTAGGTGGCGATGCAAAAATCTCATCAATAATTAGTGTCTGTATGATAGTCCCTCAAACATTACTAGGGCCTTTTTTGAGTCCGTTGTTACAAAAAGGAAAGCTGAAAAATTGGATGTTCGTTTCTGACTTTTTAAGAGGTTTTGTGATATTAGTAATTCCAGTACTTCTCTTTCTGGATCTCCTAAGTTTTTGGATTCTCTTTATACTTGTACTACTTCAATCTACAACTGGGGCTATTTACAACCCAGCTTCTGTAGCCCTATTACCCAAAATTTTAGGGAAAACTGTGCTCCAAAAAGCTAATGCGACGTTGCAATCATCTTATGAAGTAATCACATTAATAGGACTTGCTTGTGCGGGACCACTTATAAGCTTACTCTCCACTAAAGTTACTCTCTTAATAACTTCTATACTCTTCTTACTGTCGGGTATTATTATCTTTGGAATTAAATTGATTGAAAAACAACAAGTCCAAAAAGCAGAAGTTAAAAGTACAAAATATTTTGAAAAAGTGAAACAAGGTTTTAGTATTGTGAAACAGCATAAATTGCTCTTGGGGTTGAGTATTTTTGCACTGTTTTTGAATATTGGTTTGGCTCCTTGGACTACTTTATTATCCTTATTTAGTGCAAATGAATTGAATGGTGATGCGACTACTGTTACTCTAATCCGGGCAAGTGCAGCTTTTGGAGCTTTGGTGATGGGGTTAGTATTAACTAAGTTGGATATAACAAGGCAAGGTGCATTGTTTATTGGAGCTGGAATTTTACAAGGTTTAATGCTCACATTAATAGGATCATTCCCCTTATTGTGGTTAGTAATTGGCGCAGCGTTTATTTTTGGTATTTGCACGACTGCAATTAATGTTCCAGAAATAGTTATTATACAAACAACTGTACCAGAAGATCAGCAAGCTCAAATTTATGCTGTAATTATGACAATTAGTGTTGCATTTTTGCCTATAGGTTACTTGCTTGCGGGTTTATTTGCAGATATTTTCGGTAACTCAGTCATTATTGCATTTGGTGGGGTGGCCATTATAATATCAGGGATCTTGGTTAAACTATTTACTCCATTGTTCTCTATGAGAATCGAGAAAAAATAAAATTATGAATTGCTAGATGAAAAATATATAGTTATTCATGCCCCTTTTGGAAAGTACAAATATAAACAAATTAACTTTTTTTCATATTCGCTCAATTTCCACTTATTTTCCATCCTTATTCAAGCATTATTTAAAAGTTCGCCTGAAACACCAATTGGTATCTAAATGAGAGAAGAGAGACATTTTAAAGACATTGATTAGTCAATTTCCTTACCTGGAGTAACTGTTTAGCAAGCATAGTTATTTAGTGCGGGGGTGTAATTAAATCGTTGATTTTATTTATAACGGAATTCATCCACCTTTTTATGAATTGATCTTAGGGAGGACGCAGCACGTATTAAGTTCGCTTATATACTTTAAAGCATGTATTCTGGGGCTCATTAATTGAGCCTCTTTGTGTTTCGACGAATTCAGACTTTGCTTTTCAAGTAAAAGGAGGATCCAAGTTGCCACTGGTTTGATGTATGCTACCGCTTAACGAATCACCTTTATCTACAAAGCTAGTTGGAAAACAGTGAACGTTACTTGGTGCAATTACAAATGTAGTCTATAGATAGTAGCCACTGGACTCTGTTATTAAGTAGTTCAGAGGGTTGTGTTTGATGGCAAGAAAAGAGAAATTGTAGTCATGCATTATTCAATTTGTTCATTTTACGAAATTATGTTCGTTAAATTAAATATTTGAATAATCAGAAGGTCTGCTAAAGGACAAAAGACGATATCAAATTGAATGAAGATAGGGGATTACATAGGTTAATGCAATCAATATTAACAAGACATGATGAAGTCAAATCGTTAACTAACAAGTATAGTTAAGATATCTAGGAATTACAGAATTTATACTTCTTATGTACTAGTAAATTTATCCTATTTGCGTTATGATTTCTAAGTGATAGATAGGTACTGTTTTAGTTATTGATAAGTAATTAGTCCTAATAAATAAGGGGTGTCTTTATGATCATGAAAAACTTGGAGTTTAATCAACCAGAGTTAATTTTGACGGCTGTATCTTATCATCCATACCGAGGAGGTTCCAACCCAAATTTTGATGATAATTCACGTTTTCTACTTGATCTAAAGAACGATAAAGATATTGCAATTGATAAAATATACAATTGGCTTGAACCGCTTGTGGATCTAAATGTTTCTTTAGCAGTAGTACCTTCACATGATCCAAATAAAGTTGGTGGAGGTGTATACAGAATAGCCAAAAAATTAGTTTCATCTAGTAAGCGAATTGACGCTACAAGTTGCTTGAAAAGACATACAATTATACAAAAATTAGCACATGGAGGACCAAGAAGTATTGATATACATAGAAATTCTATCAATGTCATAGATCGTGAACTCATAATGGACAAAGAAGTGTTATTATTAGATGATATTACAACATCAGGTAACTCTCTTTATGCTTGTAGGGAACTTTTACTGCGGGCCGGAGCAAGGGAGGTGCAGTGCCTGGCGTTTGGTAGAACGGAGGGATAGTTCATGTTAGATGTTGTTCAACTACTTGCTCTTCTTAATTTGAAGGGAGTTGGCAGAGGCACGGTTGCATCAATACTTTCGTTAATTGAATCACATCCGAGCACAAAGAAAGAACTACACGATTATCTAAGTAGTATCCATAAAGAAATATCTCGCTTTCAAAAGCCAGAATTTCTTGCATTAGAAAATGCGTTTGATCAGGCGGAGAGAATTGTAGACTATTCAAATAAATATGGGATTAAAATCTTTGGAATAAACGATCATAAATTCCCTAAAAGACTAAAAATAATTCCGGATAGGCCAGTGGTTTTGTTTGTGAAGGGGAATGAAGAGGTACTTCATGATGAGTTAAGCGTGGCCATTATAGGTACTAGATCCCCTTCCGAGTATGGTGAGATATGTGCAAAGAGGTTTGCAGGTTATTTTACAAAAAAAGGACTCAGTGTAGTTAGTGGGTTGGCATTAGGAATTGATACAGCTGGTCATATAGGGTGTTTAGAAGAGAATGGGAGAACAGTCGCAGTACTAGCTCAAGGATTAGACACTCCAATATATCCTGCAAAAAATAAGGAATTAGCTAGGCGTATATTAGACAATAATGGATGTTTGATTAGTGAGTACAGCCCGACAGTAAGAGCAAGGTCGAATTTCTTTGTTGAAAGGGATCGACTCCAGGCGGGATTAAGTGCGGCAGTAGTAGTGATAGAAACTGATATAAAAGGTGGCACAATGCACACAGTAAAGTTCTGTTTAAGCCAACAGAAACCATTAGGTGTTTTGAGCCATCCACAGAAATTTATCATTAATAATCCTAAGTCAAATGGAAATCAATACTTAATCAACGAAGAGAAAGCAGTACCTCTATTTTCAATTGAGGATATGGAAGATTTCATTGGAAGTATGGAGGGATTGAGTGAGTTAAGGGAAGAGTCAGTGATAAAAAGGAATAAATTAAAGAAAAAGGATATCGTGCAGACAGAATTAGAATTTTAGGGGGGCGCGTATGGCGATAATATTCGACCTGGATCAAACATTGATTGATTCTATGGCAGCGGAATCAATGCGTCGGTCTAGAAATTGGAAAGAGGTTTACAGTATGATCCCTTTTCTTCGTCCTTATGAAGGGATTGATAAAATATTTGAAATCCTTTCTTCGAAGCAGATACCACATGCAATTGTTACTTCAAGCCCTACTCCTTACTGTAAAAGAGTAATTAGTCACTTGGCATGGGATATACCAATTACAGTTTGCTATCATGATACATCCAGGAGAAAGCCTTATCCTGACCCTATCATATTGGCAGTAGAAAAGTTAGGAATAGCTAAAGAGGATATTCTTTCGATAGGCGATGATCCTAGAGATATACAAGCATCGAAGGCGGCAGGAGTTAAGGCTGGGGCAGCGCTATGGGGTATAGATAATTATTCTTCTATTCTAAAGGAAAACCCAGACTATTCATTTTATACGGTAAAAGAATTCGAAGAATACATCATAAAACGCTATTAGGGGAGAGGATTAAATATGAGTCTTGAAAAGTTCTCAAAATCAGATGTAGAAATAATATGCCCTTGTTGCAAAGAAAGTATATATATTGAATTAGATGTAGACCTTGAAGAAGTAGGATCTGACGAAAGAGAAATGGGAACAGAGACGCAATATGAATTCCTAACATCCGTAGAATGTTATTTATGCGAAAATATTATAGAAATAAAAGGTGAAGTTTGGGAATATCCCGAGAACGTTCTTAATGACTTTGAGATTATAGAGGTCTCTTCCAAATGCAATAAGCAATAAATAAAAATTTGTTAAGGAATAAAAATAGGGAGAACCGAATTAGGAACTTCCTTTTTTTTATTCCAAATACTAGAACTGGTGAATACACATTTATGGGAAATCGATCATAAATTTGTATCCGAGAACAATTGATAAGGTTATAACAAATTCGACATATATAAAACGCTTAGGTGCGCATCATGACGATAAACAAAAGAAATACATTTTTTCCTTTATTGCTTCATGTGTAATTAATGGTAAGGATAAGGTTGGTCGATTTAATGAGGGGTATCTTCGTATTTGCCCCATAAAATTTTCTTTGAAGTAATCATTAAATATATTAAATCTGATGAGATTTTAAAATCACCAGCTATTGATATTAGTTCTTGAAGTGTTAGACCTTCATTTCCTTCAATATGCGCAAACAACTTACCAGACAATTCCTGATCCATATCAATCACATTTTTTTAATAAGCAGAGAGAAAAACAAGATTTCTATGGAACACTACATTTATTCGTTTTGAACTAAACACTTCGAAACGAAGATTGAACTGTTTAGCGTACTCCTCCCCAGGAGGGCATCTCCAATTCCCCTCACTATCAAGATAGTATCTTGCTGGATCTTTTGCATGAAGCGCATGTAGTTCCTCTTCTGTCTTGCATTCTACCCACTTTGCACTATCATCTTCAATGACAAAGAAGTCAGGCGTATAGAAAAAAGATTTCCTTTTTTATTTTCCTTGTACAGAGCTGATGTAGCTAAGTAAGATTTTATTGGGTTGATCATAAAATTCTAAAACAGGGTCATGGTGCTCAATAGAATAAATGTAAGGTAACTCCAACGTATGACTTTCATACTGTAATGAGAGATTCATTTTCTGGCTAGGATATCGACCGGTTACATTTTTCATGGAACTCGAAACAAGGCGTGAGGGCTGTCCTGATCGAATTCGACTGATTAAATTTCTAGCATTTAATTGCACATCATTAGTGATTAACCACTGCTCGTATTCTTCTGGAGTCAACACAAAAAAGGCCTCCCCTATAATTTTGGTTTGTATTATTGTCAATATTTCATGGTTTATACCCATTGTGCAAAATTTATTTTGAAAACTATGTTTTTAATTGACATTAACAACTTTTGTATCGGAGGTATTGTGAACATGCTTTTTCCAAATTTCCTTATATTCCGTTCTTAATAACAGACCTTTTCGATTTAGACATCTCTCTATATTACGTCTATTGGGATAGATTCCATTGCTTCTTAAAACGCTAATCGTTCTTACAATGTCATTATGGGTAGTTCTAGCTGTTATTCTCTTGTTCTTTAGTTTGTCATTCTTGAATCTATTTTTGATCTCTTCAGCGACTATCGGGAAATTCTTTTTGATTGATTTAATAGAGTAATTCATCTGTTTTGAAACGGTGGATAATGAAACAGGAGGGTCACACTTGGTGTAATGATGGAGTTTACTCGCTATGATGTCGTAATTAGGTGCGTTGTAAGTACTTAATCGTTTGTTAGATGATACAGGTATAGAAAAATCTAAACTTATTGTAGAAATATTCCCTGAGAGAAAATCGATCAAATCGATATCTAGTTGTTTGCAGATACGTAGCATCGTGGAGAGAGGAGGGATAAACTTACCATGACAGTACTGCCAAATCGTAGTTGGATGCATCTGAAGGAAATTGGCTAATCGAGCTGCATTCCCACTGGTGAAGCGAAGTAAAAATTGAAAACTCTTATGGATATTACTTCTGTGAATGTTGAATTCTTTTGTTCTCTCGGTTTGAGAAATTAAACGATACATGGTAATAGAACTCCTGAGCTCATCTCGATTTGGTAATCTGTAGTTAATAGTGAGCTTCCCAAGCCAGGTAAAACAGTGAGGACAAAATCCAACTACAGAGCATCTACCTAAGGGAGCGATCTCTTTTTTACAATCTGCGTTTGGGCATTGCGAAGATAAGAGGGAGTTGTGGATTGGGCAATAGGATACATCTTTTAATGACCACAAAAGTGGTTCATAAAGCGGCTTTCCTTCTGCGTTCCATTCATAATAACACTGTGTGCACCATGCTTTTGAAGGTTTGAACAAGTATTTATCACATATAACCTCTTCCCAGGGTAGCAAAGTGAGATTTTCAAGCTTATCTACAGTCGTTAACGTAGACAAGATGTCTACTATGCTTTTAGTGTGAAGACCAACGCCATTTAATGATTTTGCTCGTTGATAGAATCTACTTCCTCCTCGAGAAATATCATTTTGTAGATACTCTCTCTCGAGTTGAGAAGAGATAATATCCTTAATTAAATCTCCCATACATATATGATGAGCAGCAGCTAACCGCGTAATATAACTAACAATTCCTTCTGTTAGTCCTGTTTGGAGTCCTTCTGGTTTAAGCGCGTATAATCTACTTACTGTGTATGGCACCTTACAGGTATCATCTAAATAGATAACCATATTTAGACCTCCTCGGTGTCTTCTTTTAAATGCTTGAAAGTAGTTCTAAGGTGGTTCAGTTTGGTATGGTAGATACGTATCTCTTCATGAGAAAGATGTTTTTGAGGGTGTAGAGGGTAAAGCAAACACAAGTGATCTGTTTCTGTACAATGATAGTAGAGAGTCGACTCGATCGGCTCGTAAAGCAGTGGAATGATTTCCATATTATTCTCTGGAGAAAACCATTGATTGAGTACAGCATGCCGGCATGAATAATATTTATCCACTACGAGAATTCCTTGAAGCGTGATGGTACCAGAAATATGTTGAAGATCTGTTCTGTCTCTGTTTTCCATATTACGACGCTCCTTTTTGATTGTGTTTTATAGTAAGTGTAGACATGAACACAAATTGTAATACATTTAAATGACAAAATAGTATTCGGAAAAGAAAATGGATGTATTCTTATGGTTTTCACCAAAAAGAATACATCCATTAGTTAATTACTTTTTTTTTCGTCTGTGGTTTGAATAAACTTAGCATTTTTCAAAGCGTATTCAAGTGCCATATTGATCAGTTCATTGCGTGAGCGATTGCTCTTTTGAGCAAGTATATCAAATTGTTCCTGGGTTGATTTTTCTATTCGAATAGTGAGTGTAACAGATTTATCTTCTTTAGGCGTTATTATAAAATCATCCAGACTCAATGAGCATCACCTCTAATTACAGTATAGGAGTAAGAGGTGAATGAATTGTATAACACGAAATGTATTGTTTTTGTATCACAAAATGTATTACAAATTGATTTTTAGTTCTTCTTGATGGATATCCTATCATTAGATGCTTTAATGGGGGGATGCGTTATGGATTATAGGGATTTAAGAGAGTTTGTCGGTAATGGATCGTATCATGAAATGAAAAATATGGAGTTCCAACTAGATGTATTGAAGACTTCTATTCGTAGTTATCAAGAGAATACAAACAGCAAGAGAATTGAGTGGAAGACACACGGAGTAGTAGGTAAGTTTATAGCAACTAGAAAATATAATACGGATTTCACATCGATCTATGAGATTCTAGAGAATCATGGAATTCTTCATTTGGTACTGAAAGTAAATTGGAATAGTCTTACGGAAGCAGAACAAATAAGACTTCTTAAGTTTATTATCCCAAGTACTCCATATTTAAGATTTGTATTTGTTGGGAGCCATCATCACGAAATAACTGAACCTGACCCAACTGATTTTGAACAGTTGGTTATTTTAGAACGTGTACGCTCATGGAAATCTTTAAAGCATGCACATGAAAATAAATTGATTCAATGGAATTTGATAAAAAAGCAGACCTTATTGGAGATGTTACGTAAGAAAGAGGAGAATGTTAAACTTTCTTTTGGGAAACTGAATGTCATAAAGCCAAGGCCCCAAATTTCTACCATTGATGTATATAGAGAAATTGGAGATCAGGCTTTAAAGAGTGTTGGAAATATTGATTACACTAAATTAAATGAATTTGTAGCAAGAGGATTCATTAAAAAATCTGAAATAAGTCAATTTCGCAAAACGTCAGAAATTGATCTAAGATATTATTTAATGGAGATTCATAAAGAACATAATTATATACAGACTCTTAGTGAAAAAATAAGAATCTAGTATAAATTTGGGCTGGTAGGGGCAGTTGATCCCTTATAATAAGTGATGCTATGGTTTTAACCATCATGGAAAGGAGCGGCGAAACGAAGATAATAAGCATGAACACGGAACCTGTTGTTGGTGTAGATGTCGCTAAAGCTTCAAATGTGGTACGGGCATTTGGAAACGAAATGAGCCAGTTGGCAAAGCTATAGTCATTGCGCTTGAGAGTGGGTCCGAACAATTTATGAAGATATTAGGTGTGGTTAAAGTCGAAATTATGGATAACCTGGGGAACAGATAATAACTATGACTGGAAAAATGTAGAATACCATTCTCTGAGTCTTTTGCCTTTTCAAATACTTCCGGTAATAAAGCCATATCATTTTAAAGCCTTTAGAACTTCTTGACGGAAATCATCACCATAACTATTGAGTAAAGCATAGTAAGAGACATCTTGACCAAATGAGAAGAATGAATCATTAAGTCGCTCAAAATTAGTAGGGATATTAGGTCTTCATTGTTTCTTATCCATATGCTACTCACCAATTTTAACACTCCCAATAGAATATTCTTCACCAACTGAGTTTACATAACATAAAGTGTACATCGTTTCGTATTCCCACCAATCATTCCAGTTATGCTCTATTAAATAGAAATGATTAAAGTGTTGAACTACGAAATCATGTTTTGATTTTACAACTGAAAAATTCATTTGAGAGACCTCGCTTTAATACTCAGACTAAATCAACTCATATTTAGGTCTTCATATATATTTTCTTTATGAAACTTAATCCTCATTAACTCGTTCAAATACCCAAACTATTCACAATAAGTTATTCTAATCACTATATTTAAAATACATAATACGGAAAATTTTTATACAGGTGCAAGGCTTAATATATGAGAGGCCCTGCACCTGTAATTGTAATAAGGTATTGTAAGAAGGTATCTATCCTTGACGATTGTAAAGGAACAGAATAGTTATTGCTGACCTATTTTTATATTTCTATAATTTAAACTTTTCGAAATGAAAATTATAGATTATCTTTCTATTAAAGTTGCTTGCTTAAGCATCAATTAACTCTTTAATTAATAATCTCATTTGAGATATCTCAAGATAAATTAAATCATCATCATATTTGTTAATATCTAATGAATGGTTATTAATTGCCGCAATTTTATTCTTATCACTTAATTTCACTTTTCGAAATGGTGAGATTGAAAAATGTTTAAAGTTTATTGAGTAACTATAATTTTTATTCAATTTAATTTTTTTTCGAATAAAAGATAAGGTATCTGTTTGTTGGTTACAAATAAGTAATTTTGATTGTATTTTATCATTTTCTACTCGATTCAATAAATCAAGACAATATGAATGATGAAAAATTGTCTTTTCAAAATTATTATTAATATTTGTTAATCGATGATAGTCTTGATTGATATTAAAAATAGTGAAATTTTTGAGTTCTTGAAATAAAAAATAATCAAAATATTTTTTTTGTATTTTCTTTTCTATTGCTTGTTTTAAGATTCGATTTAATTCATAGTCTTCTAGTATATGTTCAGTAGGTATTTCGCATAGAATTTGAAATTCCAGATATGATAATAATTCTTTAATGAATTGACTTAGATAATCGGATATTGTAGGTTGTACATATTTATTGTAAAAAGTCTCTAATGGTAAGTCAGTGCGAAGAGTTACCTGTTCATTGAAACTCGGATTCCTTGGCATATAATATATCTCCTTTATAAATTCCATATCCCCCCTTCCTCAGAAGGGGGATGGAATTGTTGTATTCAAGTTTTATAATTTCGTAATGAATTTTTAATAGTCAATCTCTAAAATAACCTTCTAGAGATTCTTTCATTTTTTTTAAGCCTCTTTTTTTCAACTTTGAAACATGATCTTCTTTTAGACCGAGCTGTTTACCAATCGCTTTATTTCGCATCTTATTGAAAAACACATTCCACAAGATGGTTTGTGTTCTTATGTCGCAAGAATGTAAAGCTTGTCTCACGACACCTGCAGCTTCTTGAATAAGAATCAATTGGTCAGGTCTGGTAGTATAGTGTTCGCCAATAAATCTTTGTAGGTAGTATTGAAGCTTTTCTTCATCATGACCTATAGTATCATTGTCAGAATAAAGATAATCACGGTCGCCCTTAACTTGTTTGCGCTGTCGCTCCTTAAAGCAGGTGGTATATTCATTCTTTACAGTTCTCAAGTTAGATAAGGCTGCACCTATAAAACTCACGCTTATCTTTCCATCTTTAATCGTGCGTTCAATAGTGCCACTAACGATGTCTTCAATATCCTCCGGGCTCCAACTGTAGTCTTTGGTTTTATTAGCTGAAATCCTGAGCTTTTCCAACAAAGACTCATGAATCATTTTTAATTCTGGAGTGAAGTCCTCATCAGCTAAGTAGGCCCTGTGCAGTTTCTCGAAATCTTCTGTTGCTACAGGTTTTAAAGACGACATGAGATCTACCTCCATAATAAATGTGATCGTAATACATTTTGCTTTCCTCCTTTTGGCCGAGCTGTCTATAATTTTTTGAGATAGGTAATCACACAATGATTATACCCCTCTACTAATATAGGGAGCCATTTTCATAAAAAATGGACAGAATATCAGAAATAAATTATATTTCAACTCTTCCTCGGACTCATTTACATATAATATAAGTTGAAAGTTGTAAGTAAGTTCTTAACTCGAATTGCACGAATAGGGAAGCTAGATTTCGAAGTCCGGTGTCAGCCGTCCGAGAAATAAGCATGTGGGCACCTGCGGCTTTGCTGTGTAAATTTGTTTGAATTTTGCGTGCAGGTTATTACAAATGGAAGAAGAATGTCGCCCTTAGAGAGAAACAAGGAGTTCTCAGGAAGCAATTCTCGGGTGGGAACTGAGATGACAATGCTTGCTTCTCCCACTTAAAGACGGAGAAGTTGTATTTGGAGAAATCTCAGAATCTGGAGCAAGGAAGAGGGAATTACGGAGTGAATTCGAAAATTTTTCAATTAATCCTCGGCGTCATTTTTTTGGTTTAAGCGTTCGTGGAATCATCTTTGGTTTTGTTGATGGTTCAGCTGGCTCATTTCTCTTTGCAAAAATCTACCGGATAACATGGAGATGTATGCAATAGATTTATGGGACCTTCAATCCGAAGCAAGGCTGTGATTTTTCGATATCCATACCGAAACTTGTGCTGAGTACAAGCTCAACTACTTTTTCGACCATCGGATCTGGATGCTTGCTCTCCCAGATTGTCTTCCAGCGGTAATAACGTTCGTTTTGATAGGAAATATCGCACTAACTGAAGATTGGATTAAGAAATTTCTTTAATCTCACTATTTATTATTCTCAGCAATATTCTTTCTTATGATACTCGATCTAATTCTCTCAGAGATTCTATTGAAGAGCCGATTTGAACATACAATTTTAAATTGTCTTGTATTTATTTATATGGATTCCTATTTTTTTAACCATATGGGGTCCATGGTACAGTGGCATAATCAATTTAATTTTAGATTTCGCATATGCTTATTATGCTGCTACCTGTAGCATAAAAAAGTAACTGAACATCAGAATATCTTCTGACTTTACTGTCGTTTATTATTCTCTGCATGATTATCTTAATTCTTAAAGATGCTACAAGTTCGGTCTGTAAGAGTTTGCTCTGCGGCTAGTTTGTGAGAGCGATTTGCAGGGTACATAATTTAACTTGGATGCGAAAATGGTTTAGAGGTATCGACGCTGTACTAAGTACGACCATTGGGGAGTTTAGATTCTAGAGTTTATAGAGAGTGCTGTCTTTTACTTTTCCTTGTATTCTCACTGTATCCCCTCTATATATAAGTGTAATTGTTATGCGCTTACTAAATGTTATTAACTGATTGTTCTTTTAGTTTTTAAATGGTAATATAAGGTTTCGAAGGGAATGTTTTAGGTGAGGAGCTGAGATAATGACTGCTACAGTGCCTCGTGAAAATGAACAACTTTTTTTTGTCGATAACGAAGTGATTATTGTGAAGGTATATCCAACTTTTCAATTAGCAAAAGTTCGTTATCCTAGCTCTATGGATACGTTCATGGTGGATTTCCATGTATTACAGCGAGACGCTGAAGAAAGAAGTTCTTTATCAATATCATTATTAGGTGGGGTCGTATGATTCTAAAGTTTATAGACACTCCTTTAGACGGAAAGTCTTGGGAAAAATTAATTAATTCATGTTATAGGACAAAGTTTCAAGATGAGCATTTTACAGAAATACCTGCTGTTCATGGTGGTGATGCTGGTATTGAGGGTTTTACACGAAGTGGAAGGGTTTACCAATGTTACTGTCCAGAACGTAGTTACACAGATGATGAGTTACATGACCACTTAAGAGATAAAATGACCAAAGATATTGGTAAGCTGATATCACCTAAGTATGCCGATAGATTGAAGGGGTTGGGTGTGCCTGTGATTAAAGAATGGCATTTTGTCATTCCTGAATATAAAGATTCAAGGATCATATCACATGCAGAAAACAAGCGCAAAGAAGTTATAGCATTAAAGAATTCAGACCCGAGCAATTATGAGTACATAGGTGACGACTTTATTATTGTGATAAAACAGGCAGAAGATTTTAAGGTGGAGATATCCAGAATAATAAGAACAACTTTGACGGATATGCAACTTAATATTGCAATTCACCATACAACGACTGATCCAGATTGGTCACAATGTGATTCAGAAAAAGTTGAGAACATCAAAAGAAAAGTAAAGGCTGTTAGAGGTGATGATGATGAATCTGATGAGGACTATAAAGAACTTGTAAATATGTATATTAATTCGTACATCAATGGCTTGGAAATTTTAAAAGTATTAAGAGTATCGTATGCTGAAGTTTACGAGGATATATTTACTTTAGAGCAATCATACAAAAAGGAAGTAGCCTTTAAAACTAGGATGAATACTAACAGATCAATAAATGCGCAACTTTTTAACGAGATTTTAGATGATTTTCAAAAAAAATTGGAACAGTTTAAATATCTAAATATAGCATCGATTATGGAATTAAAGCTTGACCTTATCAGTGGATGGCTTGCTGATTGTTCCATGCAATTCAGAAGCAGGTGAGTAGATGATGAATGATAAAAACTATATTATAGCAGACGAAATCGTATTTGAAGCTAAACCAGATGCTGTACCTTATAACTATCGGATAAGCTATAAGATTGCTCAATTATGCTTAATTATGGATATGTGTAGTCGTGGTGGTTGTTCCTTATTAAAGTTACACATGATTTCAATTGGGCTTAGTACAAAACAAGATATGGAAATTTTGAAAGATTTGGCATACGATCGTCATATAAATTACACTGTGGTTCGCTTTGACCCAGCAGTAAATCATGCTATACGATTTGCAGTTGCTGATGGGTTAATTGTTCAACAACAAAATGGCTTATATAAGCTTAATAAGATAGGAAAAAATTATGTTAGAAATATCATTAAGGACAAGCAATTAATGAAGGATGAAAAAAGATATTTAGCTTCTTTGTCAACGATGCTAACTGAAGAGAAAATTAAGGCTCTTACATCTTTGTGGAGGTATTCCAGTGCTGAGAATTAATCGATTAAAAATTCAAATTAATACAACTAATGGTCTATACGGATATGATGAATTATTTACGGATGGATTAAATATATTGGCTAGTGAAGACAACACAAGTGGTAAAAGCTCTGTTATTGCTGCTATTTATTATTGTCTAGGTTTTGAAGAAATCATTGGTGGAAAAGGTGAAAAAGTACTTACAGCAGTCTATAAGACAGCTATTGAAGAGGGAGAAGAGGTTTGGCCAGTCGTAGAGTCAGGAGCTTATCTTGAGATTTATAATGGAAAAGAAAAAATTACAATTTACCGTGCTGCTACGATGGAAGGTAGAGATAACAAGCTTATTACCGTTTATCACAGTGAAATGAATAATATCAAAAAGGCAGGTATACTAATTGAAGATATGTATGTTCATATGCCAAATTCAGCAATAAATGTGAAGGGATTTCACACTTTTTTAGAAGGTTTTTTACATATTGAGCTTCCATTAGTGCCAGCTGCTGATGATGGGACAAAAAAACTATACTTACAATTGATTTTCTCTGCAATGTTTATCGAGCAAAAAAATGGTTGGTCAAATATTATGTCAGGGATGCCGTTTTTAGGGATAAGAGAGTCCAAAAAGCGTGTATTAGAGTTTTTATTACGTCTGGATACTTTGGAAAATGAGAAAAAGAAAGACTCACTCAGAACGAGAGACAGCAGTATAAAAATTCAATGGAACTCCTTAATAAAAGAGTTAAATATCCTTGTACACAGAGAGGGTTGTGTTCCACATGGGCTTCCGTTGTCTCCTCAAGTACTGTCAGAAGAAGATCTATTACACCTCATCATAAAAAAAGAAGATGTAGAGATTCAAGAATATATTGATGAGCTTCAAGGAGAGTATGGTCATCTTACGTTGTTAAAGCCTAGAGTAGTAGATAATTTTGATGATATCCAAGAAGAACTTAATGCAACCGAAAACTCTATTGAAAGTTTTGAGCGCGAGCTTTATAAAAATAGAGGGTTATTACACGTTGAAAGCATCAGCATTGATAAATTAGTAAACAACCTTGAAATCATTGAGACCGATATTCGAAATAATAAAGATGCAGCTAGATTGCGAAATCTAGGTTCGGAACTAGATTTCGCAACCTCAAAAGATACGTGCCCAGTATGTAGTCAACCTATTCAGGATTCGTTAATACCCCATTCTGGTCATTTGCAAGTCATGAGTATAGATGAAAATATCAGACATTTGAATGCTCAAAAAGAGATGCTCGAATTTGCGCAAATCAGTCATAGAAAAAATAAGGAGAAAATTCAGGAGAGAATTAAACAATTGGAGAATAGTTTACTTACACTTCGTAGTATGGCCAAATCTTTACGGAATGATTTATATTCCATTAATGAAAATATATCAGAATCCATTATTCATAAGAAATTACAGTTAGATGCTGAAATGAATAGTCTCCATCAATTAGTGGAGTACATTAATAAAAAAAAGCAAAAGCTTCGCGACCTATCTGATGATTGGAAAAAGTATCTAGAAGACAAAGCTGACCTTCCAAAAAAGAAATTTTCTGAGTCAGATGAAGATAAAATTAAAATTCTAAGAAAGCATTTTATCAGGAATCTCTCACAATTTGGCTATAAAAGTATACCTAATTTAAATCAAATTGAAATTTCAATGGATTCATATCTCCCTGTTATCGAGGGGTTTGATATGAAGTTTGATTCTTCTGCGAGTGATAATATAAGAGCGATATGGTCTTTTGTACTATCGCTACTAGAAACATCTAACGAAAAATCAGGAAATCACCCAGGGATTCTTATCTTTGATGAACCTGCTCAACATAGTATCGTTAGTAGTGATGTAGAGAAGTTTTTTAACCACATCATTAAGTTTAAGAATAGTCAGGTAATTATTGGAATGACAATAAGAGATAGTGATACACGGCAGACTATCAATAAGTTACCTTCAGGCAGCTTTAATCTGATTAAAGTGCCGTACAAAGCCTTTGAAAAATTCTCAACTGAAAATGAATAGAAATTATGAATGGTTGGAATCCTGTCTATTTTGGTAATATTGATTCAAATGAAAAAGATAATGAGGGTTCGTGCTAAAGTCTAATTAGGCAGTATAAGCCTACTATGCTAAACGTTGTTGTGTTGAACGGTAAGTGTACAATATAATGACTGCTACACTAGAGGAAAGGTTGAAGTCCATCTGATTACTGAGCGTTCGTTAAACATCGATAATCTGCCTGTATTCTTCGAAATTATTAACCTTTTGATCTACGATGGCTGCATTACAGATTCTCCCCCATAGGATTACATTGTTCCATTCAAAGTCGCTATTGTAGCGGCTTTTTTTTTAAGAAAGCAAGTCTATACAAGTTTGTCTTGAGCAAGCGGGATAAGTGGTTCCAAATCCTCGGCGGCAACATAGGTGACTTTGATGGTGCGAGTTTATATACAAACTCAGGGTTACCACTTTTCAAAAACTGATCTACAAATGGTAGGAGTGAAGGCTGGTAAATCGCCCTATTTTACATTGCGAATTACCGATTTTAGCACAGGACAAGTTCACTATAGTAAAGACTGTTACAGAAAATGTTTAAGGGGAAAGTTATAATATAAGCAATGCAATACCAGGGAGAACTTATCAAGTGGTTCTTGAATCGCATACTAACAATGATTGCGATGGAGGATTCTGGATACGGTAGACGGCTAAGCTTATCAATAATACTATATAAAATAAATGATGCCACTACGATATTCGTGTAATGGCATCACTTATTTTACTACTTAAGTGTGGTGGCATAATTTAGCAGTGTGTTTTTATCAAAATATATACTAGTCAATTCAAACAGGATATCATCTTTAATCCAGTCATGCTTCTGCCAGATCTGTTTCTGAATGGGTTGTAAAAGTATTTAATATCCCCTTTAATTATGATCTTGGTTTTATCAGATTGATGGATTTCTTGTCCCTTATAATCGCTCTGCGCTTACTGGAGACACATTGACCAATAGCGATCTGCAGCTAAAAGTGGTGGTGCACCAGCCATTCTACAAATTTTCCATGCAGGTAATAAAGCTATATTTAAATTGATACCCAATTCAGATGTCGTGAGTTTCGAGTGCAAACTGGTTGCCTACTGTTAAGATCAACAGAAAAAATAACAGGAGACGACCGCCAACTTGAGAGATCAATAACTTTTTTTGAATTTTATGTGACTTCAAAGAACTGAATATCATGAAACTGGAAATCATAATTGAAAATGATTAATTTGTATGGGATAATACAATTAGGGAACATAAGTTCTTTAATCTTATAATAGGATTGTGGTAAAATGGGTAAAGCTATTGATGCTATAAATGCTGGTCTGACTTATCAGAATTTGTATTTTTGGGTATTTGCTTCCGAATTGCTACATAAAGAATCCAACATTCGAATCGTATCATATGAAGATGATCGGGTTAAATCTCTCGATGATGTTGTAGTTGAATATGTTAAACCAATTGCAGGCGATTATGGTATTGATGATGAAATTACGATGGATTTTTACCAAGTTAAGTATCATGTTAAGAATACAGAACAGATTGAATTGCTGGACCTCATTAACCCTTCATTTATTAACGCTTCGACACACTCATTTTTACACAGAGTTCGGGATGCTATAAAGCAAGGATACACCAAAGCTCGATTCCATCTACTAACTCCATGGAACATTCAAAAAGGTGATCTCTTAGAAAAGTTGTTGGATAATCATCACAATAAGTTGAATTTAGATTTATTCTTCGACGGAAGACAGAGAAGTAAAATTGCACTGGCTCGAAAATCTATGATAGAACAACTCGAGCTTCGTGATGAGGATGAATTGCGACAAATCCTTAGAAGTATTCGTATTCAACATAGTAAACCAGGTATCTCAATAATGATTAAAGAACAACTAAACACAAAATTAATGCTGGCTGGCCTTAAGCCAATTGATGCAACGATTCTTGTCAACCCATATAATGATTTAATTGTCAATTGCGCCAGTAAAGGGAGTAAAAAATTTAACAAAGATAATCTTCTCAGATTATGTAAAAAAGAGAGGCTATACTCAGGACGACCTTTGATTCTAACCGATGAAATTCCAGTCGGAATAAGAAGTTTTATTCCTTTTACTGAAACTCTAGCAGAAGAGACTAGCCATCTACTTTGTCTAAGTGACCATTTTGATGAACGACTAATCAAAGTGGACCGCAGCTGGATTGCTGATATTGCACCAAAACTAAAGGGATTCATACAAGAAGTTTTTTCACCAGGTAGTGCCTACTTAATTCAATTTAATACACATCTCTCTATAACATTTGTTTCAGGATTGATACTTAATCCTAAATCTGGAGTGAAGGCATTTCCAGTACAACGTGGTGATGGATTGATGGCTTGGATACCAGATATACATTTTGATAAAGAACCTGACTACACAAGCTTCAATGAAGAGTTTTCAGATAATCAATTAAATCAAGGGGATACAGTAGTTGCAATTAGTGTAACCCGTAATGTTAAATCTCATGTTGAATGGTATGTAGAGGATAGGAATCTTCAAGTACAGGCTTTCTATCATTTTTGTATGCCTTCAGAGGGATTTAAAGCTATAAAAGATGGTACTCACGCTTGGTTGCTTGCAGAGCAAGTCATTAAGGTGCTTGATCGACGTAACCCACGCCAAAGAAAAGGAAAAGTTCACTTTTTTATTGCTGCGCCGGGTGGATTTGTTTTCTTCCTTGGTCAACAAGCAGCTAATATACCTGGAATAGAGCTATATGAACATGATTTATCAGGAGATGGATCATATCATTCTTCGTTTTCACTCCCACTCTAACTAAAATGGAGGTCATTTTATGAATATTCCTACCTACTTTGCAAGATTTCTTAAAGAAATTCGATTAACAGAGAATCAAGTGGATGATCTTATTAAAGGCCACACAACGCTAAGAAATCGATTAGAAGAAGATGAAGAAATATCTAAAATTATCGTGAGTACATTTCTCCAAGGGAGTTATCGAAGATCTACAGCTGTTCGTCCAAAAGGAGAGAGTCGTTCGGATGTCGATGTCATTGTGGTAACTAAACTGAGTATGGAGGAATACAGCAATCCAGAAGATGCTCTTCAAAAATTTGTTCCTTTTATGGAGAAACACTATGCAGGTAAATATGAAATTCAGGGACGTTCAATTGGAATATCATTAAGTTATGTAGATCTAGATGTTGTTATTACTGCAGCTCCTTCAGAAAGTGAAGAAGGGATATTAGAATCTAATAGTGTAACCGACTTACGATCTTTGGAAGATATTGAAACCTGGTCATTGAAGAAATCTTGGGAAGTTCTTAATGAAACAATGGATTCAAGTTCTGTTCTAAAAACATATTCAAATGTGAACGAACCTGAATGGAAATCAGTTCCTCTTTGGATTCCGGATAGAGAGGCAGAAGAGTGGAAACAAACCGACCCTCTTGCTCAAATAAAATGGACCCAAGAAAAAAACAAATCTTGTAATCGTCACTATGTTAATGTCGTTAAGGCTCTAAAATGGTGGCGCAGACTAAATAATGTTCCTAAATATCCCAAAGGGTACCCCTTTGAACATTTAATAGGGATGTGTTGTCCAGATGATATTCAAAGTGTAGGACAAGGAGTCACTGAGGTTTTAGAGAAAATTGTAAGTGACTACTCCACTAAACCTATTATGCCTGACCACGGTGTTCCTGATCATGATGTAATGGCAAGAGTTTCGGATGAGGAATATAAAGATTTCTATGAAATTATTAAAGAAGCTGCAGTAATTGCAAGAAAAGCTACTGATGCAACTACTGTTAAAGAAAGTGCGGAAGCTTGGAATGAGTTGTTTGGATCGAAATTTAAGTTGCCTGAGACTTCAAACAGTATCAGTAAGGAAAGTTCAGGTAGCTTCTCTGCAAGGGTAGATCATATTCCTGATGAAATCAAAGGTGGAAGGTTTGGATGACTGAGAAAAATATTTTGCCAGAACCGATTAGTTTTGCATGTAGTCATCTAGAAGTTTTGGAAGGATACGAACAGTTAGAGGATATGTTTTGGTTTGAAAAATTAGAAAGTTGGGTACTTCACTTCAGCATAATAGTACCTGAAGTTAACCAATCCTCTATTTCTTTATCCACTCAATGGTATATGCTAATAGATCCCCTTTATCCAAGGGGGTCTATTAGCATATATCCTGATAAAAATAGAAGTATCATAAATACGTATCACCATCAAAATGAGAACATTGCAACAGAAGATTACCCTTGGAGATGGGGGAAGATTTGTACTGATTGGGATAACGGGAACTTGGATAGGTTGTCTGATAATGAAGAACTGTTAGATGCTGAACACCGAATTTATTGGCATGTTGAACGTCTTAAATTGTGGATTGTGGCAGCTTCAAATGGTTCTTTGATGAAGGAAGGCGATCATTTCGAACTTCCTCATATCTCATTTACAAGGAAAATGACAGAAAAAATCGTTTTTGCTGAGGAGTATCAACATCTTAATAATTGGAATTCGGTTAAGTCGAGATCAGGTTTACTTTCTCTAAGAGCAATAAAACAATTCCCCGATATTATTTTTGTCTCACAACTTGTAAATAATAAAAGTGAAGTGGTACAGAGTTATGACTGGGGTAAACTATTTGACGTTTCCTCTGATACTGAACAATATTATGGTGTCTGGTTACTACTGCATTCCCACCCTACACTAAGTTCATGGTCATATCCCAAGACAATTGAGGAATTGGATTTTGTCTGTAGACTTCAACAAATAGATCTCTGGAAAGAGGTCTATGATTCAATGCATACATTTAGAGAACGTGATAGAAACTTCATATTAATTGGTTTCCCCATTCCTCAAATAATTGGACAAGAAAATCAAGTTTTACATTGGATAGCTATAGAAATACCAAAGCTCAGTAAAAAAGTAAAGAAAGTGAAAGGTTTTAGGAAAGTTAACGACTATTATTTCCTAATAGATCGCTTGAATGAGCTAAAGCCAAGTAAGGAGTTGAGGTACCTTCCTACAGAAAATTGGAGCAAAGAGGCAATTCTAAGTAGAGGAAGTTTGAATAAGGAAATGCAACAGGATAGCATATTTTTAATAGGTGCTGGTGCATTGGGCTCAGCAATTGGCGAACTACTTTCTCGCACGGGAGTTTCAAAGATTACAATTTGTGATGAAGATACATTGAAAATAGGAAATCTGTCTAGGCACATACTTGGTCTAGAATATTTGTCCTCAAATAAAGCTGAATCCTTATCATTTAGAATCAACAAAAATAATTTGCACATTAGATCATCAGCTATTACAAGTCGGTTCCCGAATATTAATGAAGAAGAGGTGGATTGTTTAGAAAATCACGATGTTGTTATTGATACAACCGGTAGCGATACAGTTATTAACCATTTAAATTTGTTTGATTGGACACTCCCTAAAAGGTTTATTTCTATTTCACTTGGATTCGGGGCTAAAAGAATGTTTTTATTATTATCCAATAAGCACCCTTTTCCACGGAAAACATTCTTTGAATTTCTCCAGCCTTGGTTAGCTTTAGAACGAGAAGAGAATAAGGATACAGTATTACCAAGAGAAGGAATCGGATGTTATCACCCTCTATTCCCAGCTCGATTAGATGATATATGGACTATGGCCGGATTAGCTATCAAAGAAATGGAAGCTTGGTGGCCAGATTCGTTTGGTTCTAACATATTCGCTGTTTATGAGCATCAACAGTTTAATGGAATGCCGGCAGGGGTCATTTTAAAACAACGAGAGGTGTTTTAATGCTTCTTCATCGATATCGTGATCCAAATGGAACGTTTGAAGTGGAATTTGAAGATAACGTGTTAACACGATTGCTCGGACAATGTATATGTTTTGGGAAGTTAGAGACTGGCGGTATCCTAGTGGGTTATTACGATGATATGTTACAAAAAGCGATAATTGTCCAGGGAAGTGGCGCGCCGAGAGATTCTAAGCACACAAGGACTCGGTTTTATAGAGGAGTCGATGGTCTCAAAGATTGGCTTGAAGAAGTGTGGAGAATAGATAAAGCTTATTATTTGGGAGAATGGCATTTCCATCCCTTTGCTTCAAGTAAAATGAGTTCAATTGACCGTGTTCAAATGAATAAAATTTCAGCTGATAAAACAATTCACTGTCCAGAACCAGTATTGTTAATCATTGGTGGTGATCCTAGCAGCATATTCTCTATTAGTCTTACCGTATTTAATGGTGAGCAGCCGGTAGACCTTACAGAACATACGGTTGAATTAATTTAAATAGTGTGTAACAAGTGTTTGTGCATCTTCTTAGAATACTGGAAACTATTTGTTAGTATCAATATTATAAGAAGATGCATTTTTATGTCTTGAATAGAAAATTATAAGCTTCGTCAAGTTAGTTCTTTGGTGCCTTATGTGTGTGTTTATGTCAAAATGTAATGCTTTGTTGAGCTAACGGGTAGATTAGTTACATATTATAATTAAGTCATTAAATTTACTGATTTTGTTGACTTTTTGAAAGCTAGTTGCGCTGAGATGGAGATTATATAAAACATGATAAGGAGATAATAATGGATACTGAAGCAATATATCATCATCTTACTCCTCAAACCTATATGAAGGCCTGGAAGCATGGGAAATCGTCAATCTATGTTGTGAAAAAAGGAAGCGACGGTATAGGGGAAGAAAAGAACACCAAAAGATTTGCAGGGATTGATGATTATCATACAATTAGAGCAGGCTCTCTTAGTGGTAACGATAAAGATTTCGAATATTTTTTTGAACCATTGAAAGAATATGTTGTTAAATTGGACGGTAATACATTGGAAAATCCAAGAGATATGAATCTAAACTTTTATAAATTCGATGAATGGATTATTTCTGACTTGAAAGACAATCTAGTTTCAGATGAAGTAAAACGATTGCTTAGGAGTACTGTACGTTTAAGAACAAGAAAAGATATTGAAAGAAATTGGGATCGTAACTATGAAAATTATTGGAACTCAATTCATAAAGAAATTAAGGAGGTAGTATCGTCAACTGATGCTTATTCATCAACTACATTAAAAAGAGACGATCTAATTAAGTTTATGGTTTCCCTTGAATGGCGAACGAAACCTTATCATCCAGTTTTACAAAAAGCATTGGATTCAGTCTTACAATACAACTCTTTTAGTATCGACTTTAAATCAATCGGAATTCCAAAAGAAGAACGGTTATTACCATTTTTAGAGACATTATATGATGAATATGCTCATAGTTATATATTGAAATTATATCGTCAATTTCTTAATGGGACTGGAGTGATCATGGATGAGGTTAATACATTTGTTAATGAGTCAACCATTGTTTTCTTAAGAGCTCCTAATAATGGAGAATTCATAACCAGTGATAATCCTGTTTGTAGATATACTAATCTTGTAGGCAAAATCGAGTATATCTTCCCTGTAGATCCCAATATTGCTTGTACATTATTAAAAGGCCCTCATATGAATCAATATTTAGTAAGAGATCTTACAAAAGATGAGCTTATTGTTTACAACAATAGGTTAAAAGACAATTGCAACGATGGTTATATTCTACGTGTGCAAGATCATGAAATGTATTTTGGTAATGGGAAAAAATAAATTTGTCACTATAAATATGTAAGATATTAAATGAACAGGATAGATTCATTAATTCTAACTGGAAGGAATCATTTAACAAAAAATGTTTGGCATTCTGCAGGCTGCTCCTTTTTTCGTTAAGTTGAAGAGCAAATAAGTAAGCTGAGAAATTTATTCGTTAAGGAAGTATATTATTCGCTTATTGAATGAAAGAAAAACTTTATTTAAAGAGGATTACCAAGAGCATGCTGAACTTAATAATACCTTTAAAGAAAATAAATATTGGTTTATAATTCAGTGTAACTTATGTAAAGAACTTTCTTAGAAAATATTCTTGAAAACAGAGGATTCTTATTTTCATTGATAATAAAAAGTATGGAACAATGGATTTGGAGGAAGGACTTTAGTCTGTAAATGGCAGATTCTAATCAGTTACTCCCTTATCTATCCTGTTCTATCCATGCGGCGGGAACACGGAGTCTGCCTATTGCCCTATATTTGTTAAAGCTACGTATGAAATATAAAGTCATCTTCGATTGTTTTGCTGAAGATTATTTCAAATACATATAAAGAGCTAATGATAGCTAAGGGGTGTATTTAATTCTTACATAAGGAAGGATTATCAGAATGTCATTATTTTATAAAGCTTAACCAAATAAAGCCCAGTGATATTGAGTCTCTAATTGGAGAACTACCTGCAAAAGAAGGTCAGCAAATTGATTATAAGAGGGAATTGATTAGAGCTGAACAATTATGTGAGGCAGTGATTTCATTTGCAAATTCGCAAGGTGGTGACTTAATAATTGGAGTGAATGAGGAGGAGGGAGTGCCAATTCGACTCGTTGGAGTTGAATGTAAAGATATAGACAAGGAGAAGTTAAGATTACTCGAAATTTTTCGAAGTCGAATCGAGCCCAGGATCACTAATATCGAGACTGAATTCATTGAAATTGAAGTATTAAAGTACGTGATAGTAATACGTACACAAAGGAGCTGGCTCCGTCCGCACAGATGTAGTCACAACTCGAAATTTTTTGCTCGTCAGTCGAACGGTAAATACGAATTGGATGTGCAACAACTTCGTCAGATGTTTTTAGGGAGTTCTGGATTTAAAGTAAAGTATGGTAACTTCCATGTAGAACGAGTTGCTTATCATATAGACAAGATCAACAGAAATTCATTTTCACTTCTTCATTTTGTTCCGGTAACGGCTTTTGAAAATTCAAATGTAGTTGATTTATCAGGGTATTTAATCTAATTAGGACAACGCCCTTGGGAACTTCAAATGATAATAAACGCATTAACTTTACCGGAGTGTATTCTGAATCAAATGATAGAACATGTAAATTCCAGCTATTCAGAGATGGTATCATAGAGCATTCATCAACCAGGGTTATTCAAGATAAAAGAATTATGGGGAGTAAACTTTACGACTCGTTGAGTAAGACATTTGCATATTCACTTCAAAATTATATTTCATTAGGGATTAGAGAACCTTTATATATATAATGGTTTCCCTGTACGGGGGAGAGGAATTAATTCTATCGGATATTGATCCCTTCTATACTGGAATTGATTTACTTCCGTATGAATCGGATAAGATGATTTTCCCTGAAATTTTTATAGAAGATTTGAATGAAGTGAATATTGCTGAAGTAATCAGACCAATCATGAATGCATTATGGAATGCATATGGTTTTTCAAGCTACCCGATAAGTTGAAATAATAAATCAAAAAAGAGCACAAATATAACACAAAAGTAGGCTTTCTACATAATAGATAAGGAAGTGATTCGGTGGATTTTTCGATTGAATACGTTTCTGAGAAAATATATCATCCTAAATCGAAAGAATATTTTCAAGAAGTTATTAGTTCTTACCACAATGGAAATTACCGTTCTGCATTAGTAATGTTATATTCTGTAACCATTTGCGATTTGCTTTATAAAGTAACAGACTTAAAGGAACTATATAATGACCAAACTGCTATTTCTATTATGAGTGAAGTAGAAGCACTGCAAAAAGCTAATTCAAAATCGTCTGAATGGGAAACAAAGTTAGTAGATTTGATTCAGGATAGAACGTCCTTAATCAATGTTGCAGAAAAGCAACATATTGAAAATCTAAGATTAAATCGCCACTTATCTGCACATCCTGTAGTGAATGAAAATTATATCTTGTACGCTCCGAACAAGGAGTCGGTTAGGGCGCACATTAGGAACATTCTTGAAAGTGTGTTAATTAAGCCCCCTCTTTTGTCTAAAAAAATTACAATTGAGTTGCTTGAGGATTTAGCTAGATTAGATGGGGCATTGTTAGATGATCAAAGATTAAAAAGGTATTTGGAAACAAAGTACTTACGACACTTTGTCCCTGAAGTTGAATCTAAGGTCTTCAGAGACTTTTGGAAAATGGTGTTCAAGACAGAGAATGATGAAACAACTAAGTATAGAGATTTAAACTACCGAGCCTTAAAAATAATGTATGAAAGAAACCATGTGAATCTTTTAACACAAATTAACAATGAAAAAAATTACTACAGTGATATTACACTAGGCGTCCCAATAGAGTATCTGATAAGTTTTCTTACTCTGTATAACGGCGTATACAATGCACTCAATGAAGCTTGCAAAGCTTTAATTGAAAGGACTGTCGAAAATAGTAGAAGTTTACTCATTTCTGCTTGGTTTTTGCAGGATAATATAGAAAGGCATATTGATTATGTGAAGTCTACAATGGTTTCTGAGTTAGGTAACTATCTTGATGTAGAACGAATAAGAGATCTAATAATAATTGCTGAAGACCAGGGATTGCAAAATAAAGTATACGAACTCAACATAGCTATTTTTGCTAACAGTTATAATTTTGACCAAGCTGATTATAATTATAGCCAATTTATTAAACCTTATATTAAAAAATTCAATAAAGATAATATATTATCTTTGTTAAAAGAAGCAAACGGTAGTTCCCAAATATACAATCGTTCAAGAAAACGAGAGGAATCTGAAGAGATTAAAGAAGTTGTGATTCAAATCCTTGGAAATGATTTTGATTTGAGTGAGTATTCTAGGTACTTTTGATTCGTGGACTAAGAATTAATGCTTTGTTTTTAACGAGTGTTTTCCTAGCGGAATATATCTAGTAGTTAAAGTATCATGTGGGGAGAATTGCGATTTGGTTCAAATTGTAGGGAGCCATCCTAAAAATACTTATGATGGGGCGTTATTTTTAAACAATGAACATGACTTTGAATTCTTTTATAAGTAAGGAACGAAAAAAATGAAGTCAACCGCTGTTGCGGTTGGCTTCATTTTTTTATCTTATAACTATCGTTGTCTGATTTCAACATAAAATATTCATTTTGTCTATTAATGTTATATAATTGTGTTTTTGTGCTTTTTCAACGCTGACATCAAATTATTGCATGTCAATTAGGACAATGATTTGATATTTTCAATTTGAAACAACAAGCAGTTTTGTATAAGTGTTATATACTCACTCCTCAGTATATATGTAAAAGGAATGATTTTTAATGCTTTAAAAAGTTAAAGGAGAATTCAGTAACTAATGCTATTATGTATAAATTTTGAATTAGATAAAGACAATACAACAGAAAACCAATAATAAAAGAAGGTAGGGTGATGGGAAGATGGGAAGAGGCAACGCGTGGAGTAAAAGAAGTAGTTAAACCGGCATACGATGCACTTGTTGGTGGCTATAAGGGGGCAACAGATATTCTTCAATCATGTAGCGAGGCAGCATTAGCGCGAACACCAAGATTGATTCTTGATACAGTAATATCTCCATATATATCGTATATTCAGATTTTAAATAAATACCGAATTATACCTTCGGATTTAATCGATGATATATGGAATTCGATATTTAGAAAAGTTAAACAAGATCCTGATCCTCGTCTATATCGGGTGACAAATCCCGGTCCAGCTGCTCGAGGGGAGGAAGCCTATAATCTTGTAAGGGTACCGAAATCAGATTCCTTAAACGATTACCCGTACATATTTATATATGGGATGGAAAATGATAATAGCGAAAAAGATTCTTTGGATTTTTATAAAGCTTTTGAGAAAACTGCTAATATGTTTACAAACAGCCATACAAATTATGACCACGTCAGCATATATATTCTTGCATATGATAGTAAATTATCTGATGAGAAGAAGACTTTAGTGCAAAAAGCAATTGAAAGTATTTTCGGCACATTTCCTGGAGGAGTACCTTTTGATTTGTACACATCAGTAGTTTGGCGTGAATTGGAAAGAAGAGCTAGAGTTTCTGGGGATTATCTTAGTACTAATTTCTTAAGTAAAATGTCTAATTACTCACAAGGCCGAGTCTTCACTCATTCACTGGGGTGTTACGTCTTTGCACATGCTGCGCATCTATTAAATGCCGACAGGCCTCTTTTTGCGAGCGGGTTCTGCATGGCTGCAGCGTTACCTTCAAATGCTTTTGCACCTAATGGGGAATTTTATAATGCTCCAAAGGCTATTGCTATTGGAGATAGCCATGGTACTTATGGAACGACTGTGTGGTTCTCGATGCTTGACTCTATTCTCATGTTAGCTTATCCCGCAGCTACTTTTTATACAGCATTAGGGCAAACGGGTTCTCTTCAATCGAATTCAGTGCTCGTTATAGATTTGGATGTAACTGCGTGTGTAGGTGAGGCACATATGATTAAACAAGATTATTTCAAAAAAGCAGGCAAAGATATCAGGAGACTTCTTCGTACCGAATTATGGTCAGAAACTCCACAATGTTCTGTCTTTATTCCAGGATACGGCTACCCAGAATCATTAATGAAAATTACCAGTAATTAGATACCTATATGAGGGACAAAATCATGATCTCATTGAAAGTCGCTAATTAGCGGCTTTTTTATTTTTTTGGGACAAGTTCTTGTCCCAAGCCAAGGACAGTAACCTGATACGATTACCGATTAGACTTATACCTGATCAATTTTCGCCCGTAACTTATTAAGCTAACGGGCAGATAAGAAGCTTATAGATCATGAGTGTACAAATAAGTGTTAAACTAACGGGAAACGATAGCTTAATAAAACCAACAAAGCAGCTGAACAAAGTAATCGGCTGCTTTGTTAACTAAACGGATAGGTTAATAGCAATCTCTCCAGTGAAAAGCCCCTAGCCCCTAAATGGGACTTTTTCACTTTACTAAGTCTGCAGTTCAACTCCAGTTTCAATGCCCGACCTCAGCATGCATACTTCTGCAAGACCGCGATATCTGAACGTGGCATTTATAATTCAGTATTCCTTGATCAATTGTTTCTGTGGGGAACAATAGCTCTGCAAAGAAAAACGGCAGCCGCAGTTAAACCCGTTATCATTAATGGTATCAGGAGTAAGAAACCATACGCTAACGGGAAACCATAGCTCAATAAACTCAAGTGAAGTCAATCATATTAGTGGTTGGCTTATTTGATTTTAAAGATTTCATTTAAAGTATAATTTAAACTGCCTCTAACTCAAATTGTACATTTTGAATCTCGAAACCGATAATTTTAGTGATTTTTCATTCATAAAGGTCCTGAAACGGTCACTTTTTGCACATTTTCAAAGCGGAATAGGAATGTGTGTTTGCATATGGGTGAATTGGAAGCATAAGGTTGCCATGATCTTTTGGAAGCATAAGCTTGCCAAATGGCAAACTTATGGGTTAAGTCGCAGAGGTTCCTGTCACCATAGACGTATTAAAAGTTGCACACCACGGTAGCAAAACATCGTCAACGGAAGCTTGGTTACAGTACTGGAATGCATCTGCATCCGTGATATCTGCTGGGGCCAACAATACATATGGACATCCCAATCCTGGGGTGCTTGAACGTCTTGTAAATTCGGGTACAGAGATCTATCGAACAGATCAAATGGGGGAGATTCAGATGAAGATCAAAGATGGGAAGATTGATGTGCGCTACAAGTTGACGATGGATGATTCATGAATTTCTGTGGGAGTTGGCTAAAATGGATTACTCTCTTGCTTTTGAAATACCAACTATTAAGCTAATTATAGTCGCACTGAATAAGTTAATCGTGTGATCGATTTGATCCCAAGTTTTATGGCGTATCATCATATTATATACAATAAATAATAGACTACAGAGTAGAAAAAATCCCAGGAAGTACTTTAAAAAGATTTTCAAATTCATTTAATCTGCCTCATATCTGCATAGAAATTTTGTTGCGCCGTTGTGAGTTCTAGTTCGTCTTTGCGACTTGAATTACTATTAAATAGTGTCCAGTTTTCCGTTAGTTGTCTGATTTCGCTCCTCTACGTGCCTATATTTTCTATTTTAAGTTATAAAATGGGATTGATTATGCTGTTTATGTGAAATTAATGTAAAATTTCGTGAAAGATACGTAATACTTCTGTGTTCATCATGTTCGCTCAATAAAGATAAAATCTATACAGTCCCAATCTACAACTGGTTGTCATTTATTAATTTTCTCTATGAAGTACATCATTTGCTCGAAGAATGAAACCAAAAGCCCGCTTTCCGGTATGCTCCTCGGGGAGAATGCCGGAAAGCGGGCTAATTTTGGAATGACTTATAACAACGAATTATTCAACGCCATCTTTGAAGTGTTTACTCCAATGTTTGTCGCCTTTGTGCAACAGATCTTCTACGGTTTTCTCAAGCGTCAGCAAGAGCTGTGCTCGTACATCAAGCACGGTTTCTCTGTACAAGCGTTCTTCCGATCCGACGATTTTATCGCCGTATAATGCCTGTGCAGCGGTGTATTTCCGATGTTCCTCAACCAGAGTATCAATAGACTGCAAAGCATGTTCCACAAAATGGGATATGCTTTGATATTCTTTGGGCATTTGTTCTTTTAACGCTTGAATTTTTGCAAGAGCTGGCATGCTCATCACCTCGTGTTATGAATGTAAATTTACAATACACTGTTTTCATGAAAATTACATTAAAACGAGCTTAAATTTGTACAAAATTTGAACTTTTTTATTTTCAATGCTATAAGTGTTGTTAGCTATAATGTATGCCATTGTAATAAAATTGAGTCGTGTAAGTACTGGAATGACTTTTGAGCTGGCTTGATGACTCGTTATGCAATTTCTGTTATTCTAAGAGAAGATTTCAGCGGCCCCAATACATAAGCCGTTATTTTGTTATGGCAATAAAAAAAATACTTAACTTTGCAACAATTTTATTGATGGTCACGTCTGTAAGGTTGCAGGGAGAGGGGGATCCTTTGTGGTAGAGCCGGAACTCATCAGAGCCGCTCAATCGGGCGATCGCGACGCTCTAATTACCCTATTGCGGGACATTGAACAGCATGTTTATCGGACCGCATATTACATTCTAAATAATGAACAAGACGCTTTGGATGCTGCTCAGGAAGCGTTGATCCGAATTTACACCAAGATTAATTCATATGAGGAAAAGGCCCAGTTTAAGACATGGGTTCAGCGCATCGTCACGAATATCTGTATTGACAAATTCAGAAGAACCAAGCCCTCCGTCTCCATTGACGAGCATGATATGGTTTTTCAGGACAATCAGGATGTGGAATTCGAAGTGATGTCCACATATGTGGCAAAGGATATTCAGGATGCCATTAACAAGCTGCCTGAGCATCATCGTACCGTTATTGTTCTAAGATATTTGCAGGACTTATCCTATAACGAAATTGCGGATTGCCTCGATCTTCCGTTGAATACGGTTAAATCTTATTTATTTAGAGCCAGACAGCAATTACAGAATCTACTACAGGAGTATCAGAAAGGTGGTGTGACAGGATGAAATGCGAAGAGGTGGTGGAATGGATGCACCGGTATCTGGATCATGATCTGGGCGAGGCGGAAACTGCGCAGATGCTACAGCATGTGGCCCAATGCGCGGAGTGCGCCGAAAATTTTAGTTTGCTCAGAGCTCTCTCCAGAGAACTGGAAGATTTGCCGCAGGTAACCCCGAGATTCAGTCTGGTTGATGCCATTATGCCGCAACTGGATGCAATCGACGAAGCGAAAAGGGAACAAAGCAGTACAATACAGGAAATGAGTCCTGTCCCTGCTGCATTTGAGAATTTACAGCGTTCAAGTGAGCGGAAACCGAAGCAAAAATGGTTGAATTCTATGGCGGGCCGGATGTCCATGGGCGCAGCAGCAGCCGCTGTTGTACTGGGCGTTGCCATTTTTGGATATCAGCCAGAGAAGATTGAAAATGCAGAAATGATAATGAGCACGGGCAGTACCCAAGAAGGCGGGAATGAGGATCAAAATCCACTGAGCAGAGAGATCAACAATGAAGATTCTTCCTCCTCACTACAGAGCGATAACAGTGTGTGGATCGATAGTTCGGAAAGTCAGCCATCCGCTGAAGATAAACAAGCTCAAGAGGTTGGTCCTGAAGAAAATGGTTCAGAAAAGGTGCAGGAACCAGAATTGAAGGAAGACCAACCTTCTAAACAGCCGGATACTGGATCAGAATTGAAAAAGAGTGATTCAACGAAAAACGCCCCTTCCAGTTCCAATCCTGCCGATAGTACCAAGAGTGCAGATCAGCAAAAAAGTCAGGGTTCAGGAGCTGCTACCGGACCTTCGGCAGGTTCTACTGAGAGCGGAGCAACGGAGCCTGAAAATGGGGATGCACAATCATTCACTACTTCTCAGGATATGCCTGATGTTAAGGTAGAAGAGCCAACAGAGGGCGTGACGAGTCCTGATTCCGAGACAGGCATGGATGCAGCGGGAGGAAATAAGGGATTGGCTGCCACGGATTCAGGTGCACTTGCTACGACGACTCCAAAAGAATGGAAGTCACCCGATGGCTCCTATCTGGTCATGCTACTCGGCGATCAGATCAGCATTTACTCTAAACCTGCTGCTGACCCGGATGTGCTTAATCTGGTCGAGCAACGTAGTGTGGAGGGTACACTAAAATCTGCGAGCTGGTCCAAGGATAGCACCGTATTCAATTACGAGACAGATCAAGATGGGACAACAGTGAAGAAATCGTTTAATGTGTCCACTGGTTCAAGCGGGACCTCTGGTAAATAGGCTGTAAATTATACGTTTGGCCTTAAGACTTGCCGAACATTTCTGTTGTATCAAGAATATATTGAAAGTAACAACAACGTCCTATCTCAGTTGGCATAACTGACGTCGTATGACCGCGCACCAGCTTTTTCTAGAATTGTTGGTGTCAGCGTTTATATAGATGTAGGACAGGGGGCCTTCATCCGTAACCGGATGTAAGGCCCCTTTGTTGTCTGTCACGATTTCTGGTAGGATAAGAGGGATAAGGGGGCACCGTGATGGATGTAAAGAGTGCGACAAAGGCAATACGTAATGGAGAAACGGCTCCGGTATATGTGCTGTACGGAACGGAGAAGTACCAGATACAGCAATTTACGGATATGTTAAAACAACAGGTAATTGAAGAAGAGCACCGAGAATTTGCGATCATTCCATATGATCTCTCTGAGACACCTGTGGAGGTGGTCATTGAAGAAGCGGAGACGGTTCCTTTTCTTGTTCCACGTAAACTCATTATCGTTCGCGATGCTAATTTGTTTACAGCAGGCAAGGATTCCAAAATGGATCACCAGATTGATCGGCTGCTTACATATATGGACAATCCGGCAGATTATAGTATTATTGTGTTTCTGGCCCAAGGGGATAAGCTGGATGAGCGTAAAAAACTAGTTAAGGCAGCCAAGAAACAAGCCGTTGTCCTTGCGTTCGCTCCACTAAGTGGTGAAGAGCTGCTGGGTTGGATTGTAAAGCTGGCGAAGCAACGGGATGTATCTTTTGAGACTGGAGCAGCTGACACGCTTGTTAGTTATGCAGGAACAGGCTTGCAGACGTTATCTGCGGAAGTGGACAAGTTGTGTTTGTTCGCTGGTAACGGAGGCACGATTAAACGCGCAGATATCGAATCTTTGGTGGCGCGAAGTACCGAGCAGAATGTGTTCGCGTTGGTGGAGGAGCTTGCTAACTTGAGGCTGGAGAAAGCGTTGGGTCTTTTTTATGAGTTGCTGAAGCAGCGTGAAGAACCAATCAAAATTGCTGCCTTGATTGCCCGTCAATTTCGAATTATGATTCAGGTAAAGGAGTTAGGGCAGCAGAGTTACTCCCAACAGCAGATTGCCAGTCAGCTTGGTCTGCATCCGTATGCTGTCAAAATTGCTGGTGAACAGGCTCGCAAGTTTCAGGCAGAACGTTTGAGGCTAATTCTGAGTCATCTCAGTGAACTGGATTATCAGATGAAGACCGGGGCAGTGGATAAAGTGCTCGGACTAGAGCTTTTCTTGTTAAGGCTCGGTGCTTAAACTTAGATATAACTGTAACACAAAGCGGCCTCTATTCCGTTGATGGTGAGATCATCGGAATAGAGGCCGCCCCGTTTGAATGAGTGCTTATAGAATCAGATACTAAAAAATCCTGAAAGCTCGTGCTGTTCAGGATTTTTCCATTAGATCGTATAAGTAACGCTTCTTACGCTTGTGCGGAAAGAGCGTTCAGTTTTTTCGCCAAGCGAGACTTTTTGCGGGCTGCAGCATTTTTATGAACCAGACCTTTAGTTACAGCCTTGTCCAGCTTTTTGGAAGCAGCTTGAATCGCAGCTTTTGCAGTATCAACTTCGTTACTTACCAGAGCAGCATCAGCAGCTTTAACAGCTGTACGGAGTGCAGATTTCTGGGAAGCGTTGAGTGCGCGGCGCTTGTCGCTCGTTTTTACGCGTTTAACAGCGGATTTGATGTTTGGCATTACATTCACCTCCTGTAAGGCATTTGCATGAATACAAACGTTTCACAACTTAAAATATTCTAGCACGCTGGCATGCAAATTGCAACAGATTTTCCTATGATGTTCGATGGTGCTGCATAAAGCACACCATTTTCCCACACAATATGCTCAAATGCGGTAAGGGAGGCAGGGACAGATGACACTGGATTTGCAAAATTATGCAGTTCGTACCGACTTGGCAATTGACTCCAAGGAGATGGCTCAGGGGGGACAGAAACAGACGATTCCCGGGCTGCGGGAGGATGTGGATGAGAAAGACGGTATCAAAATCACACGTATTGATGTGCTTGATGATGCAGCCGCTACAGCAATTGGGCGTGTAAAGGGGCACTATGTCACTTTGGAGGTTCCATCGCTTCGTAACGGGGATACCGATCTTCAGGAGCGGGTGGCGGCAGAATTCACGCGAGAGATGGAAGATTTTTTGGCCAAAGCGGGAATTAACAAGACGTCCAAGGTGCTGATTGTGGGTTTGGGCAACCTGAACGTCACGCCTGATTCACTTGGTCCGCTGGTAGTGGAGAATCTGATGGTTACCCGTCAGTATTTTGAGCTGGTGCCGGATCAGGTTGCACCGGGGTATCGGGAAGTCAGTGCCATTGCGCCAGGTGTGCTGGGGACAACGGGTATAGAATCCAGTGACATCGTACAAGCGATCGTGGATCGAACGAAACCGGATGCAATCATTGCGATTGATGCGCTGGCTTCACGCTCCCTCGAACGTGTTAATACAACGATTCAAGTGGCAGACATCGGCATTCATCCTGGCTCAGGAATTGGGAACAAGCGACGTGGACTGACACGTGAAATATTGGGTGTTCCCTGCATTGCCATCGGTGTACCTACCGTATGTTATGCGTCGACCATTGTGAATAACGTCATCGAAATGATGCGTACTCATTTTCGGCAGGAGACCGACCAAACGAAACAGATTATGGGCATGCTGGACGATATCGGCGAAAATGACCGTCTCAGTTTGGTAAAAGAGGTACTGGAGCCACTAGGCCATGATCTGATCGTTACGCCCAAAGAAATCGACGAGTTTGTCGAAGATATTGCCAATATTATTGCAACCGGTCTAAATGCAGCTCTCCATGATGCGGTAAATGCGGAGAATGTAGCTGCCTACACCCATTAATTAACATTTGAAATTTAAATGCTTGAGACTCCTGTGAAGAAGGTCCGAATCTATCGGACTTTCTTTTTTTGTGCAATCTTCTTTTTCCTGTTCTATCAAATCTGGCAGGCTCATAGAGTTGAAGTATAAGCGTTGTCCAGCAGGGAAGGAGACAGAAGCAATGAACAAAATATTGGCCTGGAATATTGGTAAATGGAAAAAGAGATGTTTGCACGTGCTGGCCATGGGCCGTACGTTGTTGTTGCTTATGATCATATCTGCTTTGTTTTTTGTTGTACTCGGTCTAGGGGGCATGGCAGAGAAGCGTTTGAATAGCTCACCCGTTTCTTCTATGAAAGGGTTTGCGGGAGCCGTATCAAGCAGCTTTTTTGTGGACATGCTCGGCATGGAAATGCCGCATCTAACTCAGAAGGAACAAGCCTCTGCATTTTCTGGTGAAAATCTGACTTCATTTGTGTTCCAACTGCTGACGAATGTGAATCCGCAAGACCCCAAAAGCCTGATCGCTAGAGAAATGCCTGGCATGGGTTCCAATCAACCCGTACTGCTGCGACCGGGCTCGGGAAATGAAAAAGCTGAAGCTCCAGAAGATTATCAGCCGGGTCCTGGACTCATTGATACGGCATCGGCAGGCGGAGGGAAATCAGGTGGCGAGCAGCATATCCCACCAGGTCAGGATAACCCCGATCCATCTGATCCGCAGAATCCGGGTGATGGTGAAGTAAAGGGTGATCCCCCACCGAAGAGTGGCGGTAAAGATGAACCGAGCAAACCAACGACAGGAAAAAAAGCGATTCTTGTCTACCATTCCCATCCACGTGAAGGATACAATCCTCTCTTGGGCACAAAGAGTGACAATCCTTCTTCTGGTAAATCGACGGGCAATGTTTTTCAAGTGGGAACCTACTTATCCGACAGTTTGGAGAAGCTGGGGATTGGGGTGGAGCATGCACAGGAAGATTATCCGACCAAGGTGAAGGATTATAACTGGAATTATTCCTATAAATACTCTCGTCAGACGGTGAAAACTGCACTCGCTCAAAATGACGATCTTACGTATCTCATCGATATCCACCGTGACTCACAACGTCATAACAAAACAACAACGACCATTAATAATCTGGGTTATGCCAAAGTATATTTTATTATAGGACATGAAAATCCAAACTGGCAGCAGAATGAGGCCTTTGCGGCCAAAATTCATAAGAAGCTGGAAGCGAAATATCCAGGGGTATCTCGGGGCGTATGGGGCAAGGACGGCGGCGGGGCCAACAATGGTGAATACAACCAGACGCTTTCTCCCAACAGCATATTGATTGAGATTGGCGGCATCGACAATACAGCTGCTGAACTGGAGCGGACATCCAAAGTGCTCGCCGACATGATTGCAGAGGTGTACTGGAATGATCAGAAGGTGGACAAAGCTAGTGCGGAAAAGACATCACAAGGTGGCTAGTATTCCTGATATGGAAGAATAGAAGAATTGAAGATATAACAGGAGGCGAGGAATGTGTCCAGATTCGGCAAAAGATTGTTTTCCATCTGTTTATTAATGTTGCTGGGTGTGCTGTTTGGAATGCAGCTGGCAGGCAGCAACTTTAATAGGGGCGATGATTCGACTGGCAACCCTGCAGTGGTGAAAACTGAGCCGGCGGCACCGGCTGCCGAGTCTGTTCCGATCGCGGCGGTACAACAGGAGGTCAAAGAACCCCCAGCCGTACCTGTTCTGTCACCGAGTCAAGTGCTTGGCGCAGAGCAGAGCAAAGCACCGGTCGACGTGCTGGCTGACAAAACGGCAGGTCTTCTTCAAAATCTGTCCCATAACGGAATGAAGTGGGTAGTATCCTTATTTAGCGGAGTCGCTGAATAAAAGGTTATGAAATATAGGCAAAATATACCCTTGGGAGTTCGCAATTGTGACGATAATTATAAAGTTGGGGCAACGCGGGATTGATGCACCCTGCATCAACTGTTATAATGATGTGATTGACACTAGGCTGTTTCTGGGGGTAAGGAATGACTGACATTCGGGCAAGACAACGTAAAATTCGTAACTTTTCAATTATTGCACATATAGATCACGGCAAATCAACACTTGCGGACCGGATCTTGGAGCACACAGGTGCGCTCACGTCACGTGAAATGCAGGAACAGGTTCTCGATAAAATGGACCTTGAACGCGAACGTGGAATAACGATCAAGCTACAAGCAGTAGCCTTGACTTACAAAGCGGATGACGGTGAAGAGTATTTATTGAATCTGATTGATACACCAGGACACGTAGACTTCACGTATGAAGTATCACGCAGTCTTGCTGCATGTGAAGGTGCTCTGCTGGTTGTAGATGCGGCTCAGGGAATTGAAGCCCAAACACTTGCCAACGTGTATCTGGCGTTGGATAACAATCTTGAAATTTTACCGGTTATCAACAAAATTGACCTTCCGAGCGCTGATCCTGAACGGGTGAAGCAGGAAGTGGAAGATGTTATTGGTTTGGACACAAGTAATGCGGTTTTGGCTTCGGCCAAATCAGGAATCGGAATCAAAGAAATTTTGGAGCAAGTGGTGAAAAGTGTTCCGGCACCAACTGGTGATCCTGAACAGCCTTTGAAAGCGCTGATTTTTGACTCGCACTACGACCCGTACAAAGGTGTAATCGTATATGTGCGTGTTGTTGACGGCAAAATCAAATCCGGTTCCAAAATCAAAATGATGGCAACAGGTAAATCATTTGAAGTCATTGAAGTTGGAGCGTTCAAACCTCGTATGACCATCGTGGACGAGCTGAACGTCGGGGATGTTGGATTTATTGTTGCCGGTATTCGGCATGTAGGCGATACACAAGTCGGGGATACGGTAACGGATGCCAAAAATCCAACACCGGAACCTTTGCCGGGTTATCGTAAAATTAACCCAATGGTATATTGTGGTCTCTATCCGATTGAAACATCGGACTATGTTGATCTGCGTGAAGCGTTGGAGAAATTGCAGTTGAACGATGCGTCTCTGAGCTTTGAACCGGAAACATCCAGTGCACTCGGTTTTGGATTCCGTTGCGGATTCCTTGGACTGCTTCACATGGACGTTATCCAGGAGCGGATCGAGCGGGAGTTTAATATTCCGTTGATCACAACGGCACCAAGCGTAATCTATCACGTCACCTTAACGAATGGTGAAGTGATGAAAATCGACAACCCATCCAACTATCCTGAGGTGGGACGGATTGATTACGTCGAGGAACCATATGTCAAGGCAGACATTATCGTACCGAATGATTATGTAGGTACCATTATGGAGCTGTGTCAGAATAAACGTGGTGAATATGTGAATATGGAATATCTGGACACAACACGGGTTACCATTACCTATGAGATTCCGTTGTCCGAGATTGTATATGACTTCTTCGACCAGCTGAAATCCGGTACCAAAGGATATGCATCCCTTGATTATGAGCTGTCCGGTTACCGTCAGTCCAATCTGGCGAAAATGGATATTGTACTCAATGGCGAACAGGTGGATGCTCTGTCCTTCATCGTTCACCGTGACCGTGCCTATAACCGTGGACGCATTGTCTGTGAGAAACTGCGCGAGCTGATTCCACGGCAAATGTTCGAGGTGCCAATTCAGGCATCTGTAGGTACCAAAGTTGTAGCTCGTGAAACGGTAAAAGCAATGCGTAAAAACGTACTTGCGAAGTGTTATGGCGGTGACATCTCGCGGAAACGGAAACTGCTTGAGAAGCAGAAGGAAGGTAAGAAGCGGATGAAGCAGGTTGGTAACGTAGAGGTGCCGCAAGAAGCATTCATGGCGGTGCTGAAAATTGATGATTAAGAACGCAATCTCTGAGTACATCAAATTTTGTGTATCGGAGAATGCGTTTAAAAAGACGTTTGCTTGCAAACGTCACGTGAACCCTTTCGGTACATCAATAATTTGTGTATGAAAGGATAAACGATATTTTGTCTCGGGTACAGCACAAATGTGTGTATTTAAATTAGATTAATAATTCATTTTTGGGTACAACACTGAGTGTGTGTATCAAAATTGAATTGCAAGACGTTTGCTTGCAAACGTAGGTACAACACAGAATAACCAATAAACCAAGCTGAAAGGGAAGCCGGATGGCTTTCCTTTTTTCAAATAGAGGGGGACTTGCCATGACATTGGCAGCACACAGCCGGAAAACAGGTGCACCCCAAGCGGTGTATCTTCACATTCCCTTTTGCACAAATAAATGTTTCTACTGCGATTTTAACTCTTATGTATTGAAGGACCAGCCTGTTATGCAGTACCTTGAAGCGCTGGAACGGGAGATGGAACATACGGTTAAAGCGAATCCGCCGGGAGAAATCAAAACCATATTTGTGGGCGGCGGTACGCCTACTGCACTGAAACCGGATGAAATGGCCGTATTCCTGAAGTCCGTTAAGACCTATTTCCCCAATTGGGCAGATGATATTGAGTTTTCGATGGAAGCTAATCCGGGCACGACCGATGCGGAGAAACTCGCCGTTATGAAAGAAGGCGGAGTGAACCGCGTCAGCTTTGGGGTACAGGCTTTTCAAAATGATCTGCTGACAGGTATTGGCCGGATTCATAATACAGATGATGTATACCGCAGTTTGGAAAATGCCCGAGCAGCTGGATTGCATAACTTGTCCATTGACCTCATGTTTGGTTTGCCAAACCAAACTGTCGAGATGCTGAACGAGAGTATTGATAAAGCGCTGGAACTGGATCTGCCGCATTACTCCATATACAGCCTGAAGGTGGAAGAGAATACTCTTTTCCATACGTTGTATCAGAAGAACCAGCTACCGCTTCCTCATGAAGACGATGAGTTGCAAATGTATCTTCTATTAATGAAGCGTATGAAAGAAGCAGGTTACGGACAATACGAGATCAGTAACTTTGCCAAACCCGGCTTCGAGAGCCGTCACAATATCACGTACTGGCGTAATGAGGACTATTACGGTCTGGGTGCAGGTGCACATGGATATGTAGGCCGCGAACGCCATATGAATATAAAAGGTATAAACCCGTATGTTGAAGCTTCCAAAGGAGGTCTGCCGCGTCTCGATCATTTTGAGATCAGCCGCGCCGAGGCAATGGAAGATTATCTGATGGTTGGATTGAGAATGCTGGAAGGTGCTTCATCCTCACGGTTTAGCGATCAGTTCGGGGAGCCTATGGAGGAAGTGTTTGCGAAGCCTTTGGGCAAAATGCTGAATGCAGGACTGCTGGAGAAGACGACAGACGGCTTCCGGCTTAGTGAACAGGGCATCCTGTTCGGAAATGACGTTTTTGCCGAGTTTATCGGGTCTATATCGCTGAATTCGTAGCTTGAAATTCTATACGCTCTGTTGTATATTTATTCATATTGATTTTACAGAGCGTGTAATTTATACAACTACGAAGTCGGCTTTCCTCTGGAAAGCTTCTTATAGGAGGAGAGCTGGATGTCGGCCATATGCAGAAAAGCCGTACCGGAAGATGTTGAACCATTATTTGAAATGATTAAGGGCTATGCAGAGCGTGGGATCATGCTTCCGCGTTCACGGGAAGTACTGCAACGGCAGCTGGAGCACTTTGTTGTAGCAGAAGTGAATGGTCAGGTTGTAGGCTGTGGATCTCTCTGCCGTTTGGGAAATGATCTGGTGGAAGTCAGATCGCTCGGCATCTCCGAAGGTCACAAAGGCATGGGCATTGGCTCACTGCTGCTGGACCGGCTGGTAGAGGAAGCGGAGAAACAGCAAATTCCCAAGGTCATGGCGTTGACATATGAGGTGTCCTTTTTTCTCAAAAACGGTTTTGCCGTTGTGAACAAGGAAATTTTCCCGGAAAAAGTATGGACCGACTGTGTTCATTGCAGCAAGCAGGATTGCTGTGATGAGATTGCTGTATTGAAAGAGTTGAATATTTCAGCCTGATAAATGAATGAACCGTATGGATTGAGCCGAGTATACTCTATCTCACCTGCGGTTCTTTTTAATTCATGAGATGTACAGTAAAGTTGTTATGTCTTGGAGACATTGGTCTATACTATAAATAGATGAGCGTACTCATCAAACTGACTTGACAATGCTCACGTCATTTTGGTATTTTTGTATTACCGCTTAGCACTCATCTAACCGGAGTGCTAACGACATGGGACAGTACAGTCAGAAGGAGGGAATACTCACCATGTTAACAGAGCGTCAACGAATGATTCTGAACGCTATAGTGGATGACTATATCCGTTCAGCTGAGCCCGTAGGGTCCCGGAGCATTTCCAAAAGGGGAGATGTTGGATACAGTCCGGCGACGATCCGTAATGAAATGGCGGACCTTGAAGATATGGGCTTTCTGGAACAGCCGCATACATCGGCTGGTCGCATACCTTCGCACAAAGGCTATCGATATTATGTCGATCATTTGGTTCCCTGGAATCAGGTGGAGCCGCAAGAGCTGGACGACCTGAAATCATTTTTCGCAGAAAAGCTGAACGTGATGGAACAAGTTATTCAGCATGCCTCAGTCATTTTGTCACATATGACGAATTATACTTCGATCCTGCTTGGACCGGAAGTTTTCCACACGTCACTTCGTCATTTTCAACTGCTTCCGCTTAATGAAAGCGAGGCTGTAGCCATCATCGTAACGAACACGGGTCAGGTAGAGAACAAGACAGTTCAGATTCCACCTGAAATTTCGGTAGCGGAGATGGAGAATGTAGTTCGTTTATTAAACAGCAAGCTGGTCGGCGTGCCGATTTACAAATTAAAGTCTCGTCTCTACACCGAGCTTGGGCAAGAGATGGAACGGCATATTACACGTTATGAGGAAGTCATGCAGGTGCTGAACAGTGCCTTTGACAACGAGCATGATAATCGTCTGTTCCTTAGTGGTGCCACCAATATGTTGACCCAGCCAGAGTTTAAAGATATTGAAAAGGTAAAAGATATTCTTGACCTGCTGGATGAGACACCAACACTCATGAAATTGATGATGCCCGTGCAGGGTGGATCTGGTATTCAGGTGCGAATAGGCACCGAGAATGATCATGAAGCCTTCGCCAATTGCAGCCTGATAACGGCATCCTATTCATTGGATGGAGAGGCTTTGGGCTCCATCGGAATTTTGGGACCTACGCGAATGGATTACGCACGTGTCATTCATATTTTAAATACATTATCCCGTGATTTGACGGCCATGCTAACGCATCGCTTCAAATAAGGGAATGAACCATTTCATTCTTATAAGGAGGTGAACATCTTGAAAGAGGAGCAATCATTCGCAGCAGAAGAACAGGAACAGCAAGCAACTACAGCAGCGGAGCAGGAGCCTGTCAACGAAGCCGGAGCTGCAGAAGCGCAGGCGGAAGAGATGACAGATCAGGAGCAAGATGAGATCGCACGTTTGAAGGAGGAAGCTGAGGAACATCAACAGCGTTTTGTCCGTGCGCAAGCTGATTTTGATAACTTCCGTCGTCGTACACAAAAAGAAAAAGAAGAACTGGCGAAATACGCTTCGATGAAGCTGGTCACCGAACTGGTGCCGGTCATTGATAACTTCGAGCGTGCCATGGCTACTGTACCGGAAGGTGCTGAAGTCGAGTCCTTCTCCAAAGGTATCCAAATGATCTTCCGTCAGCTGGAAACTGTGCTGAACAATGAAGGTCTGACGTCAATGGATACGGTAGGACAACCGTTTAATCCCGAATTCCACCAGGCGATTATGTCCGTGGAGAGCGACGAGTATGAAGAAGGTACCGTTGTCGAGGAAGTCCAAAAAGGCTATATGCTGAAGGATAAAGTACTTCGTCCGGCTATGGTTAAAGTTAGCTCATAATTTCTATTAAAGAATGAAATGAGTTCACTCTTGATTGTACGATGCCACCGAAGTTTAATATAAAGGTTAGTACACACATAGAGCACGATTAGGAACAACAAATACAAATAAGGATCAATCTGATCCATTTTAAATTGTCGAGGGAGGAAATTTTCCGATGAGCAAAGTAATCGGTATTGACTTAGGAACAACAAACTCATGTGTAGCGGTTATGGAAGGCGGCGAGGCTGTCGTTATTCCAAATCCGGAAGGCGCACGTACAACCCCATCCGTAGTGGGTTTCAAAAAAGATGGAGAACGCGTTGTCGGTGAAACGGCTAAACGTCAAGCGATCACGAATCCGGATCGTACGATCATCTCGATCAAACGTCATATGGGTACATCCCACAAAGAAACAATCGATAGCAAAGACTACTCACCACAAGAGATCTCTGCAATCATCCTGCAAAAACTGAAATCCGATGCTGAAGCTTATCTGGGTCAAACGGTAACTCAAGCGGTTATCACAGTACCAGCTTACTTCAATGACAGCCAGCGTCAAGCAACAAAGGATGCAGGGAAAATCGCAGGTCTGGAAGTTCTGCGTATCGTCAACGAGCCAACAGCAGCAGCTTTGGCATACGGTATGGAGAAATCCGAAGACCAAACGATTCTCGTATATGACTTGGGTGGCGGTACATTCGACGTATCCATCCTTGAACTGGGTGACGGCTTCTTCGAAGTTAAAGCAACTAGTGGTGATAACCAACTGGGTGGCGATGACTTTGACCAAGTGATCATTGATTATCTCGTAAGTGAGTTCAAAAAAGATCAAGGCATTGACTTGAGTAAAGATAAAGCAGCGGTTCAACGTTTGAAAGATGCAGCAGAAAAAGCGAAAAAAGAACTTTCCGGCGTATTGACTACAACTATTTCCCTGCCGTTCATTACTGTGGCTGATGGCGTTCCTCAACATTTGGAGTTGAACCTGAGCCGTGCGAAATTCGAAGAAATCTCTGCTGGTCTGGTTGAGCGTACGCTTGAACCAACTCGTCGTGCACTGAGCGATGCTGGAATGACAGCTAACGATATCGACAAAATCGTCTTGGTTGGTGGTTCCACACGTATTCCTGCAGTACAGGAAGCAATTAAAAAACTGACAGGTAAAGACCCTCACAAAGGTGTTAACCCGGATGAAGTTGTAGCTTTGGGTGCTGCTGTACAAGCGGGCGTACTGACAGGTGACGTGAAAGACGTTGTATTGCTTGACGTAACTCCATTGTCCCTGGGTATTGAAACTGCGGGTGGCGTATTCACTAAAATGATCGAGCGCAACACAACGATCCCTACAAGCAAATCCCAAGTGTTCTCCACTTATGCAGACAACCAACCAAGCGTTGAGATTCATGTTCTGCAAGGGGAGCGTGAGATGGCAGCGGGTAACAAATCCCTCGGTCGCTTCATGCTGGGAGATATTCCTCCAGCTCCACGTGGCGTTCCACAAATCGAAGTTAGCTTCGATATTGATGCTAACGGTATTGTTAACGTATCTGCAACAGACAAAGGTACTAACAAAACTCAAAAAATCACCATCACTTCTTCCAGCGGTCTGAGCGATGCTGAAGTTGAACAAATGATGAAAGATGCTGAGTTGCATGCTGAAGAAGACAAAAAACGCAAAGAACTCGTTGAAGCGAAAAACAGCGCAGATCAACTGATCTACTCTGTTGACAAAACGATCAAAGATCTTGGCGAAAAAGCTGACGCTGGTGAAGTTGAAAAAGCGAATGCTGCAAAAGAAAAACTGCAAGGCGTTCTGGCTTCCGACAATCTGGAAGACATCAAAGCCGCTACAGAAGAATTGACAGAGATCGTTCAACAACTGTCTGTAAAACTGTATGAGCAAGCACAAGCTCAAGAGCAAGCAGCTCAAGGTGCTGAAGAGCAACAAGGTTCTGCAAAACGTGACAACGTCGTAGACGCTGATTACGAAGTTGTGGATGAAGATAAAAAACAAAACTAATTCACGATTTCTAGTGAATTAATCATCGGTGACGTTCGGATCGAAGGGAAAGTCATAGCCGGGGCTCCCGTGCTTTGGCTTTCCTTTTGTCACGATGTGCGATATGGTGAATGATATGGGGGTGGAAGAGTGGCTGAAAAACGTGATTATTATGAGGTACTCGGCGTCGGCAAAAATGCCAGCGACGAGGAAATCAAAAAGGCATACCGCAAGCTTGCCCGTCAGTATCACCCTGACGTAAACAAGGCTGCTGACGCGGAAGCCAAGTTTAAGGAAGTTAAAGAAGCTTATGATGTGGTCAGTGACGGCCAGAAGCGGGCGCAGTATGATCAATACGGTCATATTGATCCAAATCAGGGCGGATTCGGCGGCGGTGGCGATTTTGGCGGCGGCGGCTTTGGCGACATCTTCGATATGTTCTTTGGCGGTGGCGGTGGACGACGTGATCCAAATGCTCCGCAACGGGGGAACGATCTGCAATACACCATGACGATTGAGTTCAAGGAAGCGGTATTTGGTAAGGAAACTGACATTACCATTCCTCGTACCGAAGGCTGTGATACTTGTCATGGCTCAGGTGCGAAACCGGGAACCAAACCAGAAACCTGTTCCGTCTGCCAAGGTAGTGGTCAACAGGAAGTGGTTCAAAATACACCGTTTGGCCGTATGGTCAACCGTCGTGCTTGTTCGAACTGTAATGGTTCGGGACAAATTATCAAGGAAAAATGTACTACGTGCAGCGGCAGCGGTAAAGTACGTAAACAACGCAAAATTCATGTTCGCATTCCAGCGGGTGTAGATGATGGCGCTCAATTGCGTATGACTGGTGAAGGTGAAGGTGGTCTGCGCGGAGGACCAGCAGGAGATCTGTATATTGTCATCCGTGTGAAATCACATGATTTCTTCGAGCGTGAAGGCGATGATATCTATTGCGAAATTCCGCTTACCTTCGCTCAGGCAGCATTGGGAGATGAGATTGAAATTCCAACGCTGTCCGAGAAAGTGAAGCTGAAAGTACCTGCCGGTACACAGACAGGAACGTATTTCCGTCTCAAAGGCAAAGGCGTACCACGCCTGCGCGGTATGGGGCAAGGGGATCAGCATGTGAAAGTCGTTGTAGTTACGCCTAGCAAGCTGAATGACGAGCAGAAAGATCTGCTTCGCCAAATTGCTGCGCTGGATGGAGAACAAACTCATGAGCATGAGCAATCCTTTTTTGACCGGGTGAAACGGGCATTCCGTGGAGACTGAGTCTTAATCATTAATTTAAAAAAGGACACCACAGCGGTTTTTCCGCAGGGTGTCCTTTTTTGCATAATATGGGCACGCTTGCGGAAAGATACCAGACATGAGCATTCAGTGGTTTACTGATGTGCCGAAACTAGGGAAGCAGGTGAACCGGATGACCGAAAAAAATATTTTGGCTTATTTCCATAGCCCGGAGCAAGCGGAAGGGGCAGCCAAAAAACTGGAGGCATTACGAGTGGAAGACCTGTCTATCAATCGATTCAGTCGTTACGCGGGTGTCGGGCCAAGTGGAGCATCCTATACGCCGGGTGTTTCCGGCAGTTTTTCTTCCTGGGTACCAGGTGCTCTAGGCACAAATGCCAGCGCGGGAATCATGGCTGCAGCAGATCCTTCTGCAAGCGGTATGAGCGATGGCGGACAAGAGGGCCCGACAGGCAGAGATGTATTACTGACCGTCGTTGTTGACGAGGCAGTACATCATCGTGCCCTATCCATTATCGAACAAGCCGGCGGTATGATTTAGTTTTTCAATTAATTTCTATTCACTGAGCATCTATATAAGTTTCAACCTAAACATTTACACGATAACGGAGAGGACAGAAAAAACTTGGAGAAGCGAAGCGTTCGCCTTTATCCCTGGATTTTCCCTTTTAAGGAAGGGAATCAAAAAAATCTGGGGATAACAGCGATCGGAAGGTTGTTCTGTCATCGGAGTGTCAGTGTAAATACTCTTTAGTTGAACTTATACAATTTGAAGGAGGAACATAACGATGGCAGAACATGAACGTCCAGGCAAGATTTTAACGAAAACGGAAAAGATGAAGCGGATGCAGTCCGCCAAAAATGAGGATGTGGAATTCAGTGCCGAAGCTGCGGATCATGAAGATATAGAGGCTTTGCGCCGCAGTGAAGCGGCCGATCGTCGTCAGGGTCGGGAGATTCATGACTGAAGATCGCTCTGCAGTGATTATCGAAGCGGTGTTTACGAGCTGGTCCGAGGCTGAATCTGCACGCAGAGCTCTGGAATTGCTGCACCCAAACCAGTTGAGTATCGAGAGTCTGAATGACTCATCGTCTTCAGTGGATCTGGAAGCGCCTGAGAGCACAGATAATTCGACTATGGCTGTGATTGGGGGATTCAGTGGTGAGCTGAATGTACTTTCCCTCATTAGCGATGAGACCGAGGTGTTGTCGGGTGGACAAGTGTATGACGATCCGGATGCTGGCTCTGAAGGCAGGTCCAAGCAAGAAATCTTGCTGACCGTATCCGTATCCAGTGACTCTCTCCCGCAAGCTGCAGAGATGATTACGCAGAACGGTGGACGCTTTTGCTAACAAGTTAATCGAGTTTAGTCATAATTAAAACAGGGTATTCGAGCAGTCAGGCTGCGGGTATCCTGTTTTTGTTGTTTCTTTACTGCCGCGGTTTTGTACTCCTGCTCGCTTGTGTAGTACAATAGTTGGGATGTTTGAAAAATGAGGAGGAAAAACGAAGTATGTTATGGCATGAACTAACAATACATACCACAGAAGAAGCTGTGGAGATGATTTCGAATTTTTTACATGAAGCGGGTGCTGGAGGGGTCTCGATTGAAGAGTCCGGTACTTTAAATAAAAAACGGGATACGACGTATGGCGAATTGTACGAGTCTCCTTTGAATGATATTCCTGAAGGCTTTGCGGTCATTAAAGGATACTTCTCCGAAGGTACGGACATGGACGCATTGCAATCTGAAGTGAGTCCACGCATTGCGCAGCTTTCCGAATTCGATATCCAAACGGGTGAGGTTCGTTTTGAGACTCGAACAGTGGATGAAAATGACTGGGCGAACGCCTGGAAACAATATTTCAAGCCAGTACGTGTCTCGGAACGTCTAACCATTAAACCGACATGGGAAGAGTATACGCCGGAAAGCCCAAATGAGAAAATTATTGAGCTTGATCCAGGCATGGCGTTTGGTACGGGAACACATCCAACCACTTCGCTTTGTCTACGTACACTGGAATCGGTCATTCAGGGTGGCGAGGAAGTCATCGACGTAGGTACAGGCTCTGGCATCTTGGCCATTGGAGCTGTTCATCTCGGTGCAAAACATGTGTTGGCGCTTGACCTCGATCCGGTTGCGGTAGCAAGTGCCAAAGAAAATGTAGAACTGAATGGGCTGGCACAACAAATTACGGTGAAAGAGAGTGATTTGCTGTCTGTTCTGGGCAGTCAGGACCCTGCGCTGGGCGTGAAGCTTCCGGTGAAAGTTATTGTTGCCAATATTTTGGCCGAAATTATTATGCTATTTGTGGATGATGTCTATCATGCGCTTGAGTCTGGCGGTGTTTATATTACTTCAGGCATTTGGAAAAATAAAGAGCAGCTTGTCCATGATGCGCTCGTTGCTTCCGGCTTCGAAATAAGTTCGGTTCATCGCGATGAGGACTGGATCGCGTTTGTGGCCAGAAAGAGGTAACCGATGGATTTAAACTCGTTTTTTCGTTATCCACTGGATCAACTTCCGTTTTTCCTGTTGACGATCCTGATTGCTTTTACGGTCCATGAATTCTCTCATGCCTATTTTGCCAACAAATTCGGTGATCCAACAGCCAAGCTGCTAGGCCGGGTTACCCTCAATCCGGTCGTACACTTTGACTTGTTTGGGGTGCTATTGCTCGTTATTGCTGGCTTCGGTTGGGCACGACCCGTTCCAGTTAATCGGGCGAACTTTGACAAACCAAGATTGATGGGTGTTATCGTCTCTGCAGCAGGGCCACTAAGCAATCTGCTACTTGCGATTATTGGTACAATTATTTACGCTTCATTGGTTGGTTCAGGAGCGCTGGGGAGTATAGAAAATGAGCGATTGCTCACAGCGATATCCATGTTTTTCTCTATTTTTAACCTGACGAACTTTTTCTTGTTTCTGTTTAACCTTATACCGTTGCCACCCCTGGATGGTTATCGGATTCTTGAAGACGTATTGCCACCATCTATCAGTCGCAAGCTGCAAGGAGTGGAGCAATGGTCGATTTTTATCTTCCTGCTGATTTTGGTTATACCTCCGCTGCAAAATGTGACGATTCAACCGTTGTATGAGTTTGCACAAACGATGTATGTGGATCTGGCAAAACTAATCATTGAATTATATCGATAAGCAACACGTACCTCTAGGGCTGAAATACTGGTCAGATAGACATAAAAGTTGTATGATCATCTGTGGCGATTGGATTCACGCCTGCCATCAGGCGGGGTGAATTCCAGTCATAACAGGACAGAATGGGTGGATAGACGAATGCAGCGTTATTTTGTATCTGCAGAACAGTTTAATGAACATTCCGTAGTCATCACGGGTGATGATGCGCGCCATATCGGCAAAGTGATGCGTGGTAAACCTGGAGATAAACTGATTGTCAGTGACGGAAACTCCAAAGAAGCTTTGGTGGAGATTGAAAGCATCGAAGCCCAGCAAGTAACAGCGAATATTGTGGAACCTCTCGAAATGGACCATGAAGCACGGATACGTGTAACCGTGGCTCAGAGCTTGCCAAAAGGCGATAAGATGGAGACGGTCATCCAAAGATGTACAGAGATCGGAGCAGTTTCCTTTGTTCCTTTCCTGTCTGAGCGTACGATTGTGCAATATGATGCCAAGAAAGAAGGCAAACGGTTGGAGCGGTGGCGGAAAATCGCCAAGGAAGCCGCTGAACAAAGCCATCGGAACCGCATTCCATCCGTCGAGCAGCCACTTTCCTGGAAAGGGCTGCTATCTTCTTTTGAGGGCTACAGTCTGGTATGTTATTGTTATGAAAAGGAAAACGGCAAGCAATTAAGAGACGCATTGAAGCCGTTTGTGGAGCAACTTGCACCTGGTGCGAGTGCTGAAGTGTTGATCGTTGTTGGACCTGAGGGTGGATTCTCGGAGAGGGAAACGATTGAAGCCGATCAGGCGGGTGCTGTATCCGTTGGACTGGGCAAACGCATCTTGCGGGCCGAGACAGCTGGAATGGCGGCGCTAACTTGCGTCTTATATGAATCCGGAGAAATGGGGGGAATGTAATTATGCCATCCGTGGCGTTTTACACCTTAGGCTGCAAAGTTAATTTTTATGATACAGAGGCGATTTGGCAATTGTTCAAAAACGAAGGATACGATCAGGTAGACTTTGACGAACAGACAGCGGATGTATACTTGATTAATACTTGTACAGTAACCAATACCGGCGACAAAAAGAGCCGCCAGATTATCCGTCGTGCCATTCGGCGCAACCCGGATGCGATTGTAGCCGTTACAGGCTGTTATGCGCAAACTTCTCCGGCAGAGATTTTGGACATCCCTGGTGTGGATCTTGTTATCGGTACACAGGATCGGGACAAAATTTTGCCATATGTCAATGAAATTCAGGAATCACGTCAGCCCGTCAATGCTGTGCGCAACATCATGAAAACGCGGGTATTTGAAGAGATGGACGTACCGGATTTTGCCGATCGTACCCGTGCATTTCTGAAAATTCAGGATGGCTGCAATAACTTCTGTACGTTCTGCATTATTCCGTGGTCACGTGGACTTTCCCGTAGCCGGGAAGCAAATAGCATCATCCAACAGGCTCATCAACTGGTGCACGCCGGGTACAAGGAAATTGTCCTGACAGGCATTCATACTGGTGGATACGGGGATGACATGGAGAATTACGATCTGACGGATCTCCTATGGGACTTGGACAAAGTTGAAGGCCTGGAGCGTATTCGGATCAGTTCGATCGAAGCCAGTCAGATTGATGATCGGATGCTGGATGTGATCAAACGTTCAGACAAACTCGTACGCCACTTCCACATTCCGCTGCAAGCGGGCGATGATACCGTACTGAAACGTATGCGCCGTAAATATACGACCGAAGAGTTTTACAATAAAATGCTTCGCATTCGGGAAGCGATGCCGGATGTAGCGATCACAACTGACGTTATTGTTGGGTTCCCGGGTGAGACGGATGAGATGTTCCGTAATGGCTACGAGTTGATGAAAAAAATTGGTTTTTCCGAAATGCACGTATTCCCATATTCCAAGCGTACCGGAACACCGGCAGCACGTATGGAAGATCAGGTGGATGAAGAAGTCAAAAATGCACGCGTGCATGAACTGATTGATCTATCCGAGCAAATGCAACTGGCATACGCCAAGCAGTTTGTGGGACAAGTACTGGATGTCATTCCTGAAGGTGAAGCCAAGGGCCGTGAAGGCAGTGGTAAACTGCACGGTTACAGTGACAACTACATTCAGCTGGTCTTTGATGGTTCGATGGATATGGTCGGCAAGGTATGCCGTGTCAAAGTGACCGAAGCGGGTGTGAATGAAAGCCAGGCTACGCTGGTTCGTGTGTTGGAAGAAAATCTCAAGTCCGCAGCGATGTAATCGAGGCGTCAGAAACAAGGATTTCATTTCCTTGGGGAGCGTACCCGTGGAGATGAGGTCCTTCTTTTTCCAAAAAAGATGAAGACAATTCCGTAATGGGGGAGAGCAACATGAACAGAAAAGAAATTTCGGCAGGCGGAGTCGTCTACCGCACGGGAGAAGACGGAAAGCTTCAAATTCAACTGATTGTAGATCGCTACGGCAAAACGACTCTCGCCAAGGGCAAAATGGAAGATGGAGAAACGGTGGAACAGACCGCGCTGCGTGAGATTCTGGAAGAGACAGGCATGGTCGGCCGAATAGTAGAACCCGTCGATATCATTTCCTATACGTATCAGCATGCAGAGTTTGGTCCGGTGGACAAGGAAGTTCATTATTATCTCGTTGAAGCGGAAAGCGGCGACCTGCAGCCTCAGATTGAAGAAATCAAAGGTGTGGATTGGTACGCTCCTGAAGAAGCTTGGTCTAGACAGCAGCATAGTGGATACGATAATAACGATGACATTTTACGAGTGGCGCTGAACAAATTAGGCATTAACGTATAGCTGTTTTCTATTGAATGACGTAACGCTACTGTTTGTTGAGAGAGTTTTGAACATCAGGCCATGGGTGACTTCGCCACTGGGGTGGAGACCGGTGGTTTTTTGTGCCAAATCGGCAAGTAACAGAAAGGCAATGCAAGCATTGAACTGGTGACGTTAAAAAGGGTCTGGGCGTGCGCAATCTGCGCCCCGTTATCCGCTGATAGCCAGGCCGAGGCTGCATGCAGCTGGCCGATCAGCGGCATAAATAGCAGCGCCCCCGCAATGTTTAATACGACATGGGAGGCTGCGACAAATTTGCCTGCGGATGCTCCGCCAGCGGCTGCAATCACGGCGGTGATACAGGTCCCCACGTTCGACCCAATCACAATGGCGATGCCGATCTCTACAGGCAGTACGCCTGTGGCTGCAAGCGTAATCGCCATGCTGATTACGGCTGCGCTGCTATGAATGAGCGCCGTCAGACAGGCACCTGCCAGAAAGCCCCACCACAAGCTGTCGGCTGAGCGATCCAGAAACCACTGGAATACGCCCATACTACGCAGGGGCACGGCAATGGATTGCATCACTTGAATGCCTGTCATGACGAGGGCAAATCCGGCGGACGCGAGAAAGCTGTATTGCATGGTAGACAGCGTCCGACGCGTGCGTTCAGGAGCGAACTGATTTCGTTCACCAAGCACAACAAAGACGGCCCAGCCTGTCAGTGACAAGGCAAGCAGAGGCAGGGAAACCCGTCCGATCTGCAGTCCGACCAGCTCGGTGGTCAGGCACGTTCCGATGTTGGTTCCAAGAATAATGCCAAGTGTGCGTCCGTAGGTAATTAATCTGGCGTTCGCCAGTCCAATAGTGAGTACGGTGACGGCGGTACTGCTTTGCAGCAGGGCAGTAGCGCCTGCGCTAAAAGCCATGCCTTTCCAGGGAGCAGAGGTAGCTCGGCCCAACCATCCAGCCAGCATGGGCCCGGCCATCCGCTGTAAGGCTGTTTCCATCAGCTTCATCCCACCAAAAAAGATAAGAAGCCCATATAACAGGGGCAGCACAACATCTCTGAACATGAGTTAACATCATTCCTTCCGTGCATATCCTTATTCTCATCCTATGAGTAAATAAGGACAACCATGACAGGCTAACGGAATTCTGGAGTCAACAGCATTTGAAAGACCTATAAGTTTCCTTAACGGTCACCCAAATTACCACCACAATTCAAAAGATACGGAGACTCTGCAAACGTAGCGAAGGGGATGGAATTGGAACTGTAGAAGCGAAGCGTTCGCCTTTGTCTCCGGATTTTCCCTTTTGAGAAAGGGAATCAGAAAAATCTGGGGATAACAGCGATCGAAAGTCCGATTCATCCCCGAAGCGGACACCCAAATTAACGCGCCCCTATTCAAAAGATACGGAGATTCTGCAAACGTAGCGGAGGGGATGGAATTGGAACTGTAGAAGCGAAGCGTTCGCCTTTGTCTCCGGATTTTCCCTTTTGAGAAAGGGAATCAGAAAAATCTGGAGACAACAGCGATCGAAAGTCCAATCCATCCCCGTAGCGGTCACCTTTGCACCAAACCTATCTTTTCAACAACTAACTATGAAAGAAGTGGATCTATCTTGCCATCAGTTACACTGGAACGCAGCCGCAAAAAGCGGCTTGAACATGCACATCCATGGATATATAACAATGAAATTGCCTCTGTTGAAGGAAACCCCGAGCCGGGAGATCTGGTCAACGTATTGAATCACCAAGGTCGCTATCTTGCGACGGGATACTATAATCCTGCATCTCAAATCACAGTTCGAGTCGTGGCCTATCAACCTTTGGAGTTTGAACAGATGGACACCGCGTTTTTTGCAGCGCGTTTCCGCGATTGCTTGCGCCACCGGGAGCGTTTTATCCAGGATGGAGAGGCATACCGTCTCGTTTATGGGGAAGCTGATTTCCTGCCAGGACTGATCGTTGACCGTTTTGGCAGCATCCTTGTAGTTCAATTGCTCACATTGGGTATGGACCGTTGCCGCGAAGCAATTGTACAAGCTCTAATTGAAGTAATGCAGCCGGAAGGCATCTATGAACGCAGTGATGTGTCCATTCGTGAACTGGAAGGCTTGGAGCAGACGAAAGGACCATTGTATGGGGATTGCCCGCGTCATGTCACGGTAACGGAGAATGGATTGCTCATTAAGGTGGATATCGTAGAAGGCCAGAAGACAGGGTACTTCTTTGACCAGCGAGAGAATCGTGCAGCCATCGAACCACTTATGAAGGGTTGGGGTTACAAGAGTGGCATTACGCTCCAACAGACCGAGCAGGATGGTACGCAGCAGTTGCTTCCTGTGAATAAAAGTGGCAAGGTTGTGACGTTCCCTTATTGGGATGGGGCTACTGTGCTGGAATGTTTCTCCCACACAGGCAGCTTCACATTGAACGCCTGCAAATATGGAGCCAAAAAAGTAACATGTCTTGATATCTCAGAGCATGCGATTGAAAGTGCACGTACCAACGTAGAGCTGAACGGTTTCACTGACCGGGTTGAATTTGTCGTTGCGGATGCATTCCAATACTTGCGTGAGCAGGTGAAAGGCCTCGATGAGCGTAACGTACGTGCACGTGCTGGCGAACAGAAAGTGGATACGTCCAAGGCGCTTGCAGCCAGTGGTAAAACATTTGATGTGGTTATCCTCGATCCGCCAGCCTTTGCCAAAACGAAATCAGCAGTCAAAGGCGCATGCCGTGGATATAAGGATATCAATCTGCAAGGAATGAAGCTGGTGAATGAGGGCGGGTATCTGGTAACGGCAAGCTGTTCATATCACATGCGTCCGGATCTCTTCCTGGAAACCATTGCGGATGCAGCCGAAGATGCAGGCAAAGTACTGCGTCTGATCGACTGGAAAGCAGCCGGTAAGGATCACCCGCAAATTCTGGGCGTAGACGAAGGTCATTACCTGAAATTTGCCATCTTCGAAGTGCGCAGCAAAAAGAATTAATCGAGCGATTTCCATTTAAGTCGAACATACATTTACGCAAAGAGTCCACAGTTTTCATAAGCTGCGGGCTTTTTGCTATGCTCGTGCATATGATCTCTGGAATTGCCGGATAGTGGCAAACGTATGTTCCGAACCAAGTCAGATATGTTATACTGGGAATTAAAATCTGTTCGTGATGGTTTGGAGGATTAAACATGTCCGTACGCTTTGTTATTGGCCGGGCAGGCAGCGGCAAGAGTACGCTGATTACCCGGGAAATCACATCCCTGCTACAAAAGGAACCGCAAGGTAAACCACTGATTCTGCTGGTCCCGGAACAGAGTTCGTTTCGAACCGAACAGTCACTGGTTTCTTCAGGTGCTATAAAAGGTACCATGCGTGCTGAAGTGCTTGGTTTTCGCCGATTGGCCTATCGGGTAATGCAGGAGGCAGGTGGTTCTGCACGTATTCCCATTGGAGCTGAAGGTAAAAAAATGCTGCTCTACAAAGTGCTCCAGCGTCGTAAGGAAGAATTGAAGCTGTTTGCAGCATCAGGCAGTCAGCTGGGATTTATCGGAGACTTGAATGATCTATACAGTGAGTTTAAACGTTATGAACTTGACCCCACTTCACTGGAAGAAGGACTTTCCGCATGGAATACTTCCTCTTCTGCACCGATTCTGGGAGACAAGCTGCATGACTTGCTTCTTATATACCGTGATTATGAACAGGAATTAACCCAACTATATATCGATGATGAAGACACGTTGACTGAACTAACAGAGCGGTTGCCGGAGAGCACGCTGCTGCAAGATGCACAGATCTGGATCGATGGATTTCAGGGATTTACCCCGCAGGAAATGAGTGTCATTGGAAGATTGATGCTGCAAGCTTCTTCCGTCACAATTGCATTGACGTTGGATCGTGCTTACGACCACGGCGCACTTCCAGGAGAACTGGAGCTGTTCCATCCCACAGCGAGTGCATATGCACGTCTCAAAGGCATGGCTGAGGATCTGGGTGTTCTTAATGAGACAACCGTGCTTCAACTGGAAGTTTTGCCAAGATATGAAGGCAGTCCTGGACTGGCGCATTTGGAGGCTGGCTTTGATCGTAGAGTCCGCTGGAAGAGTGAGGGGCGTGATGCGGGTGTCCGACTTTACGCCGCTGAGAACCGCCGGGCTGAGATGGAAGGAGCACTTCGTGAGATGCGTCGTCTGGCGCAAGATGAAGGTGCGCGTTATCGAGATATGGCAGTGCTCGTTCGTCAGTTGGATACATATGCCGACATTGCTGAGCCTCTATTCAGGGATTATGGCGTGCCTGTCTTTCTGGATCGGAGAAGAAATGAACTACATCATCCATTATCGGAATTTATTCGTTCAGCACTCGATATCGTTCGCCGTCGCTGGCGTTATGAGGATGTATTTCGCTGTGTGAAAACGGATCTGCTGCTCCCACGTGGCGGTTCCATTACACGTGAAGATATGGACCAGCTCGAAAATTATATATTAGCTTGCGGAATTCACGGATACCGCTGGACAGATGGCAAGCCATGGAAGTATGTACCCAGCCTGTCCCTGGAAGACAACGATCAGGATGTCCGCAGCCGGGGCCGGGAACAAATGCTGTCCTTAATGGAAAAATGCCGTACGGTGATTGTTGATCCACTGGGTGCTTTTGAGAAACGAATGAGCAAGGCAAAGACAGCTAAAGACCAATGTGCGGCGCTTTACAGATTACTGGAAGATGCCGAGATTCCTTGGAAGCTGGATCAGATGTCTGCAGAAGCCAAGGCTCAGGGTGATCCGGAACGTTCGAGAGAGCATCGTCAAATGTGGGGTGCCGTCCTTGATCTATTAGATCAGATGGTTGATATGATGGGGGCCGAACGGCTGGATATCGATTTATTTGCCGGGCTAATGGAGACCGGATTAACCGAACTGAAGCTGGGACTTGTTCCTCCAGCGCTTGATCAAGTGTTGATTGGATCGATGGATCGTACACGTCTTCAGGGTATCAAGTACGTATTTATTCTGGGTGCAGTAGAGGGTGAACTGCCTGCTGTCCCTCAAGATGATGGTGTATTAACTGAGCAGGAACGGCTGCTGTTGACGGAGAGAGGTTTGGGGCTTGGGCCAGGAGCAACAAGACAAATGTTGGATGAACGCTTTCTGATATATACAGCCCTGACAGCGGCGAGCAATCAGTTATGGCTGAGTTATCCCGTTGCAGATGATGAAGGGAAAACATTGCTACCCTCAGAAATTGTACGACATGTACGGAAGATGTTCGGTCTGCATGAGCAGCCATTACTTGCCCAGCCGCCGGTTACAAATGCTGAAGAGGTGCACTGGTCTTATGTTATTCATCCTGGTCAGAGCCTCTCTTATCTCATCGGACAGTTGCGCAGATGGCGCCGTGGAGAAGATATTTCTGAAATGTGGTGGGCGATCTATAACTGGCATGTCTCTCGGGAGACAAGCAGACCTCAGCTGAAACAATTGCTTGGATCGGTCTTTTATCGCAATCGGGCGTTACCTCTGCGTACGGCTACCAGCCGTAGATTATATGGTACAGAGGTAAGGACCAGTGTCTCCAGAATGGAGCGTTTTGTGGCGTGTGCGTTCTCCCATTTTGCATCCCATGGGCTGCGACTGAAAGAGCGCCAGTTGTACCGCTTGCAAGCCCCTGATATAGGACAATTGTTCCATGCTGCCTTGAGTCAGCTTGCCATGCGTTTGCGTGAGCAGAATCGCAGTTGGGGCAGTCTGTCTCCGGATGAATGTCGGAAGGAAGCGGAGCACACCGTGGAGCAGATTGCACCACAGTTGCAGGGAGAGATTTTGCTTAGCACGAAACGGTATGGTTATATCTTCCGCAAGCTGAAGGATATCGTTAGCCGGGCGTCGGTTATTCTGGGTGAACAGTCCAGACGAGGAAGCTTTGAACCGATTGGGTTGGAGCTTGATTTTGGGCCAGGTAAACCCCTGCCACCGCTTCGTTTTGAATTGGAAAATGGCTGTGTGATGGAGATTGTGGGGCGGATCGACCGCGTGGATGTGGCCGAAGGAGAGAACGGCCTGCTGCTGCGGGTTATTGATTACAAATCGAGCCAGACCGACCTCAAACTCCATGAAGTGTATTATGGCCTGTCATTACAGATGCTCACGTACTTGGAGGTTCTGCTTAGTGCTGCCGAGGAGTGGCTTGGAGAATCGGCGATGCCTGGAGGAACACTCTATTTCCATGTGCATAATCCGTTGCTTCAATCCGCGAACGGCATGACTTCTGAGCAGGCAGGACAAGAACTGCTGAAACGGTTCAAAATGAAAGGCTTGCTGCTCGCGGATCGGGATGTGATCGCTCAAATGGACAATACCCTGGACAAAGGCTACTCAGCTATTATTCCAGTTGCGCTTAAGGCGGATGGCAGCTTTTATAGTAGCGCTGCTGTAGCTACGCCGGAGCAATGGGATACATTGCTTGCTTCAGTTCGCAGCAATATACGTGAGATTGGCACCCGGATTACGGACGGGGATGTCGCGATTGAACCTTACCGTATCCAGCAGGAGGTTGCATGCACCTTCTGTCCGTACAAGCCAGTCTGTCAATTTGATGAAAATATCGAAGGTAATGAATATAATCTGTTGTCCAAACCGGGCAAACAGCAAATCTGGGACATGCTGTCTCATGGCAAAGGAGGGGAAACATCATGACGAATATGCCAAAACCGGAAGGAAGCTTCTGGAGTGATGACCAATGGAGTGCCATCTCACAGAGTGGAGAAGACATTCTGGTTGCTGCTGCAGCGGGTTCCGGGAAGACGGCTGTATTGGTTGAACGGATTATTCGCAAGATTGCAGACCCTTCCCGTGGATTCAGCGTAGATCGTTTGCTGGTTGCGACATTTACGAAAGCTGCTGCTGCTGAGATGAAGCAGCGGATTCGGGAAGCACTGGAACGTGCACTTGAAGAGCAACCTGCCGAAGAACATCTGCGCAAACAACTGTCATTGCTCGGGCGAGCATCGATTACGACACTGCATTCATTCTGTATGGAAGTCATTCGTCGTTATTATCAGCAAATACCGCTAAACCCGGCTTTTCGGATTCTGAATGAAAATGAAGCCGAAATTATGCGGCAGGAATTGTTGGAGCAGTTGTTTGAGGAAAAGTATGGGGAAGAAGACGAAGGCAGTACATTCCGCGAATTGGTGGATTGGTTCAGTGGGGAACGAAACGATGATGCCATGCATCGACTTGTGCAGCGTTTGTATGATTTCTCACGCAGTCATTCTTGGCCGGATCATTGGCTTGCAGAGATGGCATCTGCTTTTCAGGTGGAAAGTGTCGAGGCACTTGGACATTCTGCATGGGTTCAGAGTATTTTGCGTGATGCAGCTCTTGCCCTAAGTGGTGCTGCTGGTCTGCTGCGTCAAGGGATCAGCATATCGATGCAGCCGGAAGGTCCGAAACCTTATGCAGATACATTGAAAGAAGATTTAGCAATGGTCGAAGAGCTTCTGTCAGCTGTTGAGGTCATGCCATGGGAAAGATTGCCTGAAGTGTTTCAGCCAGCAGCTTTTGGCAAGCTGAAGCCTTGCAAAAAGGACCAGACAGACCCGGGGTTACAAGAACAGGTCAAGGAACTTCGTGAGGCTGCGAAAAAAGCCGTGACGGACCTGAAAGGGTCATTGTTTGGAAGAAGTGCGTTTTCTTTCTGGCAGGAGCTGGAGCAGGCGGCACCACTAATGCAGGAGCTATCCAAGCTCGTCAGTGCATTTGGAGAGCGATACCGACAGGCCAAGCAGGAGCGCGGTCAGGTCGATTTTAGTGACCTGGAGCATTACTGTCTTCATATTTTGCGCCATGAAGATTCAACCCCTGAGCTGTCCATGCCTTCGGATGCAGCAATGGAATACCGGGCACGTTTCGATGAAGTTCTGCTGGATGAATATCAGGATACCAATACAGTGCAGGAAGATATCGTCCGACTGATTTCCAGAGAAAATCCAGGAAACCGATTCATGGTTGGTGATGTAAAACAGAGTATTTACCGTTTTCGTCTGGCTGAACCCGGTCTGTTCCTGAACAAGTACCGTCAATACGCAGCGAATTCGGATATGGATATGGAAATGGACGGAGAGAGAGAATCACTGCATGCAGGAAGACGTATTGATCTTGCACGTAACTTCCGTAGTCGTGCAGAAGTAGTCCATTCGGTCAACATGTTATTCAAGCAGCTCATGAATGAAGGGGTAGCCGAGATTGCCTATGATGAACGAGCTCAGCTCGCTTATGGGGCTACTTTCCCGGCAGAGACGCTTGGAGATGAGGCATACACACCTGAACTCATATTGATCGATCGTCAAGGCGGAGGACCTGATCTGACGGAAAGCACGGATGAGAATGGGGATGCGTTACCTTCTGCTGAGCTGGAGAGTGCCGAGCTTGAAACCGCTCAGCTGGAGGCTCGGGCCATGGCTCGCCGTATTCGTGAAATGGTCGGAGATACGGATAAACCAGCCCTCAACGTTTATGATAAAGCCCTCAAATCCATGCGACCTGCGCGTTATGGAGACATTGTTATTTTGCTGCGTTCTGCCCTGATGTGGGCTCCACTCATGATTGAGGAATTTAGACAGCAGGGTATTCCTGCCGGAGGGGAGCAAAGCAAAGGGTATTTTCAGGCGACGGAAGTGGAAGTGATGTTGTCCTTGCTGCAGATTGTGGATAATCCAAGGCAGGATATACCGCTTGCTTCCGTGCTTCGTTCGCCGATTGTCGGACTGGATGAAGAGGAACTGGCTCAGATTCGCCTTGGGGACAAGCGACAGTCTTTCTATGATGCTGTTATATCAGCTACAGGAGCATTCTCAAGTTCGTTGAATGTTTTCGGGCAGCATGGTGAGAAAGCTTCGAATCCGGATTCATCTGCAATCCAGCTGCAATGGCCCGAAGTCTGGTCAGAAATGGAACAGGGGCAGCGGGAGTCGGCAGTATCCGCCGAAGCAGACGTTATCGAACGTATATATGAAACCTCTGTACATGCAGGTAAAGATGAGATTATGGATGCTGGTATAGATGCAAGTATGGGTGGACGTATAAGCGACGATGCGGATAGGGACAACGGTACTAGCACAGAGTTGCAACAAAAGTTAATTCGCTTTATGCGTCAGTTGGAACATTGGCGACTTGAAGCCAGACAAGGCAGCTTGAGTGAACTCATTTGGCGCATGTACCGGGAAACGGGTTATCTGGACTGGGTTGGCGGCCTACCGGGAGGCATGCAGCGTCAAAGTAATTTGAAGGCTTTGTATGATCGCGCGCGGCAATATGAGGAGGCAACGGCCAATCGTGGATTGTTTCGCTTCCTGACCTATGTATCCAGACTACGTGAGAACGGGGGAGATCTTGGTACCGTAGCAAGTGGTTCTGGTGAGCAGGACAATGCGGTACGCATCATGACGATTCACCGGAGTAAGGGCTTGGAATTCCCTATTGTTTTTGTCGGGGGTATATCCAAGATGTTCAATCAGCAGGATCTGAACTCGCCGTTTCTGATGCATAAGGAGCTGGGGTTTGGCCCGAGGTTTGTAGATCGTGAGAATCGGGTTGCCTATCCAACCTTGGCGAATCTGGCGATTCGTCGTCGTGCCCAGTTTGAGCTGCTTGCCGAAGAGATGCGGGTGCTCTATGTGGCTCTAACCCGTCCAAAAGAGAAAATGATTTTGGTCGGTACGGTAAAAGATGTTGTTAAAAAGGCAGTGGGCTGGTCTCAGATTAAGGACAGTCCGGAACGGGTATTGCCTGACTATCTGCTTGCAGCCGGACGGAGTTATCTGGACTGGATCGGTCCATCCCTGATGAGACATCCAGACGCAGCTTTGCTGCGTGAACTTGCGGGAGGCACTGATTCATATGCTGCCTGTCTTGTGGATGATGAATCACGCTGGGGCATTTCCGTCATTTCTGCTGATCAAGTATCCCGGGAAATATTTGTGGATCAGACGCTTGGTGAAGAAGAGGGCATGACAGAAGTGCGGAAACATCGAATTGCTGCCCTAAAAGCCGTTCAGCCTGTGGAGCTGTTTCCTTCCTCAACTGAAGAAGAGATGATCGAGGATACACAAGATGCAACACTACGAGACATCAGTGAGGAAAGTGTATTTACAATAGGTGAGCAAGAGGGTGTACAGCTGCTTCGTGAAGTAGATAAACGGCTTTCATGGACATATCCTCATCAAGCAGCAACTCAAGTAGCTGCCAGCACATCGGTTACCGAACTGAAGACATTGCTTGCCATGCAGGACCACCAGTCGTTACAGATAATGGAGGAAGTTGAAGAACAATCTGAGGCGTCCGTGGATTCTGAGAACCGTGGGATGAAGGATGGAGGCTCGTCCTTTAAATTGCATCTGCGTCGCCCCAAATTCATGGAGGAGAAACAGTTGACTGGAGCCGAGCGAGGAACGGTGTATCATACGTTGATGCAGCATCTTCCTGTAGATGGTTCACCCGTTGATTCGCAAATCGTTGAGCAGACACTTTTGCGGTTAGTTGAGCTCCAGATTTTGCTCCCCCACCAGGCAGAGGTTATTGAGTCTGATCAACTGGCCGAATTCTTCAATACAGAATCTGGGACAGAATTGTTGCGTGCGGAGTGGGTGAAACGGGAGATTCCATTTATTTATGGACTTCCGGCACATCATTCTCCTGCCGAATGGCTTCATAGTTTGTCACCAGATGCAGGGATGCAAACGTTGGAAGAAGACGGTAAGATGCAGGCATCACTAGAAAATGAGACGGTGCTAGTACAGGGGATTATTGACTGCCTGTATGAGGTGGATGGCGAGCTTGTTTTGCTAGATTACAAGACAGACCGGGTGTTGGAGCATCGCGGTGGACTGGACAAACTGACGGAAAACTATCGCTTTCAGCTGGAGCTGTATGGCCGGGCTATTGAAGATATTCTGGGTCGGAAAGTCGACCGGAAGTGGCTGTACTTTTTTGATGGCGGACATGCTGTGAAACTATAAAGTGAAATTTTAAAACGGCCAGATGGAATTTGTATCATCGGATTTTGCATGAGAGAGGGGTTGAACGGACGATGCGTATTTTGCACACAGGGGACTGGCATCTGGGGAAAACGCTGGAGGGACGGAGCCGGCTGCGAGAGCAGGAGGATTTTGTGGATGAGCTTGTTAGACTCGCGGATGAGCAGCAGGCAGATGCCATATTGATGGCTGGAGACGTGTATGATTCTGTAAATCCGCCTGCATCGGCGGAACAGCTTTTTTATGAGGCTGCGGCGCGTCTGACAGAACAAGGAAGACCACTTGTGGTAATTGCCGGGAACCATGATCAGCCGGAGCGAGTGGCTTCGGTAACCCCGCTTGTGAACAGACAGGGAATTACACTTGTAGGTATGCCTTCTTCAGAAGCAGTCACTATCCATGCGAAGAGAACTGGAGAGACTGCGCAGATTGCTGCATTGCCATACCCCTCGGAAGCGCGACTGAATGAACTGCTGACAACGGATGGGGATGAGAATGTGCTTCGCCAGGCATACAGTCGCCGGGTTGGCATGTTAATGCAGCGTCTGGCTGCTTCTTTTCGTCCGGATACGGTGAATTTGGCAATGAGTCATATTTATGTTCTGGGCGGAGTGGAAAGTGATTCGGAACGTCCCATTCAGGTAGGGGGCGCCTATACGGTTGACCCTTCTGCATTGTCGACAGGTGCGCAATATACAGCACTGGGGCATCTCCATCGTGCGCAGGCAGTTAAAGGAGAAGGTGTGATTCGTTATAGTGGCTCTCCACTGGCCTACAGTTTCTCCGAAGCGGGGCAGAGTAAGTCCGTCACCATGGTTGATGTGGCACCAGGAGGCGCCGCAAACGTGGAAGAAGTGCTGTTGACCTCCGGACGTCCCCTTGTACGCTGGAAGGCGCGTGGCGGTCTGGCTGAGGTTTATCGGTGGCTGGATGAAGGGCGTGATCCTCAGGCTTTTATTGATATGGAAGTATGGCTGGATGACGCCATGTCTCTGAAAGAAATTCAGCAGCTCCGTAAGTCGCATGACGGGATCATCCATATCCGTCCGGTGTATCCCGAGATGGCAGCCGCAGGGCTTTTGGAGCAACGATCCGAGCTTCCGGTACATGAGCTTTTCCGCAAATTTTATCAGCGTCAGACAGGTGGGGCATTACCTGAAGACAGTCTGGTTCAACTGTTCCTGGAACTCGTAGATGAGGACGAGCCGGGCGTGCGTGAGGAGGTCGAGGGGAATTGAAGCCGATTTTATTGAAAGTCGCAGGTCTGCAAAGTTATCGGGAGACTCAGGAGATTGATTTTACTGTATTGACGGAAACGGGACTGTTCGGTATTTTTGGTCCTACAGGCAGTGGGAAATCGTCTTTGCTCGACGCGATTACGCTGGCCATGTACGGAAAAGTGGAACGTGCGGTTAATGGTACCCAGGGAATCATGAACCACGCTGAGGATTCGTTGTCCGTTGCTTTTACATTTGAACTTGTATCGGCGGAAGGCACAAGAAGATTTCGGGTGGAACGACGCTTCAAACGAAACAATGAGGTATCGGTAAGCAACACAATAAGCAAATTCATTGAGACCGTCAACGGAGAGGAACAGGTGCTGGCTGATAAACTGGCAGACGTGAACCGCTGCGTTGAAGATGTCATTGGGTTGAAAATGGATGATTTTACGCGGGCCGTTGTGCTTCCACAAGGGAAATTTGCTGAGTTTCTGTCACTGAAAGGCAGTGAACGACGCCAGATGCTGCAACGTTTATTCCATCTGGAGAAGTATGGAGATCAGCTTGCCATCAAGCTCAGCCGTCGGGTGAAGGACAATGATATGGTTCATCAGTCATTGGCCGCGGAGCAGCAGGGGCTTGGGAATGCCAGCAAAGAGACGTTGGCAGAAACGGAGCTTCTTCTTCAAGCTGCTGTGAAAAAGTCTGAATTGTCACGCAAAACGCTTGATGAAGCGATGAAGGAAGCCGAGCAACTCGGTAAAGTCCGTGAGTTAAGCCATGAACGCCAGGTTCGTATGGAGGAACACGAAAAGCTGAAAGCACGTGCACCACAGATCGAAGCTGGGGAACAACGGCTGAAACTGGCCGGGGCGGCAGACGCGATACTGCCTTCATTGCAGACGATGCGTGACGCAGCAGCACAGCAGAAGTTACGTGAGGATACAGCCGGGATTGCTCACCAGCAAGCGGTGGAACATGAACGGCTGTCTGTACTGGAAGCCGAGAAGGCCGAAACGGCCCGTGTACAGATGGCTGAGGAAGAACCCAAGCTGCTGCTTCGTTTGGAACAGCTTGAACAGGCCAAGGAGTTGCAACGGGAACGGGATGGGCTACGAGAGGATAGTACCCGTCTTAAGCAGCTTTTGGACAAAGGACAGGCTGAACAGAGTGTCATCGGACAACAGCTGGAGAAGGAAAAAGAACTACAGCAGCGTGGCCGCAAACGGCGGGAAGAATTACAGGAAAGCCTGAAGCCGAATGAAGTGAAGTCCGAAGAACGCAGACAGCTGCAGGCTGCACTGGAATTGAAGCATCGGTTGGATACTGCGGCGGAGCAATTGCGCCAGAACAAGGCTGAGATGGAAGCCAATAAGCAGTCGGCTGAACAGGGGGCAGATCGGCTGAAGCTGGCTGTCCAGGAAGAGAGCCGTCTGAGTGAACAGCGTCAGCATCTAATCGAACAGGCGGCAGTGGGCCTTGAGGCCTTGCTTGCCTGTGAGCAGGACATTGGCCGCGAACAGAGCCTGCTGGCCAGGGCGGAGGAGCAGCTGCGCGGAACCATGCGTGAGCAGGAGCTGCATAGGCTCTCCTCCGCCTTGCGCGCCGAGCTGCGCGACGGCGAGCCATGCCCGGTGTGCGGCTCCGCACACCACCCGCTCCCGGCTGCGCCGCCGGGAGAAGGTCCGCCCGCAGGCGATGCGGACCTGGAACTGCTGCGCAGCCTGCACGCGGAGCTGCAGGAGCTGCGCTTTGGGCTGCGCCAGCAGCTGCACGAACGTCGCAGCCTGCTGACGCAGCTTGGCGCTGCGGCCGGCGAAGCCCCGGCCACAGCCGAGGCCGCGCCTGCGGCTGCGAAGCCAGAGCCCGCCGGTTCGCCCGTACACGGGCGCTCCCCGGCGGACTGGGCGGAGCGTGCCGCCGCACTGCGCGAAGCCGCGCGGGCGCTGGCCGCAGCCGCAGCGCCGCTGCAAGCGGAAGCCGCCGCGTTGCAGCAGGCGGCTGTGGGCGCGCAGCAGCGCCGCATGGAAGCGGCTGCTGCGCAGGAGGCAGGCCAAGCCGGACTCGCACAGGCGGAGCGCCGGTTGGCCGAGAGTGAGGCCGCCGCAGCCGCATTGCACGGCCGCTGGGCCGCGGAACTGCCCGGCATCGTTCAAGAGCAGGCCATGGCCCTTCACCAGGCGATGCAGGAGCGAGACGCGCGCGCAGAAGACATCAAGGAACGGCTGAACAAGAGCGTGACGTTCCTTGAAGAAAAGGAACAGTTGGTACAGTCCCTTCAGCAGAAGCTGGTTGAATTGGACAAACAGCTGATTCAATGGCAAACGGAATGGCAAGGCAACAGCAAACAGCTTGCCGAGAAGGAAGAACGTCTGCGTCAATGGGTTGGCGAGCAACGGGTCGAGGATTTGATTGCTGCGGCCCAGACTCGTCTGGATGGACTACGGAAAATTGCTGCCGATTCAGCACAGCGTTTCAAGGAAGCGGATGTGTTGAAACAGGAATCGGCCAAGAAGGATGTCATGGCTCAACAAGCAGCAGCCTCGGCAGCAGAGCATTTGCAGCAGGCACAGGAACGCTGGAAGCAATTGATGGAACAATCGCCATTTGATTCGGAGAATGATGTTGTGGAGGCAGCCCTCCCTTCCCAAGAAGCGGAGCGTCTTGCCGCGGAAATTCAGCAGCATCGGGAGCGTGATCGTGAACTTATTTCTCAATTGCGTGAGCTGGAACAAAAATTGGGCGGAGTCGTTGTATCCGAGGAACAATGGTTGGCATGCTCAGAGCGACTGAAACTGTCTCGTGCAGAGGATGAAGCAGCTCTTAGAGCCAAGGCGCGTGCAGAGCGGGATCTGGAAGATGTGCAGCAGCGACACGTTCGCTGGACCGAGTTGGAGAACAAACGGGTAGAAGTGAGCAGACAAGGTGAGATGCTTAGCAAACTGCAAGCAGCTTTCAGAGGTAATGCATTTGTCGAGTATATTGCAGAAGAACAACTGATGCAGGTAAGTCAGGCTGCTTCACAGCGTCTGCGCTTCCTGACCAAACAACGTTATTCACTTGAGGTGGATTCAGGCGGGGGCTTTGTCATCTGTGACGATGCAAACGGTGGAGTTAAACGTCCGGTGTCCACCTTGTCTGGTGGAGAGACGTTCCTGACCTCATTGTCACTGGCCCTGGCTCTGTCTGCCCAGATTCAGCTGCGCGGTCAGTATCCGCTGCAATTCTTCTTCCTGGATGAAGGGTTTGGCACATTGGACCCTGAACTGCTGGATACCGTCATTACATCGTTAGAAAAATTGCATGATGACCGTCTTGCCGTCGGTATTATCAGCCACGTTCCGGAGCTGCGAGCACGCTTGCCACGCAAACTTGTAGTTATTCCAGCGGGCGAGGCCGGAGCTGGCTCTCGCGTAGTATTGGAAACATTATAGGAACTTGAACACAGAACACATACGAATGAATGACCCCAATTGGGATGCCCTCAGGAACCGGCCGTACAAGGTTGTTCCTGAGGGGGAAATCTCCTGATTGATTGAGTTTTGTTGGTTTGAATCTCATTTATATACTCGTTGTAACAGTTGAGTGAGATAGCTCACAGATACAGGTTCATCCTGTTGTTATACTACAGTTAAGCCGACAAACTTATGTTAAGCACCCCGGCGGACGTCTGATCAGGAATAATCCTGGTTAGACGTCCGCGACAGCAGACTTCCGCATGGAAACTGCAACGGGGTGCTTCTTTTTTTAATAGGCCCTTATCTTGAAACTCTTGTCATTCACAGTGTCATTTCGCCCAGATCTGAATACGATGAAAGGGTGATGAAGAGCAGAACAGATTCGGGAGGCGATCGAACGTGGAAAAGGTAGAAGCGAAGAAACTGTGTAAGGAACACATGCATCGCTATGTATGTATACAGATGCATGACGGTGCCCATTATGATGGCATTGTGGAAAATGTGGATGATGACATGATTTATTTGGCTGTTCCCGTGGGGCATGAAGCTGTGGTTAATCATGCAAACGCAAACTGGGGACCCAATATGATGCCAGTTACTTATCCCGCTCATGCACGGGGATTCTTCCCGGGCTATGGCTACCCATACCCTTATTATGGTTACGGTCGCAGACGGTTTAACAGGCTGGTCCTTCCGTTGGTCGGCCTGACTGCATTATCTTTGTTACCTTATTATTAATAGGGCCTTGAAAGCATTATCATTTACCAATGAAAACTGAACCTTTCACATCTTCGGTGTATTCTTTGCACTTCACTGAGATGTGAGAGGTTCTTTTGTTGCTATTATTATTGAATTGAAACAGGTTAAATTGGACGTGAGTTTTCAGTTCCGGTATGATAGTAGGGTATACATAATTTTTAATTCGAAGGAGGGTATGAACAATGGATTGCTTATTTTGCAAAATTGTAGAGGGCAGCATTCCCTCCAATAAGGTACTGGAGAATGACCATGTCATCGTCTTTCATGACATCCAGCCCGCTGCACCGACCCATGTACTCGTTATTCCCAAGAAACATATTGCTTCCATGAATGAAGTAACGGCGGAAGACTTGCCGTTGATCGGTGAGATTCATTTGGCTGCGCAGGAAGCGGCCAAGCGTCTCGGCGTGGAAGAAACAGGTTACCGACTGATTAATAACTGCGGCAAGGATGGAGAACAAACCGTTCATCATCTGCACTATCATTTGCTTGGTGGGACCCGACTTGGCGTGTTGACAAGTTTGTCAGACTCACACAAATAAACGATCCAAGTTACTTTAAATCAGGACTGATTCATATATGCATAAAAGGCATGAATATGGAGCTGAAGTTCACATAAAATAAATGATCATTACGTTAAGGTTGACACCTTTATTACCTTTCGCCTATAATGAAAGGTGATGAACCGTGTTATTGCTCTTGGACGGTCTGGTCGGAGGGAGGGAAAACTGGTGTCTGAAACTAAAGTTCGCAAAAACGAGACTATTGATGCTGCACTTCGTCGCTTTAAACGTTCCATCGCAAAAGATGGCGTATTGGCTGAGGTGAAGAAACGTAAGCATTATGAGAAGCCAAGCGTAAAGCGCAAGAAAAAGTCCGAGGCTGCTCGTAAGAGAAAGTTTTAGGAGGATTTTAACTACATGAATCTTAGCGAACGATTGAACGAAGATATGAAGCAAGCGATGAAGAGCAAGGACAAGTTCAAGCTCTCCAACATTCGGTTGATTCGTTCGACGATCAAGAATCTTGAAATAGATTTGAAAAGAGATTTGGATGATAACGAAGTGCTTGATATTCTGAGTCGTGAAATCAAACAGCGCAAAGATGCCCTCCAAGAATTTGACAAAGCGGGCCGTGAAGACCTCGCGGCAAATGCAAAAGCGGAAATTGAATTACTCAGTCAGTACCTTCCCGCACAGCTTACCGAAGAAGAAATTAAAGTTATTGTACAGCAGACCATCCAGGAAACCGGTGCTTCTTCGAAAGCCGAGATGGGGAAAGTCATGTCTGCCCTTATGCCGAAAGTCAAAGGCAAAGCGGATGGCAAACTGGTAAATCAAGCAGTTCAACAATTTCTGCAATAAAGCAAATCAATAAACACCTCCTGACTTGTCAGGGGGTGTTTTTTCCATTTTACATCATTGATACGGTACTCATTTCCCAGCAGAAATTTGAAACGTAATTAGTAATCGTTCATTTGTTCATGGAAATTCACAAATATTGCTTTTAAATGGATAATATATATGATTATGGATTTAAAATGTTGCAATTGCTTCCGGTTTCAAATATAATTTTAAGATTTTGAAACGAAATGTTGCATTGTACGTAATAAATACCATAAGCTGGACAGTATAACATTAATGGAAAAGGGGGGACTATTTGTGAAGGGAAAGCGCCGGAAGAAGCTTACGGGGCCATTGATGCTCATGATGCTACTGACGCTGCTGCTTCCTGTCTGGATTGGATCACCGTCAGCGCATGCAGCTGAGAAAAGTGGCGCCGTATATATCATTCCGGTGGATAAACCAATCGAGCAGGGACTTGGCAAGTTTATGGAACGCGGGTTCAAAGAAGCAGAAGAGATGAATGCTGGCCTGATCGTTCTGGATATCAATACGCCGGGAGGGCGTGTCGACACGGCAGAAGAACTGGGTACATTAATTAAGGAAAGCCCAGTTGAAACCGTTGCATTTGTCCGTGGAGATGCTGCCTCGGCCGGAAGTTTTCTGGCTTTGAATGCAGATAAGATCGTAATGTCGCCAGGGAGTATGATTGGTGCGGCAGCGATGGTAGACAGCACGGGTAAACATGTTGATGATCCGAAGCTGGTTGCATTCTGGAAGAGCAAGATGCAGGGAGCGGCTGAGAAAAGTGGCCGTGACGGCAAAATTGCAGCCGGAATGACGGATGTTAACATGGTCGTGGAGATGCCTGAGATTAATAAAACTAAGCAAAAAGGTGAAATTATTGCTCTCTCGGCCGAAGAAGCGCTGAAAGTGGGCTATGCGGACCATATCAGCAACACGCCGGAAGAAGCTGCAGCTTGGCTTGGTTACAGTCAGGATGATGTGTTCACTGTTCAGAGAACAGCTGCAGAGAACATATCCACATTTCTCACCAATCCTGTCGTCATGACGGTATTGCTATTCCTCGGAATAGCCGGTGTGATCATTGAGTTGATTGTACCTGGGTTCGGAGTGCCTGGTATTGTTGGTATCGTGTGCTTTGTGCTTTATTTCTCAGGGAACTACATTGCCGGTTTTGCCGGAGCGGAGACATGGGTGTTATTCACTGTCGGACTCATCATGATGATCCTCGAGATGTTTATCCCGAGCTTCGGTATTCTGGGGATTTTGGGATCGATTGCGCTTGTCGCTGGTGTCGTGCGAGCCGCCTATGATACAAGTGATGCATTTATATCGTTAGGTATTGCTTTTGGAGCCGCGCTGGTAGTCATTGCAATTGTTGTTATTCTGTTTAAGGATCGAGGCATATGGAATCGATTCATATTAAGTGACAGGCTGTCTGCTGATCAAGGATACTCTTCGGCGACAGAACGCAAAGAGTTGATCGGTTTGCAGGGCATCAGTTTGACTCCACTTCGTCCCTCGGGAACAGCGATACTTAACGGAGAGCGTGTCGATGTGGTGTCGGATGGAGATTTCATTCCGATTGATACACCAATTATTGTGATCAAAGCGGAAGGTACCCGGATTGTGGTTCAACAAGCATTACCGGTGTAACCCGCTCTGTTGCCGGAGTTGATTAAAGCTTCGGCAATGTACATAACCATTCTACGGAGGCTGCTAGTCGAGTGGTGTAAATCAATGCACAGCAGCAAAGTTCCACACTGTTTTTATCATGTTTCTTACAAAAATTAAATTGCAAATGGAGGAATTTTGACTATGGAACCAACCTTGATTACGGTTTTACTTATTGCGGTAGTTGCGATTATCGTATTGAGCGTATTCTTCAGCTTTTTCCCGGTTATGCTCTGGATCTCAGCCCTTGCATCGGGCGTACGCGTGGGGATTATCACGCTGGTAGCGATGAGACTAAGACGTGTAACACCTAGCAGGATCGTAAATCCACTGATTAAAGCAACCAAAGCTGGACTTCAATTGACAATGAATCAACTGGAGAGTCACTTCCTAGCCGGTGGTAACGTAGACCGAGTGGTCAACGCCCTGATTGCTGCACAACGTGCGAACATTCCACTCGAATTTGAACGTGCTGCTGCGATCGACCTTGCGGGTCGTGACGTATTGCAAGCCGTACAGATGAGTGTAAACCCACGTGTTATTGAAACGCCGATTGTTTCTGCGGTAGCCAAAGATGGTATCGAAGTTAAAGTAAGAGCGCGGGTTACGGTTCGTGCCAATATTGACCGCCTCGTCGGTGGTGCGGGTGAAGAGACGATTATTGCCCGTGTCGGTGAAGGTATCGTAAGTACAAACGGTTCCTCGAATTCCCATAAAGACGTCCTGGAAAATCCGGATCTGATCTCCCGTACCGTATTGTCCAAAGGTCTGGATGCAGGTACCGCTTTTGAAATCCTGTCTATTGATATCGCGGACGTGGATGTAGGTAAAAACATTGGTGCCTTCCTGCAAACGGAGCAGGCAGAGGCTGACAAACGTATTGCACAGGCAAAAGCGGAAGAGCGCCGCGCAATGGCCGTAGCCCAAGAACAAGAGATGAAAGCGCGCGTAGTGGAAATGAGAGCGCGTGTAGTTGAATCCGAATCCCAAGTACCTCTTGCTATGGCTGAAGCACTCCGTAGCGGTAAAATTGGTGTAATGGACTACATGAACCTGAAAAACATTGAAGCAGATACTCAAATGCGCAACACATTAGGAAAACCTGGTGAAAATACAAACTCCAACGATCACGGTGATTCCAAAAACGGAAGATAGGCGGTGAGTGCATATGGGCCTATTTGAATGGATTTTTAACAATCTGTATATTGTAGCAGTCATCGCTTTTGCACTCTTTTCCTTCCTTGGAAAAGCAGCCAAATCGGCTGATCCGAACAAAAAGCGTGCAAATAACGGGATGCCTACGTTTGGAGGGAGTGGTGATTCGGACCGGAATGATCGCTCGCGGGGAAATACCGCACCGCAGCAGTCATCGGCTCCTTCAGATCCCCGCTATGATGAGCAGTATGACGAACGATACGACGAGCGGTATGATGACGATCAGTACGATGATCGATATGATCAAACCTATTCGCAGCCAGCAACGACATCTGCCCGTCCTGTGAATGACGACTTTGGAGGGCAGAGTTCTCTGGGTGGAATGGAAAACTCCCTCGAAGAACAAATGAAAGTGATGGAGCAACGACAACGTGAAATTCGAGAGCGACTCGATCGTATCTCTACTGCAAATACACCGGTTGTGTCTGACTCCAGTTGGGATGAAGTTTCATCCAGCGAGTCCGGACCGTCCCAGCTCCGCCGGGAAGACATTCGTACTGGTGTGTTGTGGGCAGAGGTTCTCGGTTCTCCGCGCTCTAAACAACCCTTTGGAACACGAGGAAAACTATAACTTTATATTATATTAATAAGTGAAAAGCCGTCTCTGGTGAGCATAAATCCAGACGACGGCTTTTTTCTGTCTCGGTCTCTTTTTATTTTCACATCTAACACGTTCCGTAGTTTTCATAATTTCAGGAATCTGCGCATAAGTTGAACTGTAGAGGAAGGGGGAAGACCTTCGAATGACCCGGATCAGCCGCAAGCTGCGCAGATGGACCAGTGAAGTTCTGGATCTGCCGCAGGACGTGCTTTACGATATGCCACGGTTAACCCTGATCGGCACAAAGCAATTGTATATAGAGAATCATCGTGGTGTCATTCATTTTACACCGGATCGCATCGTTCTGGCTCTCTCACAGGGTCAGCTGGAGATCAAAGGAACTGAACTGATGATTCGCAATATTTTGCCGGATGAAGTGGCTGTTGAAGGAACAATTCTGGATATTCATATGAATGGAGCGGAGGGGAACGGATGAAGCAGCCCAGTCTGTACAAACTGCGCGGAGCAGTCCGAATCACGGTCACAGGGGGGGATATTGAAGCATTAATCAATACGGTGGCAGAGCAGGGACTGGAAGTATGGGACCTGCGTGCCTATGATGGACGCAAGGCAGAAATGAATATTCTGCTACCGCATTTTTTCAGGCTGCGTCCTTTGCTGAAACGGACAGGCTGCCGGGTAAAGGTGACACACCGGAGTGGATTTCCTTTTTTTGCAGCCCGTTTGTTAAGAAGGAAGTTCTTTCTGGGCGGCATGCTATTTTTTGTAGCAGCTCTGTTTGCGTTATCATCAATGGTTTGGAATGTAGAAGTGAAAGGCAATGTGACGATTCCCACGGATGAAGTGCTCGCGGCAGCAAAGAAAGAAGGCATCTACCCCTTCCAGTGGGGATTTCGGCTGCAAAGCCAGGACAAGCTCTCCAGACAGCTCGCGCTGGCTCTGCCAGATGTAACCTGGATTGGGGTGAGCAAAGAAGGGACAACCATCACCATCCAGGTTGTGGAGTCAGCACAGCCCAAGCGTGAACCGCTGCTGAACCCGAGACATCTAGTCAGTAAAACAGACGCTGTAATCACTCAAATTTACGCGGAGCAGGGGCGCCCTGTCGTGCAGAAGGACATGCGTGTCAAGAAGGGGCAGGTACTGATATCCGGTATTTTGGGAGATGAAGAGAATACAAAGACCATTGTAGCCAAAGGGGAAGTGCGCGGACTGGTGTGGCGTGAATATCAAGTCGAAGTCCCTCTTGTGCAGAAACATAATACGATGACTGGAGATAGCAAGGAACGTTTTTACATTGTGCTGGGAAAATGGGCGATACAACTCTGGGGATACGGGAATACGCCTTTTACCACATTTGATACCGAAAGTGATCATAAACCGCTGACCTGGAGATCCTTCACACTTCCCATGGGATGGCTGACTGAGAAAGATTTGGAAACTCGGGAACAAGAGGAGCAGCATACGATTGAATGGGCTAGAACGAAAGGATTGGAAGGAGCAAGAAACGATATTATCGCCAAAAATGGCAAAGGAACGAAAATTTTAAGCGAAAAAATTTTGCATGAGAAGAAAGAGAATGGTAAAGTTTATATGAAAGTATTATTTGAAGTGGAAGAAAGCATTGCGGAAGAACTTCCGTTAGTCCATAGTCAAGGAGAATGAGGCTATTTGTCAGAGCAAACACGCAGCATACGAATCTCCCTCCAAAGTGCGGGAGAGGGTCAATCTCTTTTTGGACCCCAAGATATTTTTCTGAAACTGATTGAATCCGAGATTCCCGCCCAGATCGCATCCCGTGAAGCGGAGATTGTGATCCATGGCAACATCCAGAATGTGGAATCGCTTGAACAATTATTTGATGTGTTGTTGCAATTGGTACGTAACGGATATGTGTTAACCGAAAGGGACGTTAAGTATGCTATTGAGCTTGCAAAGGAACTGCGTGCAGACCAGCTTCTGGATCTGTTCAAAGGCGAGATTACAACTACGTACCGTGGTAAGCCGATCCGTGTTAAAACGATTGGACAGAAACACTATGTAACTACAATAAAAAAACGTGATGTTGTATTTGGTATCGGTCCAGCCGGTACAGGTAAAACGTATCTTGCTGTTGTCCTGGCTGTGGCAGCAATTAAGGAAGGAAGCGTCAAGCGGATCGTGCTCACAAGACCTGCAGTTGAAGCGGGAGAGAGAGTCTTGGTTTCTTGCCTGGTGATCTTCAGGAAAAAGTTGATCCTTATTTACGGCCGCTGTACGATGCTTTGTACGATGTTATGGGACAAGAGCAGACTGCGAAGGCACTGGAGCGCGGTTTGATCGAAATTGCACCTCTTGCCTATATGCGGGGACGTACACTGGATGATTCGTTTATTATCCTGGATGAAGCTCAGAATACGACACCGGAGCAGATGAAAATGTTTCTGACTCGTCTCGGTTTTGGTTCCAAAATGGTTATTACCGGTGACGTGACACAAATTGATTTACCGCGCGGCAAAAAGTCAGGGCTTGTGGAAGCCAATGCAATACTGGGCCAAGTGGAAGAGATTGGATTTGTCTATTTTGCCGAGCAAGATGTTGTACGGCACTCCCTCGTCCAGAAAATCATCGTCGCCTATAACCACGCCGCAGAAAATCAAGAATAGAAAGGGATTGTCTCGATGACCTCGAAGGAACTGTCAAAAGGCAAATCTTTTCAAAATAGAGCTACAGGATGGAAGTATAGCGTGTGGGCACGCTATCTTCTGTTTTTGTTTCTGGTGATCCTCTTCTACGTGAGTCTTGCTTCCAAGCTACTCCCAGAGCGGTATGATATTCAGGAAGGCACACGAAGTGAAGTGAATATTGCTGCGCCCATGCAGATCCCGAATACCAAGGCTACACTGAAAGCACAAGAAGAAGCCGCTGAACGTGTACAGCCGATGTTTCAGATCGTGCAGATGCGGAACGAAAATCTGATGACGACTCTGCTTGATCGTATTGATCGACTGAATCAGGATGATCAGATTTCTAGTCAGGACAAGATTGACATCTATCGTGATGAAATACCGCAGCGTCAGAAAGATTTTGTTTCCAATTTCATCAACAACAACCGGAAAGCGGGTACATACTCCGAAACTCTGTTGGAAGAGATCAGAAATGTGGTACAGGAGCAAAGCTACCGCATCCCGGAAGAGACATATATCAAAATTTCACGTCTGACTTCGGATGATATCCAGGAGATGAAGGCCGTTGCTCGGGATATCGTCTCCAGATTAATGACCGACCAGATTAGTGAGGCTACAACAGCTCGTGCCAAAGTGGCCGAGATGGTGAGTGTGAGCTCTCTAAGCAAGCGTACGCAGCGTGAAGTTGTACAGGAGCTTGCTCGTCTTGTGGTAACGTCTAACCGCTTCTACGATGAAGAGGGTACAAAAGAAGCTAAAGTACAGGCTCGTGAGAACACTCAAACGGTCTTTATCAAGCAAGGAGATACGCTTGTTGCCAAGGGTGAGATGATTACCCCGGAGATGTACACCCTTCTGGGCGAGAACGATTTGCTGAAAAACGAAGTGAACTATTGGCCTCAGCTTGGACTGCTTATGCTGTCTTGTCTGTTGTCGGCAGCGATTCTCATGTATATTCAGCAATTCAGCGGAACGCATTTCAAATATAATAATGCTCAGCTGCTGATGCTTGTTCTCATATTTATTATTACGATTGTGGTTATGCATGTTACAGCGATACTCCAGACCAGTGAGAATTCATACGTAGGCTTTCTTGCTCCTGTTGCCGTAGGCGCAATGTTAATTGCATTGCTGCTGGATACATCGCTTGCCTTTGTCTGCTCGATTATTATCGGCATGCTGTCGAGCATTATTTTGAATACACATCAGGGTCAGATTTTTGACTTTGAACTTGGATTCTTCGCGGTGTTGGTATCGTTTGTTGCGATCTTCGCCACCCATCGAGCAAGTCAGCGGTCTACGATCCTGAAAGGCGCCATTATGGTCTGTCTGTTCGGATCGATGGCAGTCTTCACGCTGGCGTTGATTGACTCAAGTGACTGGAACCGTACGACAACGCTCTATGGCATTGGATTTGCGTTTGCCGGAGGCGTACTGACCGCCATATTGGTTATTGGGCTAATGCCATTTTTCGAAACCTCATTTGGCATCTTGTCTGCGCTGAAGCTGGTGGAACTGTCTAATCCCAATCACCCGCTACTACGTAAACTGCTAACAGAGACACCGGGAACCTATCACCACAGTGTGATGGTAGGAAACCTGTCAGAAGCCGCCGCAGAGGCGATCGGTGCCAATGGGTTGTTATGTCGGGTCGGCTCGTATTACCATGATATTGGCAAGACCAAGCGACCGATTTATTTCATTGAAAATCAAAACAATATGGAAAATCCGCATGATTCGATTGATCCAAAGCTGAGCAAGTCCATTATCGTGGCTCACGCACGCGATGGTGTGGAAATGCAGAAGGACTACAAGCTGCCGAGGCCTATTCGGGACATAGCTGAGCAGCATCATGGAACAACCTTCCTGCATTACTTCTATCACAAAGCACTGCGTCAGGCTGAGGAAGCAGGAGTGGAACCTGATTTTACGGAAGATGATTTCCGTTATCCGGGTCCCAAGGCTCAGTCCAAAGAGTCGGCGATTGTTGGTATTGCTGACAGCGTGGAAGCTGCGGTCCGTTCCTTGCGGAAGCCTACTGTAGAGCAAGTGGAGTCCATGATCGAAAAGATTATTAAAGGTCGACTGGACGATCATCAGTTTAACGACTGTGATCTGACAATGCGGGAGCTGGATATCGTCGCCAAGACCCTTAAGGAAACCGTCATGGGTATATTCCACTCCAGGATTGAATATCCGGAAGAAATGAAGAAACCGAAGCCAACCTCGCCTGAAGCGGGTTGATTCGCTAATATGAGAAGACAGGAGTATGAAAGAATGAGTCTTAACCTAGCATGGAATAATGAACAACAGGATAAAGAAATCACCGAACCGATGATCGCAATGCTGGAGCAGCTGCTGAACCTTGCAGGGGAAGCAGAGGGTGTTGCGGACGGGGAAGTGGCCCTGACTTTCGTAGATGATGAGCAGATTCATGAGCTGAACCGTGACTATCGCGGCATTGATCGTCCAACAGATGTATTGTCTTTTGCAATGAATGAGACTGTGGATGAGGAACTGGATATCATCTACGAACTGGATGAGGATGAAGAAATGGAAGAAATGCCGGATGTTCTGGGGGATATTATTATTTCTGTTCCACGGACCATCCTGCAGAGTGAAGAATATGGGCATTCATTTGAACGTGAGCTCGGGTTCCTGTTTGTTCATGGCTTCTTGCACCTGCTTGGATATGATCATCAGGATGAAGCCAGCGAAGCCGAAATGATGGGCAAACAGGAAGCGGTACTCGCCCAAGCCGGGTTGACACGATAATGAAAAGGCGCTCCTGGGGGATGGTATTCCGCAATGCTGCGGAAGGAATCGTATACGGGCTGCGGACTCAGCGGAATGTAAGAGTTCATACAGGAGTCGCCATTTTGATGTGTGCAGCCGGCTTTTTTTTCGGGATTTCCAGAACGGACTGGATGTTTGTACTGACAGCCGTTTTTCTGGTTCTTGTGACGGAGCTGATGAATACAGCTGTGGAAGCTGCTGTAGATCTGGCGCATCCGCATATACATCCGCTGGCAAAAGCGGCGAAGGACACCGCGGCCGGTGCAGTTTTGCTGGCTGCGGTGTTCGCCGTCATCATCGGGAGTATCGTTTTCATTAAACCGGTGATGAGCTGGCTGGGTTTGCTGTGATTTTGTTTTTGTTTTGATTTTAATATTACACACAAATTATAAAGTTGGACTCATTTTTAAGTTGAACTTCTGGTTTGCACAATAACGGAGAGGTCAGAAATAACCTGTAGAAGCGAAGCGTTCGCCTTTATCACCGGATTTTCACTTTGGAAAAGGGAATCAATAAAATCCGGGGATAACAGTGATCGTAAGGTTGTTCTGACAGCGGAGAGGCCAGTGCAAATATTTTTAAGTTGAACTTAACTCATTGAGTGCAACTTTATATACACCCTAAGGGAGAGATTAATTATGGATAATGATTTGTTGATGCAAGAAGCAATTAAGGCACGTACGAAAGCGTATACGCCTTATTCTCATTTTGGTGTAGGTGCAGCTTTGCTTGACAGTGAGGGACATGTGCATCATGGTTGTAATATTGAGAATGCTGCTTATACGCCAGGCAACTGTGCTGAGCGTACAGCCATGTTCAGTGCGATTGCAGGAGGTAAGCAACCACGCAGTTTCAAAGCCATTGCCATTGTAGGAGATACAGACGGCCCGATTGCTCCATGCGGCGTATGTCGTCAAGTGATGTATGAACTGTGTGAACCGGATATGAAAGTTATTCTGGGTAACATGAAAGGTGATCTGCAGGAGACTACAGTTGCCGAGCTATTGCCATGGGCTTTTGGACCATCTGATCTGAACTCTGCTAAAAAGTAAAAACCAATATATTCCAGGCCTAGGCGCCTGAGGAGGAACAAATGAAAAAACAAGCATTCAAATCCGGCTTTGTAGCCATTATTGGACGTCCCAATGTAGGTAAATCCACACTGATGAACCAAGTCATTGGACAGAAAATTGCGATTATGTCGGACAAGCCACAAACGACTCGTAATAAGATTCATGGTGTTTATACATCGGAACACCAACAAATCGTTTTCCTGGATACGCCAGGGATTCACAAACGTCAATCCAAGCTGGGCGATTACATGAACCAGACCGCTTTGAATACGCTCGGAGAAGTCGAAGCTGCTCTGTTCCTGATCGATGCCTCGGAAGGCATGGGCGGTGGTGACCGTTATATTGCAGAACAATTGAAAAATGTACGGACGCCTGTCATTCTTGTCATGAACAAAATTGATAAAATTGAGCCGGAAGCATTGCTTCCGCTGATTGAGGAATATCGCAAGCTGCATGATTTCGCTGAAATCGTACCTGTTTCTGCCATGCTCGGCAGCAACGTAAGTACCTTGCTTGAGCAGCTCGGCAAGTATTTGCCGGAAGGTCCGCAGTACTATCCAGATGACCAGGTTACAGACCATCCGGAGCAGTTCGTTTGTGCTGAGTTGATTCGGGAGAAAATTTTGCAAATGACGCGTGAAGAAGTGCCTCACTCCATTGCGGTCACGATTGAGGATATGAAAGTACAGGACAACGGCGTCGTTTATATTTCTGCCGTCATTTTTGTGGAGCGTGATTCGCAAAAAGGGATCATTATCGGTAAACAGGGTGCCTTGCTTAAAGAAGTGGGGAAACGTGCCCGCCATGATATTCAAAACCTGTTAGGTTCCAAAATCTTCATGGATCTGTGGGTTAAAGTGAAAAAAGACTGGAGAAATCAGGATCGAGTTCTGCGTGACCTTGGCTTTGGCCGCGACTAATCGTCGGAATTGTATCCAGTAATTGCAACACATAGTTTACCTTGCAAGACTCCATCCTATCTGGTAGAAGCAGACGTCATTTCCGAAGAGAGGATGAAATTCCGATGCGAGATTTTTCGTGGAAGGTTTTTGCGATGACGGGGGATGTGGAATCCTATCTGTTGTATGCCGAGGCATGTAGCTCAGTGGGACAGGAGTCGGAACCTGCAAGGGAAGTGATTGAAGATGAAGAAGCCGAAGGTTAATTGGCTAATTCGGGAATGGTTAGGTGACGAGGCATGCTATACAGGGTGGAAGGGATTGTCATCCGCAGCATGGACTACGGCGAGGGAAACAAAATCATTACGCTTTGCACCGAAAGCGGCGGGAAAGTAGGGGTACTCGTCCGCGGTGCCAAAAAGCCCAAAAGCCGACATGCTGCACTGGTGCAGCCATTTACGTATGGTCAATATGTATATTTTCGTAACACCGGTCTGGGAACACTAAACGCAGGTGAGATCATCGAATCTTATCATGAGCTGCGTGAAGATCTGATTAAGGCCTCCTATGCATCTTATGCTTGTGAACTGTTGGATCGTGTGTTGCAGGATGAAGAGACAGGTACGTTCTGGTTCAAACAGTTGAAAGCCTGTCTTCAGGCGTTGAAGGAAGAGAAAGATCCGGTAGTCATCACAAGCCTGTATGAAATGAAAATATTACAGGCAGCCGGGTACGGACCTCAGCTGGATGATTGCATTTCTTGTGGTCACGAGCGTCCGGATGAGCAATTATTTGTTAGTCCAAGGCTTGGAGGCGTTCTGTGCCGTGCTTGCAAACACTTTGATCCTCCGGCGATGTCCGTGAGTCCGAAGGCGTTGAAACTCTTGCGTCTGTTTGCACAGCTGGATCTGCAAAGGCTTGGTAATATATCGGTTAGCGAAGGCACCCGGGATGAGATCAAAAAGATCATGCGGGCCTTTATGGATCATCAACTTGGCTTGAATCTAAAATCCCGTTCTTTTCTTGATCAAATGGAAAAGTACGGGATTTGAGTCGTCTTGATGTGAAATAAGTAATATATCTTGACTTCGTACTTATTTTTATATATTATGAACTATAATTTCTCTTTTGGAGACATGCATTGAACGAGAAAGTAGGAGACTTGATTTATACATTCAGGAGCAGAAGAGGTCGGTTGACCTTACTAATCTTGTGTGAGCGAGCCGGGGATGGTGGGAGCCGGGTTGAATCGGTCTGTGAAACGGCACTCGGGAGCATGAATGACACGGAAAAGTGGGCTTGAATGAACAGGATCTCTGTTTATATCTAAGCCAAGTAGGGTGGAACCGCGGGAATAGCTCTCGTCCCTATGTCTGTATAACAGGCGTAGGACGAGGGCTTTTTATTGTCTGTACCGTTCTAGGCTTGTTCATCACAAACCATCGAAAAGGAGCATGATTATGAATTTTCAGCAGATGATTCTCACGCTGCAACAATTCTGGGCCGCGCACAACTGTATTATTGTTCAACCATATGATACGGAAAAAGGGGCAGGTACGATGAACCCGATGACCTTTTTGCGTTCGCTTGGACCCGAGCCTTGGAAAGTAGCTTATGTAGAGCCGTCCCGCCGTCCTTCGGATGGTCGTTATGGAGAAAATCCAAACCGTCTCTATCAGCATCATCAATTCCAGGTTATTATCAAGCCTTCGCCAGACAATATTCAGGAGATTTACCTGGAAAGTCTGAAACAGTTGGGTATTGATCCGCTCAAACATGATATTCGGTTTGTTGAAGACAACTGGGAGAACCCTTCCCTCGGCTGTGCTGGTCTTGGCTGGGAAGTCTGGCTGGACGGTATGGAAATCACCCAATTTACGTATTTCCAACAAGTCGGTGGAATCGAGACGAATCCGGTAGCAGTTGAAATTACGTATGGTATGGAGCGTCTTGCTTCATACATTCAGGAAAAAGAAAATGTGTTTGAGTTGGAATGGGTAGACGGAATTACATATGGTGATGTGTTCCGTCAGCCTGAATTCGAACACTCCAAATATACGTTTGAAGTATCTGATGTCAAAATGTTGTTTACGCTCTTCAACATGCATGAAGAGGAAGCGAACAAGGCTATGGCACAGAATCTGGTTTTCCCGGCATATGACTATGTGTTGAAATGTTCCCATACGTTCAACCTGTTGGATGCGCGCGGAGCAATCAGTGTAACGGAGCGTACTGGGTACATTACCCGTGTCCGTAATCTGGCTCGTCAAGTGGCTGCAACATATGTGGAAGAGCGTGAGAAGCTCGGCTTCCCGCTGATCAAGAAAGGGGGAGCTGAGCATGTCTAAGGATCTGTTATTTGAAATTGGTCTGGAAGAAGTGCCTGCACGCTTCATGCGAGCAGCAATTGAACAGCTGCAGGATCGTGTCGTGAAATGGCTGGATGCATCCCGCATTTCTTACGGTGAAGTGAATGCCTATGCCACACCGCGCCGATTGGCTGTTTTGATCAAAGATGTTGCCGAGAAACAGGAAGACGTGGAGGAAGAAGTTAAAGGACCTTCCCGTAAAATAGCACTCGACGACAGTGGTAACTGGAGTAAAGCTGCACTCGGATTTGCCCGTAGTCAGGGAGTTGAACCGGATCAGTTTACATTCAAGGAACTGAGCGGCGTGGAATATATCTACGCGACCAAGAGCAGTAAAGGCGTTGAAACCTCATCTGTAATTGGTCAAGGTTTGCTGGCTATACTGCATGCAATGACGTTCCCGAAATTCATGCGTTGGGCTTCGTATGATTTCAAATTTGTGCGTCCGATTCGCTGGATTGTTGCTCTGCTGGGCAGCGATGTTATTGAATTGGAAGTTGCAGGCGTAAAGTCTGGCAATGTAACACGTGGACATCGTTTCCTCGGAAAAGAGGCGATCATTTCGGATCCCGCTTCGTATGTGGAAGTGCTTCGTTCCGAGCATGTCATTGCGGATATTAAAGAACGTGAGCAGATGATTGTATCCCAGATCCAGGCTTTGGCTTCCGAGAAGAAATGGGATATTGCGATCAAGGAAGATTTGCTGGAAGAGGTCCTGTTCCTGGTTGAGATACCAACAGTGCTGTTCGGAACATTCGAATCTTCATTTTTGAATATTCCACAAGAGGTACTGATTACTTCGATGCGTGAGCATCAACGTTATTTCCCGGTGCTTGATAATGATGGACAATTGCTGCCATACTTCGTTACGGTTCGCAACGGCGGCAGTGATTCACTGAATGTCATTGCAAAAGGAAACGAAAAGGTACTTCGTGCACGTCTGTCTGATGCCAAGTTCTTCTACGAGGAAGACCAGAAGCTGGAGATTAAGGATGCATTGTCGAAACTGGAAAGTATCGTCTTCCAGGAAGAGCTGGGAACGGTTGGAGATAAAGTTCGCCGTATTCGCAAAATTGCGGATGGTCTGGCTAGCAAGCTGCAAGTACCAGCCGATGTAGCCGAAGCGGTGAATCGTTCTGCGGATATCTGCAAATTCGACCTTGTTACACTTATGGTGGGAGAATTCCCTGAACTGCAAGGTGTGATGGGTGAGGATTATGCCCGTAAAGCTGGTGAAAAAGAAGAAGTGGCCAAAGCGGTATTTGAGCACTATCAGCCACGATTCGCTGGAGATCAATCTCCTGCTTCGCTTGTTGGTGCTATTGTGAGTGCTGCGGATAAAATAGATACAATTGTAGGTTGTTTCTCGATCAATATTATTCCTACAGGATCTCAAGATCCTTACGCGTTGCGCCGTCAGGCAGCAGGGATCGTACAAATTTTGCTGGATCACAATCTTCCGCTGACATTGTCCGATGTATTCGGCGTTGCACTTCAAGTGCATGCTCAGATGAACCTGTTGAAACGTGCGGATGAAGAGGTTCGTAAAGATTTGCAGGACTTCTTCGGTCTTCGTGTGAAAAAACTGTTGTCGGAAACGGTCCGTTATGATGTTGTGGACGCAGTGATTTCTTCCGGATTTGATGATATCAGCGCGGTAGTTCCAAAAGGTGAGGCACTCATGGCAGCTGTCCAAACGGGAGATGCCTTCAAAACAACCGTCGAATCCTTCAACCGTGTCGGTAATCTGGCTGCCAAAGCATCCAATGCTTCGGTACATGCAGAACTCTTCACAGAAGAAGGAGAGCGCCAGCTGCATGCAGCATGGAGCAAAACCAATGAGGAATATCGTCAGGTATTGTCTCAGCATGCTGCTGCTGAAGCGCTCGCGATTGCATCAGCTTGGAAGGAAGCTATCACCGTATTCTTCGATTCGGTTATGGTTATGGCTGAAGACGAGGCTGTGCGTGCGAATCGTCTGGCATTGCTTGCAGCCATTGACCGTGATCTGAAAGCTTTTGCTGATTTCTCCAAATTGGTCTGGTAGTCGGGTCCTTTTCTGCTCTGAGTGGACAGATCTGCGGCAAAGCATAAATTCAGTATTAAAGAAGGATATATGAGGGTATAAATATACGGAACGGATTGTGAAAAATTTATATTTACAGCCGTTCCGTATTTTAGCCTTTGATTTCCATAGACCGGTCAGAAGGATTTTGACTGGCTGGGGTCGTATATTACAATATGCAGCTATTTTATGAAACCGGGTGGTCTGGCTTTGAGTGAGTTGAATGTACGCCACATTGTTGTGGATGGTGATGCTTGCCCGGTCAAGGCTGAGATCGCAGAAACAGCTCTCCAATTCAAAGTTCCTGTATTGATGGTTTCTTCATTTGATCATTTTCTTCAGGGCGGAGAAGGAGTGCGTACCGTTCAGGTAGATCGAAGTGATCAGAGTGCAGACCTTTACATTGCCAATCACATCAAGCCATACGATGTGGTCATTACACAGGATTATGGACTGGCGGCGCTCGCACTTGGCAAACGTTGTTATGTTTTATCATTTCGTGGTCGTGAATTTAATGATCGTGACATTGATTTCATGCTGGATTCCCGTCATACTGCCGCCAAAGCACGAAAAAGAGGACATTATGGAAAAGGCCCAAAGCCTTTCACAGAGCAGGATCGGGAAATTTTTCAACATAAACTGACAAAACTTTTGAAACATTTGCAGGAGAATGTGTAAGTTTATCGAATAATATTTACGTGTTAAAGAGATGAAGGTGGACCAAGATGAGTACCGGACAAGGCGGTATACCCGAAAGCATTATTGAATCGGTGTTACAGCAGCATGATATCGTCGATACGGTGAGCCGATTTGTACATCTGACCAAACAGGGGAAATATATGAAAGGCCTCTGTCCTTTTCATTCTGAGAAGACGCCTTCGTTTACAGTTACGCCTGAGAAACAAATTTTCTATTGCTACGGTTGCGGCACGGGTGGAAATGCCATCAAATTCAGGATGGAAATCGAAGGGTTATCCTTTCCCGAGGCCGTCAAGACGATGGCAGAAGAAAGCCACATTTCAATGGGGGACTGGCAGGGGCGTGAATCGGCTCATGTTAATCCAGAAACCGAACGTTTATTGGAAGCATATGAGCTTACCGCGAAGCTGTATCATTTCTTATTGAAAAATACAGAGCACGGTAAAGTGGCTATGGAATATTTACGCTCACGTGGGTTCAGCGACAAACTCATTGACCAATTCCAGATTGGCTATGCGCCTAATCGCTGGGATACCTTGGTACAATTTCTGGAAAAGCGCGAATTTCCGCTTGAAGAGATGGAAAAGGGTGGTTTACTGTCACAGCGAAACGAAGGTCAGGGTTATGTGGACCGTTTCCGAGACAGGGTGATGTTTCCGATTAACGGCAGGAGCGGAAAGCCGATTGCATTTGCAGGTCGCATTTTGGGAGACGGGCAACCGAAGTACCTAAATTCACCGGAAACCCGGTTATTTAACAAAAGCCGTGTTCTCTACAATCTGCATCATGCCAAAAATGCAATTCGCAAACAAAGGCAGGCCATATTGTTCGAAGGGTATGGGGATGTTATCTCCGCCTGGGATCAGGATATCCAGAATGGTGTAGCGGCAATGGGTACCGCGCTCACTGAGAATCAGGCATTGATGCTTAAAGGCATGTGTGATGAAGTCATTGTATGTTATGACGGTGATCGAGCTGGACAGGCTGCGGCGCTCAAAAACTTCCCTATACTCGAGGAAGCTGGGTTACAGGTCAAAATTGCTCTGATTCCGGATGGACTCGACCCGGATGATTTTATCCGAAAGCATGGTGGCGAGCGGTTCCGAAACCAAATTGTGGATGGCGCCGTAACGACTACAAAATTTAAGCTTATAAACCTTAAAAAAAACCATATACTGCTAGAAGGCGGCGGACAAATCGCTTATTCCAAGGAAGCGGTGAAACTTATTGCTCCATTGTCTTCTCCTACAGAACGGGAAGTATATCTTCGGGAACTGGCTGCGGAAGTGGACGTATCTTATGAAACACTGAAGCAGGAGTGTAATGAAGAACGGGAGGCCATGAAAAATAACCTCCAGTATGGGGATAATAACCCGAAAAGGTGGAATAATGGTAGGCAACAAAATAGGCAGGTGCCTACACCCAATCTGTTGCCGGCTTATCACGCTGCTGAACGCAAACTGCTTGCCTGGATGCTTCAGGATGATGAGGCTGCCCAGTACGTGAATGAGCATCTTGGTGAAGCTTTTAACTTGGATGATCATGCAGCTATTGCTGCTTATCTATATGCCTATTATGCGCAAGGCAAACCGTCGGATACAAGCCGTTTTATGTCTTCACTTCATGACGACCGACTGGAAAAGACGGTCAGTTCAATCTCAATGATGGATGGTCCAGGTGAATGGAGTATTCAAGCACTTGACGATTGCATCAGGGAAGTGCTGAAGTATCCGCGTAAGAAAGAGTACGATCTGAAAAAAGAAGAAATGATTGCTGCAGAGCGGGCAGGTGATTCTGTACGCGCGGCACAAATTGTACTTGAAATGATTGCCCTAGAGAGACAGTGAACATCTGAATGTTGGATGTTTCTAGGGAGGAGGGAGTCGAGTTATGGCGAATGATCAGCATACTGAACTAGAAACAGAATTGACGCTGGATCAGGTTAAAGATCAATTGATTGAATCAGGTAAGAAAAGAGCTTCGTTGAACTACAAGGAAATTATAGAAAAACTCTCCCCGTTTGAGCAAGACGCAGAGCAGATGGATGAGTTCTATGAACAACTGAGTGACCTGGGTATTGATGTCGTGAACGAAAATGATGAAGAGGTAACCCTTCGCCCTAGTGAAGATTCCGAGAACAACACCAGAGAGGGAGACGATGAATTCCACTTTGATGATGATCTGAGCCTTCCACCAGGAATCAAAATCAACGACCCTGTTCGGATGTATCTCAAAGAAATCGGTCGTGTACCTTTGTTGTCTGCGGATGACGAAGTGCAGTTGGCCAAACGGATTGAAAACGGGGATGAAGAAGCGAAACGTCGTTTGGCTGAAGCTAACCTTCGTCTCGTGGTAAGTATCGCCAAGCGTTATGTTGGACGTGGCATGTTGTTCCTGGATCTGATTCAGGAAGGTAACATGGGTCTGATCAAAGCGGTTGAGAAATTCGACCACAAAAAGGGTTATAAATTCAGTACGTATGCGACATGGTGGATTCGCCAAGCGATCACCCGTGCGATTGCGGACCAAGCACGTACGATTCGTATTCCTGTGCACATGGTGGAGACGATTAATAAGCTGATCCGGGTATCCCGTCAGCTGTTGCAGGAACTTGGGCGTGAACCGACACCGGAAGAAATCGCTGCCGAGATGGATCTGAGTGTGGAAAAAGTTCGTGAGATTACGAAGATTGCTCAGGAACCGGTTTCCCTGGAAACACCGATTGGTGAGGAAGATGATTCCCATCTGGGTGATTTCATCGAGGATCAGGAAGCATTGGCTCCGGCGGATGCTGCTGCTTATGAGTTGCTAAAAGAACAGCTCGAAGATGTCCTGGATACATTGACTGAGCGTGAAGAGAACGTGCTTCGTCTGCGTTTTGGTCTGGACGATGGACGTACAAGAACGCTGGAAGAAGTGGGCAAGGTATTTGGTGTTACGCGTGAGCGTATTCGTCAAATTGAAGCCAAAGCTCTTCGCAAATTGCGTCACCCTAGCCGCAGTAAACGGCTTAAAGATTTCCTCGAATAACATCACTATGGGAGACTTTCCGCAAGACGCTTTAGCGGCGGCGGGGTCTCCTTTATTTTTAAATTGAACATCTAAATTTCTTGGTTTTGGTAATTCATCCTTGAAATGTTTTATTGGATTTCATTTTATCGCTTTTCGTTGTTCAATGCAAATCAATAAATTAAATGAATGGTGTAGGTGCTTCATGAAACTTTCGAATCGATTACAGCGGATACATGATCAAATTCCCGAAGGCAGCCGCTTGGCTGACATTGGCTCAGACCATGCTTTGCTTCCAGTTGCGGCAGTACGCAGCGGGAAAGCAGTAGGTGCAGTAGCCGGAGAAGTCAACCCAGGCCCTTATGAAGCTGCACGCAAGCAAGTCAGCGATGCAGGCCTGAAGGAACGAATTACAGTACGTCGTGGAGATGGCTTGGATGTCATCTCTGCTGGAGAAGTGGACGTTATCACCATTGCCGGTATGGGAGGAGCACTCATTGCCTCCATTCTGGACCGTGGCCTCTCCAAACTGGATGAGGTCAAGCTTCTTATTTTGCAGCCTAATGTTGGTGAGGATATTCTCAGACGTTGGTTGTTGGAGCATCACTGGGTGGTCGTTGCAGAACAGCTGCTTGAGGAAGATGGCAAAGTGTACGAGATTATTACAGCAATGCCGCAAGAACTCAGTCCGATCGCCAATGAGGAAGTGTATCGCTTACGTCCGCTTGAAGGCGGAGTGGAATTGACATCAGATTTGCTGCTGCGCATGGGGCCTTATTTAACAGACCGTCCAACGGATGTGTTTTTTGCCAAATGGGAGAGCGAAATCGTCAAGCTGCAAAGTGTCGCGCAGTCCATCTCCAAATCTGATCAGGTGTCTTCACGGGACAAGGCGGCTGAGGTGGAGCGTCTTATTGTGAACTTGAAGGAGGTACTCTCATGTTTGCCAAAGGTCAAACTGTAATTCAATTGATGGAGCAGCTTGCTCCCAAACATCTGGCTGTGCCGGACGATCGGATTGGTCTTCAGCTTGGCAGTTTGCAAAAGGAAATTACGCACGTTCTTATCGCACTTGATGTTACGAACGAAGTTGTAGACGAGGCCATTCGGATTGGAGCCAATCTGATTATTGCGCACCATGCCATCATTTTCCGTCCGGTCAAGTCATTGAATACCGATACACCCATGGGGAAACTGTATGAGAAGCTAATCAAGCATGATATTGCGGTGTACATTAGTCATACCAATCTGGATGTGGCTGAAGGCGGCATGAATGACTGGATGGCCGAGGCCATTGGTATTGAGAGCAAGGAATCACTTGAGGATGTACATACAGATCATTTGTTCAAACTGGCTGTATTTGTACCTCGCACCCATCATGAGCAGGTACTCCAGGCGGTTCTCGAAGCGGGTGCTGGCAGTATTGGGCAGTACAACAAGTGCAGCTTCAATACGGAGGGCACAGGTACTTTTGTACCGGGAGAGGGGACACAACCTTTCATCGGTACAGAGGGGCAGATGGAGCGTGTAGAGGAAATGCGGATTGAGACCATTGTACCGCAGAGTCTGCGCAGCAAGGTTGTACAAGCAATGCTTAAGGCGCATCCGTATGAGGAAGTGGCCTATGACCTGTATGCAATGGATTTAAAAGGCCGTACGCTGGGTCTGGGGCGCTTGGGACCACTCAAACAACCAAAGACACTCGGTGAGCTTGTGGAGGTCGTTAAGGCCCAACTGGATGTGCCATACGTTAGGGTAGTAGGCGATCTCAATCGGCAGATCAAAAAAGCAGCAGTGCTTGGAGGCTCAGGTAGCCGTTATACTCTTCCTGCACGGTTCAAAGGTGCCGATGTCATCGTAACTGGAGACATTGATTATCATACGGCTCACGATGCGCTGATGGCGGGTATGTGTATCATCGACGCCGGGCATAATGCCGAGAAAATCATGAAACCGAAAACTGCGGATTGGCTGCGCTCACGTTTGGAAGACAAACGTTATGACACGCAAGTGACTGCATCGGAGGTAAATACGGAAGTATTCCAATTTATCTAAAAGCACTCGGGTTCAATGCTTCCTGTAAGATTAAGCTTGTTTGTAAACTAAAATGCCTGTATACTATGTAATGTTGTTCGGAAAGCTTGACAGACAATCGCTGGTGGCCTTCGTTGCCACGAGAGGAAAGTCCGGGCTCCACAGGGCAGGATGCTGGATAACGTCCAGTCAGCGCGAGTTGAAGGATAGTGCCACAGAAATGGACCGCCGATGGCCGGATTTTCCGGCACAGGCAAGGATGGAACCGAGGTGTAAGAGACCCCGAGGAACGCTGGTGACTTCGTTCCTGGTAAACCCCATCTGGAGCAAGACCTAATGGGACACAGTCGACTCTTCGGAGAAGGCAGCCTTAGCCCGAGGTGTGTCTAGGTTGGTCGCTTGAGCTGTGCAGCAATGTATGGCCTAGATAGATGATTGTCGCTTGTGGTGGGAGGGTAGTTCCCGTCTGAACCACGAAGAGCACAGAACCCGGCTTACGGTAAGCTTTCCTAACTACAACACAAACTGTAACAAGTGCAGTCCACTATCAGTCACGGGCAAACAGAACGATTGTACCTGATGTGCCTGACTGATCAGAAGGATGCGATTAAACTTCAAAAGAATTCCTGCACTTGCAGGTCATATAAATAAGGCGTCAGACTTCGAGCTTTCTCGGGTCTGACGCCTTATTTTTGTGTTATTCGTTGGAATGAGAAATTGTTCCTAATGATACAGTGGATGACAGTTCGTTACAGTGTAACTACACTGTCTGACTGTAATGATGCATGCCAGCGTTGAATGGCACGATCCATACGCTCTACAGCCTCGGGAAGCAGATCTGGATCCGTATGAGTAAAGTTGATCCGCATACGGTTCAGCTCCGGTGTACCCGCATAGAATGAATCCCCTGGTACAATACATACTTTTTCCTGAATTCCATAGGTAAACAGATTGCTGGCCAGCATGCCCTCAGGCAATTGCAGCCACAGGAACATTCCGCCTTGCGGTGAGTTCCAAGAGATACCTTCCCACGATTTTGCAGCCATGAGAGTGGTCATTTTTCTCATCCGTTGTTCATAATCCTGTGAAATATTGCGAATATGGCCGTCCAGATCGAAAGATTCCAGTAGTGCATGAAGTGCTCTTTGGTCGATGCTGCTGGAATGCAAATCTGCCCCCTGTTTGGCGCGGGCAGCTATTTGGATAACATCCGGAGCAGCCAGTATCCAGCCAGTGCGGAGGCCAGGAGCAACTGTTTTGGAGAATGTGCTGGTGTAGATGACATTGGATGGACCCTCATAGGATTCCGCATCCAGTTTCGCCAGTGCAGGGGCATCTAGTTGTTCCGGTTTAAAGCGGATTTCACCATAAGGATCGTCTTCCAGGATCAGTACCCCATATTTCCGGCACAGGTCTACGGCTTGCTGACGTCTGGCGCGACTCCATACTTTACCTGACGGGTTGGAGAACGTAGGGTTAATGTAAACGAGCTTTGGACGATGCAATTGCAGCTGTTCCTCCAGTGATTCAGGCAACATTCCGTCATCATCACAGGCAACACCGTGCGCTTCAGCCTGATAGGAATGAATGACTTGAAGGGCAGCCAGATAGGTTGGTGATTCAACTAGCACGCTGTCGCCTGGATCGAGCAAGATTCGGCACACCAGGTCAATGGATTGCTGGGAACCTGTAGTCAGAAGCATATGATCAGGTGAAGCGGGAATGCCCTTGGATTCAAGACGTTCTGCAATTTTGGCACGTAGTGGTCGGAATCCTTCCGTCTCTGCATATTGAAGAGCCGCTGAACCACCCATGAATACCTTTTCGTATGCGTCACGGATGGCTTCAAGCGGGAATGATGACTGGGCAGGTAAACCGCCGGCTAGAGAAATCATTCCAGGCGCCTGTGCAGCCTGTAACATGTCGCGAACGACAGAGGACGGGGTATTTTGTGCCATTTTGGACCAAGGGATATTCATATTATTCTCATCTCCTGTTATTCACTGTTATACTGATATTATAAACTATAATAGACGGACTGCAGTATAACAGTAAAATGCTGATCATAACAGTTGGGAGGGTGCATGTGTGCATATTGAATTGAAACGGGGAAGCAGCACCAAATTGTATATTCAGATTGCCCTTACACTTGCTGACCGAATAAGGTCTGGACTAATCGAGCCTGGAACCCGTCTGCCGTCTGTTCGTAAAATGACCACAGATCTGGGCGTCAGCCTGGTCACTGTGTCCAAAGCCTATGCCGAGCTTGAAGCCATACAGCTAATTACGTGTTCCCAGGGGAAGGGTTGTTATGTACGGGGGGCGCATGAGCTGGAGATAACGGAGGATATGGAGAGGACTCACCGCACTCATGCAAAAAATGAATCCAGCACAACTTGGAACTGGCAGATGGCCCTTGTGGATTATTTGCCCCGAGCTCAGCTCTGGAGACATTTTGATGCATCTCCACAAGTTAGATATGAGCTGCATATGTCGGCAATTCAGCCTGAATTGTTGCCAACCCGAGAGATTATCGATAGTGCGTACCGGCTTTCCTCGGATCATCCAGAGCGCATGGCTGCCTATGGGTCTTTTCAGGGAGATCGCGAACTGCGTCAGACGTTTTCCGGGCATTTTGCGGAAAGAGGTTTGCGGGTAATGCCCGAACGGATGCTGATTACGAGCGGTACCCAGCAGGGAATCGATCTTGTCGCGCGTACGTTTGTTGGTCCTGGTGACGTCGTATACATGGAAGCACCAAGCTATACCGGAGCAATAGATGTGTTTACAAGCAGAGGAGCAAAGATTATTACGGTGCCAATGGATGACGATGGTATGCGTATAGATCTGTTAACCCGGTTATGTGATACATACCCGCCCAAGTTGATATATACCATTCCTACGTTTCACAATCCTACAGGCATTACGATGAGTGCCAAACGGCGTGCGCAACTGCTTAATCTTGCTCAAAGTTATCATTGTCTCATCCTGGAGGATGATCCGTTCGCCGATCTGTATTTCCGTGATCCTCCCCCTGCTTCCATTAAATCCATGGATGGGACGGGGCATGTGATATATATCAAAAGCTTCAGCAAAGTACTGTCTCCAGGCTGCCGTGTGGCGTGTGCGGTTGCAGACGGAAGTGTGCTCACCCGACTTGTTGCAGCCAAATCCACTGCGGATCTCGGGAGTCCGCTGCTTACACAAAAGGCCTTGCAATCGTTCATACAGCATCAATACAGTGCGTATACAGCGCGATTGAGGGATGAGTTATATTCCCGGCTTCTTGCCGCATCAACGGTACTGGAGGAACATGGTTCTCCCGGGATGTACTGGACTTTGCCTGATGGTGGACTAAACTTGTGGCTGCAATTGCCTGATGGTTTGGATATGCGTGAACTGCACCGCCAGTCGCTTGTCGCAGGTGTTTCCTTTTTACCTGGCTCTGCCTGTTATGTAGGGGAAACGGATATGGCGAGTCTGAGGATCTGCTTCACGGTTACGAATCAGGAGCTGTTATGTGAAGGTCTACGGGTATTATGCAGGGTTATTAAGAACATTACCCCTCAACAGGGTGGGGCTAAAGCGGACAGGCTCCCGCTTATTTAATTTTTGGAACACGGACATACATCCAATCCACATTGGACCCAGTGCAATACGTTATAGTATCACTTGAAAGGGAGTTGGTTTGAAATGAACCATTTCTGTCCACCGCTTTGTCCGATTGTTTGTGACCCAATCCAGGTTGTTGAAGATTATTACATCCCACAAATCGTACCCGTAATTCACCCGATCGAAGTCATCAAAAAACATCACTGTGTGCCGATCCATCATCACATGTATCCTGTCGTGGTCAAAGAAGAAGATCCTTGTTATGTTTCAAGCCACAACGGTAAGAAAAAATCCGTGAAAAAATCAAGCAAATCCCGCACAACTTCTCGCAAGCGCTAGTCGCAGCGGGTGCCCCGGGGAAATAGGTAAACATACCAAAGAGCAGCATACGCCCCGGGGCGCAGCTGCTTTTGTTTTTTTATATCCAGTGTACGGTTATTGTTTGATGTACTTTTTCATTGTATTATCCATTTGCTGTCTCACATGTTGTGGCCAGAACTGGAGTGGGGCACTGTTACCAGAGGCCGCCTCCAATGCTTTAAACACATCGATTTGACCATAACCGAAATACTTGTCATGACCTGGGTCTCCGAGATCTATGACGCTTTGACGCATGAGATCCATGACTTCTGTGTTGGTCAGATCAGGATTGAGTGAGCGAATCAAGCCTGCAAGTGCCGCTACATGGGGGCTTGCCATCGACGTTCCGGACAAGGCTGCATATTGGTTGTTCGGATACGTACTTGCAATGCTGGAGCCTGGAGCCGTCACATCGACGTAATCCCCGTAGTTGGAATAGGAAGCTTTGTTCATGTCCGCATCCGTAGCGGATACCGCAAATACTTCTGGATAAGCGGCAGGGTATCCCGGACGCTCCGTATTATCGTTACCGGTCGCTGCAATTAATACGATGTCGCGATCAAAAGCGTATTTGATAGCATCATGAAGAAATTGGGCATCTGCGTAGTTACCCAGACTCATGTTAATGACCTTGGCTCCATGATCAGCGGCCCAAATGATGCCTTCTGCCACAGCATAGGTTGTGCCTGACCCCGAATTGTCGAGCACTTTAACAGGTAGTACCTTGTTATACCAGCTCATGCCTGCTACACCTTCGTTGTTATTCACAACAGCGCCGATGATGCCTGCTACATGTGTACCATGTCCTACGTCATCAAGTGGTTTGCTCGCTGGATCGACAACGTTATAACCTTTCAGCAGCTTGCCCTTCAAATCAGGATGAGTCAGATCGACGCCGGTGTCTACCACGGCAACGATAACATCCTTGTTGCCCTTCGTAATATTCCAGCCACGGTTAGTCTCAATGGCGGGCAGGTTCCATTGGTAGTCGGAGAACAAAATATCATTGGGCACGGTTACATCTTTTTGTTCAGGTACGGTTTCATTGGTTAAATACATGTAGTGGGGTTCCATATACAGCGGATTCCATTTACGTTCGAAATAAGCATGTAATTGTTGATAATTCATATTTTCCGACCGAAAAACATACGTGTATCCCAGCTTGCGTGCCGATTGCGTCCGCAGGTCAGATTTAATGATGCGCATATCCCGTTCACCTGGATCCTGACGAAAACGGATGACGATTTCATTTTCGTAAAAATGGCTGGCATTGGCATTATCATGTCCTGTTTTTACAGTAATTTCTTTTAGGGTGTCGGGGTGCACAGACTCGATTTTGAATTTACCTTCACGCGGATAAGGGATCATGCGCAAATTTTTGCGCTGATGCTGTTCCACGGCATTCAGTACATTTTGGCTAAACAGAGCGATGACGGCACGTTCTCCATCCTTGGAAGGTTGCGCCATAACAAAAAACTTTTCCTTGCCTAGAGGAAAGGAAGAAGATTCGAAGCTTTGACGTTTGCTCACAGCTTTTTTGGCTAGGGCGAGAGAATGTTCCAGCTTTTGCTGTTCCATCTTGCTTCCTTTTGCTGCTGTTTTGTCAAAGTGCCGGCTGCGAGATCCCTTGGTATTCATTACATCAATAGACCGTATATGATCATGTGTTTGTTGTAGCTCTTTAACGTATTGACTTATTTGCACATCGTTCATTTTGGAGGTCTTCTCAAGCATGATGTTAAGGTGTTGTTTGGCATCCGCACGGGTCAGCAGATCGGTTGATTTTACATCCTGAACTTTAAGACGTTGTTTGCTCGCATGCTCCTCGTGTGGAGAATCGGGCATGGCACTTGGAGCAGGAACAGGGCGATTGGACGTCGGAAGCAAAAGCGTCAAGGCAAGTGCGCCCGCACCCGCGGCAATGGCCCAGTTAACCCATTTCGGTCTGGACATAGGGGATGGAACCTCCTCGTTTATTTTGACAATCATCTTACAGTGCTCTGATTTCATCGTTGTCACTGGATATATCTATCGTTAGGAAAAGCGGTTATTTTTATGCAGGTGAACATCAGGTGAGCTGTGTGTAATGGGCATGTTCAGGGACAGAAAGGGAAAGCCTGATTAAGGGATACCGCTCGTCATCTTTTTATGGTAGGATAGTACCTGAGAATTCAAGGTCAGGGGAGAATCTCCCGTTGGCCGATCTATATGTAAGGACTTATTTAAGGGGGAGCTACCTTTATGTCAGCAGCCAATGTACAGAAAACATGTGAGTCAACTAGGGAAAAGTTAAAACCGGCTATCGATCGGATCGAAAAATTTTTGAATGAAAATGCCTTGCCTGAACTAGATCAGAATCAGACGGAGGAGTCATCAGCCTTCTACAAAGGATTTCTTTCGGATCTCCGTCATTTGCTCGTTTTTTCTGAAGTTTCTTACGAAAAACTTGGCGTTGTGCTGCGTCGTGCCAATTTTGATGTCGATTTTGCCGAAAAGGCTCTCTATAACACATACCATCAAAGCATAAACAGCTTTTTTTATCCTAAAAATGAATGTTACTCCGAAGATGGAAGATATGCTTACACTGGTCAGGATGCGATCCGATTCCGTGATAAGCCGATTCGTGCAGTACGTGATGTCATTCTTGAGATATCGAAAACGTACGAAGAATTGCGTGATGATCTGGCCTTTTATGAAAGTGACTACCTCACGCAGCGTCGGATGCAAAATCAACGCAATCACGCGTAAATACATTTTTTAACTTATATGCGAATTGGACAAAACCGCCCTTGTGGCGGTTTTTTTTGCGTGTTCTTTCAACTGGCATCGCGTATAAAGGAGCATGTCATCATCTGGCATTTCGTTGGAGAATAGCCGATTTACGGTGCGGAGACAATAGATGTCGAGGTGATAAAAATGAGCCAAGAGAAGCCGATCGTCAAATGCAGTGTTGCTAACTGCCACTTTTGGGGAGAAAACAATTTCTGCCAGGCTGATGCCATCATGATTGACATTGACCAACATGCCACCCGTCGCTTACATGAGGAATTTGCCGGAGAGACCTTTGATTCTGATCATCATGATCATGCCCGTACTTCATCTGCAACTTGCTGTCACACATTCAAACCGAAATGAGCAGTCATTCCCATTTATATGGAGGTGCTTTGCATTGAATAATGACCGTAGAGATGATCACCCGTTGCAACGTCCAAAAACGACTCCGTTAGATGAAAAGCAGCGTCAGCGTGTAGACTATCCAAGACGTAGCCACAGGGAAGAGTATGGTGCAGAGGTAGCGCCCCCAACAGGTTCTATTCGAACAGAACCTACGGAAAGAACCGATCATACCCCTGTGAAGCGTGAAGATGACGACGGTGTCATGAAATCTACTGGCCGAATCTCCGGATATATGGGTCTGGCCTTTGGTATCGCATCCTTATTTATGTGGTCCATTGTCCTTGGTCCAGCTGCAGCGGTACTTGGTTACTATGCTTACGTCAATGGCCGGAAAACGGCGGGTGCGTGGTCCATTGGACTTGGCGCAGTGGCAACACTTAGCTATTTCTTCATGATTCCATTCGCCCGTTAATAAAGCAAAAACATGATCTGATTATCAGTACAAAAAATGATAACCGAACTGGATATGAGTTGGTTATTTGCAGCCTTCTGCTTCCACCTTACTTAAGGGGTGATTGCAGAAGGTTTTTTCGCATATACGCAATGAAGTTGTAAAATCGGAATATTTTTTTGAAAACAATGGAACCTGCCTGTAAAATAATGTAGAATAAAGTCATAATCTACGTTTACATTATACGGGAGTGAATATAACTCATGCAGATTGATCCGCGCGCGTCGCGGCAGTTGCTGGAACTGCAATTGTCCAATAGTCTCAACGAAACAAATGCATCGGATGGAAACTCCGCTTCAACAGTGGATTTTGCCAGTATGATGGACGGGCTGCTCGGGACGAATTCAAATACTTTGAACAATACTAGTACCGTAGGCGAAGAAGTGAATTCTGCTGCGATCTCCAAACGATCCAGTGACGGTCTGTTGTGGCTGCAACTGGGCAGCATGTATAACCCGGATGCAAGTTCTGTTTCTTCCTCGAACAGTAATGTGGTTTCTTTATCTTCCCTGTTAAATACTGGAGCAGTCGATTCGGGTGCATCTGTACCTACAGATTTTGAATCTTTGATTGCCTCAGCGAGCGCCAAATATGGGGTGCCTGAATCTTTGATCAAGGCGGTTATTGATACAGAATCCGGTTTCAATCCAAATGTAGTGTCTTCCGCAGGTGCCAAGGGACTAATGCAGTTGATGGATGGGACGGCAGCAGGGTTGGGAGTAAGCAACGCTTACGATCCCGCTCAAAATATAGATGGTGGAACCAAATACCTTTCTCTCCAGCTCCAGCGTTTTGGTGGCGAGGTGAAGATGGCACTTGCTGCTTATAATGCCGGACCGGGACGGGTTTCGAGTCTGGGTGTATCGAGTGACGCTGAACTGATGAGTGTACTTAACCGCCTCCCTTCGGAAACACAGGCTTATATCTCCAAAGTGGAGAAAGCACAGTCGAAATATTCGGTATAAATGGTATAGACCAAAGAAATGGCAACACAACAGTACGCCCAGGAAGAGATCAAACGCGGGAACAGCAGTCTTAAATGTGCTTAGTTCCTGTTTGGTCTTTTTGTGTTGAGCGGGGATCGTGTTACAATGCTCACTGTAGATTCCACAACGAAGAGACAAGGAGGGGAACCTCATTTGAAATATTTTGATTATGCAGCAACGACGCCTCCTCATCCGGATGTCGTTCGTACAATGGCCGAGATTATGGAGGCGCAATATGGGAATCCGTCATCGATACATGGATATGGTGAGCGAGCCCATCAATTGTTGCGCCGAGCGCGATCTGGTTGTGCCGCCGCAATTGATGTGAAACCGGAAGAAATCGTATTTACCTCAGGCGCAACTGAGAGCAACAATCTTGCCATTAAAGGGGCGGCATTACAGTATCAGTCTCGGGGCAAACACATTATTACAACTGCAACGGAACATGCTTCAGTTTACGAGAGTTTTGTGCAGCTACAGCAGTGGGGATGGGAGGTCACTTGGCTTCCCGTGGATTCCGATGGTCTGGTTAGCGCCCAGCAGGTAGTGGATGCCATAAGATCGGATACGGTGCTTGTGAGTCTGATGCATGTGAACAATGAAACAGGAGCGAAACATCCAATTGCTGAAATCGGTGTACGACTGAAAAAGGAAGCACCAAAGGTGCTTTTTCATGTAGATGGTGTGCAGGGTTTTGGCAAGATGGAAGCTAAACCTGCGGCATGGGGCGCGGATCTTTACAGCTTGTCTGCTCACAAGATTCGTGGTCCCAAAGGAGCTGGTCTTCTCTACGTACGAAGTGGAGTCGAGCTAACGCCTTTACTGTCAGGGGGTTCCCAAGAGCAGGGACTAAGAGCGGGTACTGAAAATGTACCTTTGCTTGTGGGTATGGCGAAGGCGATGCGTCTCGCTGCGGAACGTCAGGCTGACTTTGCACAGCGTACAACGATTTTGCGAGATCGTATCATGGAGGTCATAGATACTATTCCCGGACTTGTGTTAAATAGTCGTAAGGAGGGTGCGCCGCACATTGTTCATTTTTCCTATCCTGGAATGAAGGCAGAAGTGGCGCTGCATACCCTTGAACAACTTGGAGTAACTGTTTCTACACAATCTGCCTGCTCTTCGCGATCGGCTGAACCCAGCAGGGTATTGCTTGCCATGGGCAGGGATAATGCTTGTGCTGCTGGTGGATTGCGTATTAGTCTTGGAGATGAACATACAGAAGAAGATGTGGCACTGCTGGAGCAGGCTTTACATCAGATGGTGGCGCAGCTGCGCCCGTTGGAAAGGCGGATGTGATTTTAGATGAAATATGATATGCTGCTTCTCCGTTTCGGAGAGTTTATGTTAAAAGGAAAAAACCGTGCCCGGTTCGAAAAAACAATCATCACCCAGGTACGTTCCCTGCTCAAACCTTATCCAGGTGCAAGTCTGCGGAAGGAGTTTGGACGGTTGTATGTTGATCTGGGTGGCGAATCTCATACAGAGCTGATCGCTGTGCTGAAACGAGTATTCGGCGTTATGTCGATCAGTCCGGTTAAAGTGACCCCATCGGAGACTGACCAAATCGTGGAGACAGCCGTTGCTTTTATGGATGAAAGAGAGTCTGAATTCAAAGACGGTACCACGTTTAAAGTTAATGCACGGCGTGTTTGGAAAGAGTTCCCCAATTCTTCGCATGAAATGAACCATCTGGTAGGTTCTCCGATTCTTCGGAAATTCCAGCAGTTAAGCGTCGACGTGCGTCAACCTGACATTGAACTGCGCGTGGAAATTCGGGATCAGGGCACGTATATCTTCAGTGAGGTGATTCCGGCCGTAGGCGGGTTCCCCCTTGGCACAAATGGAAAAGCGATGCTGTTATTATCGGGTGGCATAGACAGCCCTGTAGCGGCATGGTCTTCGATGCGTAGAGGCCTGGAAGTGGAATGTGTACACTTTTACAGTTATCCGTTCACAAGCCAGCGTGCCAAAGAAAAGGTCATTGATTTGGCGCGTGCACTTGCTGATCATGCAGGCACAATTAAGCTGCATCTGGTCCCTTTTACGGAAATTCAAACTGCATTTACCCAACTGGGACAGGATAACTTGATCATCACACTGATGCGCCGCTCTATGTTACGTATTGCAACCAAGCTGGCTGAACGTGAGCGTGCGCTTGCACTGATTACCGGAGATAGTCTGGGTCAGGTAGCGAGCCAGACCCTGCCAAGCATGAATGTCATTGGACGTGCGACGGATCTGCCGTTGCTGCGACCACTTGTCATGATGGACAAACAGGAAATTATAACTTTATCCAAACAGATCGGGACGTATGATATATCGATTCTGCCATATGAAGACTGTTGTACTCTTTTTGTACCGAAATCCCCATCCACCAATCCGAATCTTCGCATTGTGGACAAGATTGAAGCAACCATGAGTCAACTGCCGGAATGGGTGGAGCAGGCGGTGGAGCAGACAGAAACAATTACGCTTCATGCAGGTGAAAACTTTATTGTCACCAATCAGCAGAATGAAGTTAATGACATGAAAGAAGAGTGGTTCTGAGGAACCGTATTGTGGATTGAATAACATAATAAGGACTATGTTATCTTCTTGAAGAAAAAGGACTGCCGATGTATTATCGGTCAGTCCTTTTTTTATGGTTGTGTTTGATGGGAATCCCATTTAATAAAGCTTAGGAATAGGAGTGCTGCCGTTCTCCACCTGGTTTATTGCTGCTTGCACGTTTGCGATATCCTGCAAATACAACACCAGCAGTAACGAGAACGATAAATAAGATTCTCAGTGCCGGATGCTCAGTGAAGAAAGGTACAAGACGCTGCTCCTCTGTGATCATGTTTGAAGCCGTATACCCAAGCACGATAGCTCCAAGATAAATGATCCAAGGGAAATGGTTAATTAATTTGATAAACAACGTACTGCCCCACACGATAATAGGTACACTGATCAGCAGTCCGAGTATAACAAGCACCAAGTGCTGCTGTGCTGCACCAGCAACGGCGATGACGTTATCCAGTCCCATGGCAGCGTCTGCGATGACAATCGTTCGCACGGCTACCCAGAGAGAACTGCCAGCCTTGATATCCGAATGCTCTTCCCCTTGATCTGCCAATAGCTTGTACGCAATCCAGATCAGGAGTAATCCCCCAACAAGGAGTAGCCATGGCACTTTAAGCAGCCAGAGCACAATCACGGTGGCTACAATGCGAATCAAAAGTGCACCGCCTGTTCCGTAAAGAATCGCCCTTTTCTGCACAGAAGGGTGCAAATTTCGAGCTGCGAGACCAATCACGATGGCATTATCGCCAGCCAGAATTAGATCAATAAATACAACGTTCAACAACGCTAGCCAAAAAGCGGGGCTAAACAGCTCCATACGATGTCACTCCTTCTATATATCCAAACCTGAGAAAGCTTGTTCAACGTTTAAGAATAGCATGGACAACTTTGACATACAAGTTAGAGTGGGGGGATGAGGAGCATGGATACGCTATGGCTGCTGACCGAAATATTAATGATCAATCTGGTTCTGAGTGGAGATAACGCGGTTGTTATTGCCCTTGCAAGCAAGGATTTGCCGGCGAGACAGCGCAAGCAGGCGGTATGGTGGGGGGCTTTCGGCGCTGTTGTTTTGCGTTGTTTGTTAACCTTTGCAGCTGTGCTGCTGTTGGGTATTCCTTTTATTCAGGCGGCTGGCGGTTTGCTGTTGCTCTGGATTGCTGTCAAGCTGCTGCTTCAGAATGAAGATGAAGTACATATTCGTAAGGCGTCCACGACCTGGAAAGCGATCCAAACGATTTTGATTGCTGACTTTGTCATGAGTCTGGATAACGTTCTCGCGATTGCTGCGCTGGCGGATGGGGACTTGGCGCTCACGGTCATCGGAATTGCCATAAGTATTCCGATTGTGGTATGGGGCAGCGGATTAATTGTCGGTTTGTTGAAGCGGTTTCCGATTCTGGTATTTGCCGGTTCAGGTATTCTGGCCTTCACAGCAGGTGAGATGGTGATGAATGATCCGAAGCTGGGACAGTGGCTCGGTGGCTTGGCTGCTGAGGCGCATACACTGCTGCCTGTAGCTATGGCTTGTCTTGTAATCGCGATTGGAGGAGCGCACAAGTTTGTTCGTCGAAACGTGTAAGTCGATTTGAGCAAATGGAAATGTGAATTTTCTGGCGAACTGCCCGTAAAGGGCAGTTTTTTGCTGTATTTATTTGTTCAGAAGAAATGGGTGAACTTGAATAAGTCATAGACCGATCATTTTAGGGTAATACAGGATAATGGAGAGAGGCGAAGTACGACATAAAGTGTAGTTTTTTGCATACACATCGGCTACACTAGAAGAAGGCTGGGAACAGTCAGTCATCATGGTGTGCTTATAGTTTATCTTACGGGGTACATAGCCAAATGTTATAAGAGGTGATTGTAGATGAGGATGAGAAATGAAAAAGCAATCGGAATATTTATTTTTGTTGCAGGTTTAATAATTTTACTCGGTAAACTAGGTGTGTTTGGCTTTATTGGACGGCACTTCTGGCCTTTGCTCATCTTGTTGCCTGGTATTGCTCTTCATGCATTATATTATGCAAGGCTCACGCCATCATGGTCACTCGTTCCAGCAGGAACATTAACCGTCTATGGTCTGTTGTTCGGAATCACGAATACATGGGGCAGCGGATTGATGAGCAACCTGTGGCCTGCTTTTTTGCTTGGAATTGCCGTTGGTTTGCTTGAATATGCACTGGCTGATCATCGAAGACCCGCAATGGTACTTCCGGTGGCATTGGGCGTGGGCATCCTTTCAATTATTTTATTCGGATTTACACTGCTTCACACCGGTATTATCTATGTACTGGCGGTAATTTTGATTGTAGGCGGGATGTGGTTGCTGTTTGGCCGAGGACGCCAAGGGAGAGGCTGGTAACATTCCCAGTGGTCTTTCAAGCGAAATATCTTGATTTTTACCTATGATCAACTATAATATAAGGGATATAGGCATGCGTCGGGATATCACCGACGCTTATTTTGGGTGAGTAACCTGCGAATTTGCGGGAAGTTTAGTAGATAAGAATTGAAATTGGAAAGGATATGGATACAAACCATGCATTCAAGAGAACACATTCGCAATATTGCGATTATTGCCCACGTCGACCACGGGAAAACAACGCTCGTCGACAAGTTGCTCCAGCAATCCGGTACTTTCCGTGATCACGAAACGGTACAGGAGCGCGCAATGGACTCCAACGATTTGGAGCGTGAACGCGGTATTACGATTCTGGCCAAAAACACAGCTATTACCTATAAAGATTACCTGATCAATATTGTGGATACACCAGGACACGCCGACTTTGGTGGTGAAGTGGAACGTATCATGAAAATGGTTGACGGCGTTTTGCTCGTTGTTGATGCTTACGAAGGATGTATGCCGCAAACGAAATTCGTACTTCGTAAAGCTTTGGAGCACAACCTGACACCAATCGTTGTTGTAAACAAAATTGACCGTCCAGCGGCTCGTCCGACTGAGGTTATTGATGAAGTACTGGACCTGTTCATTGAACTGGGTGCCAACGATCAACAACTTGAATTCCCTGTTGTATATGCTTCCGCATTGAACGGAACATCCAGCATGGATAATGATCCTGCAAAACAGGATGACAACATGATGGCGATTTACAATACCATCGTTAGTCATATCCCACACCCTACCGAAAATGTTGAAGAACCACTTCAATTCCTCGTTACTTTGATGGACTACAATGAATACCTTGGCCGTATTGCCATTGGTCGTGTTAACCGCGGTGTGATCCGTCAAGGACAATCGGTAACGGTTATTATGCGTGATGGTAAGAGCAAAACTGCACGTATCGAGAAACTGTTCGGTTTCCAGGGTCTCAAACGTATTGAGACGGAAGAAGCAGGAGCAGGTGACATCGTTGCGATTGCAGGAATCAAGGACATCAACATTGGTGAAACCATCGCTGATCCGAACAACCCAGAAGCACTTCCAGTTTTGAAAATTGATGAGCCTACACTGCAAATGACGTTCCTCGTGAACAACAGTCCATTCGCAGGTCGTGAAGGTAAATGGGTAACTTCCCGTAAACTTCGTGAGCGTTTGTTCAAAGAATTGGAAACTGACGTATCCCTTCGTGTTGACGAAACGGATAGCCCGGATGCATTTGTCGTTTCTGGACGTGGTGAGCTTCACTTAGGTATCCTGATTGAAAATATGCGTCGTGAAGGATATGAGCTTCAAGTATCCAAACCAGAAGTTATCGTTAAAGAAGTTGACGGTAAGAAAATGGAACCTCTAGAGCGCTTGTTGATTGATATCCCTGAAGAAAGCATGGGTTCCGTAATGGAGAGCCTGGGCGCACGTAAAGCAGAGATGGTTAACATGGTCAACACAGGTAGTGGTCAAGTTCGTCTGGAGTTCCTGATTCCAGCACGTGGTTTGATCGGATATAGCACCAACTTCCTGACATTGACTCGTGGTTACGGTGTAATGAACCATGCATTTGACAGCTACGCTCCAGTAGTATCCGGTCAAGTAGGTGGACGTCACCAAGGCGTGCTGATCTCAACTGAAACTGGTACATCTACGTTCTATGGCATGATGGGCGTTGAGGATCGCGGTACGCTCTTCTTGGAGCCGGGTACTGAAATCTACGAAGGTATGATTGTTGGTGAACATACACGTGACAATGATATCGTTGTTAACATCTGCAAAGAAAAACAACTGACTAACGTTCGTTCTTCTGGTAAAGATGATACGGTTAAAATTAAAACTCCGATTATCTTCTCGTTGGAACAGGCGCTTGAATATCTGAATGAAGATGAATATTGTGAGATTACACCAAAATCTATTCGTCTCCGTAAGAAGATCCTGAACAAATCCGAGCGTGAGCGTGCAGAAAAACAACGCAAAATGGCTACAAAATAACACCTAACTACAACTAAAATAAATGATATAAGTTAACGTTTGATGGAACACATATACACCATCGACGTCGATTACAACCCGCTGAAGTAGTGGAGGATTCGGAATCGATTCTGTAGGAGCGAAGCGTTCGCCTTTATCCCCGGATTTTACCATTGAGAAATGGATCAAAAAAATATGGGGATAACAGCGACCGAAAGAACGATCCGAATCCGAAACGGTCACATGCAGAGTTTTGTAATTTATGTTGTTGGAAGGGTTCCATCAACCAGTTAACTTATATCTAGCATGAACACGAAAGGAGCTGGCTGTGCATGCAAGCATGGTTCGCATCAAACCCGATCGTAGCCTACATCGTCATCTTTGTATTGATTACTTACGTATATAACAAGGTGTTTCGGGTACGTCAGAAATTGCCACTTGGTAAGGAAATCGTTCTCTATATATTGATGGCGATGGGCACATTCATGCTTCTTGTGTTTCAAATCGACAAGTTGCCAATTATTCAATGTTTGCTGGTGGCTGTTGGTTTGATGCTGTTAGTGAGAGTTCGGTATTTTATTGAAGGTCGTCAAAAGAAAAAAGCGGAAGCTGCCGCTCGAAACTCATAAATTCTGTATAGTATAGACCATCCGTTTTCCTTAGGGAAAGCGGTTGTCTTATATATAGGCCAAAACAGATGTGATAAAGGTGTTGAAGATATGAACTCGAATTCGAACGGACTGCCTCCACGGAGACAGGCACCGACTCAATCCGGCGCTTCTGGATCGAAGAACGGCAAAGGTAAGCAACCAAAGAAGAAGAAAAAGATGCGAACCTTTGGCAGACTGATTTTAAGTTTATTGGTTATTGCAATTGTGGTAGGCTGCGGATATCTCTATTGGGTATACAATCAGGTAGCTGATACGGGCATTGACAAGCCAGTACCGGCTGGAATGTCAGCGAAAACCAAACCCATTACGATGTTGCTGCTAGGTACGGATAACCGTCCCGAAACAGGTACGTATCTATCGGATGTGGTTATGGTAGCTTCTCTGAATCCGGAGACCAAGACGGCAACCATTGTATCTTTACCTCGGGATACCCGTATTCAGTTGGATGGATATAAGGCGAATAAATTAAATTCCTATTATCCTAAATTTAAAGCCCAAGAAAAAACCTCTGGCAAAAATGCAGAGGATCAAATGAAAGAAATGATGGGCAAATATCTGAATGTGGATATCAATTATACGACAGTACTGAATTTTCAAGCATTCCGGGATGCGGTTAATGCTGTAGGTGGCGTGGATGTAACAGTGGATAAAAACATGTGTTACAAAGATACGGCCGATGGCACGGATATTAACCTGGTGGCTGGTGCACAGCATTTGGATGGCAAAGAAGCACTTGATTTTGTTCGTTACCGTAAATCGAATTGTAAGCCGAAGACAGATGAATCCAACGATTTTGACCGAAATAAACGTCAGAATCAAGTGTTGAATTCTATGTTGGATCAGTTGAAATCACTGGGAGGCGTAACGAAGATTGGTAAAGTGATAGGCGCTGTTGACGACAACATGACAACTGACGTGGAATCGGAGCAAATGAAGAACTTCATTTCAACCTATTGGAATATTTCCAAATCGGATGTGCACTACACACCTGTAACCGGAGAGTGGAGAAGTCCATATGTATATATCAACGAAACTGAATTGGCTAATGCTAAACAGGCGTTGCAGGATACACTTTCAGGTAAAGTAACAGCATCTCCGACAGCTGAGTAACATTGATTCTTTTGGGATTGGAAGCAAGTTTGATGGTATGCTATAATAACATCAACAACGAATCAAGAATTGCATAAAGAAGATTAGGGGGCTGGTTGGATGTCCGAAGCCGTCACACAATTGACTGAATCTCTTTTACAGCAATTCAAGAACGAAACCTTTGTGCTCTTGAGCACCGTGGACATTGAATCTGGAGGTCCGACATCAACAGCAATCTCCTGGATTTATGCGGAGAATGCTTCTACCCTTCGTGTGGCGATTGATCATCGTTCACGTCTCGTGAACAATATGATCGAGAATCCGGCTATTACGGTCACCATTTTTGGAGAAGAGATGGTGTATGCGGTAAACGGACGTGCTTCCGTACGACAAAATCCGTTACAGGATGTTCCGTTTAATATGTGCTGTTTCGACATTTCCATTGAAGCGGTAAGGAATGCCCTTTTTTATGGAGCCCAGCTATCTTCTGTGCCTCAATTTGTCAAAATATATGATCAGCGTGCTGCTGAGAAATTAGATGAGCAGGTTTTTACTGCAATGAAAAAAGCCTAGTGAGAGATCACTGGGCTTTTTGTTGTCTTTTGTCAGAAGAATGCAGCTGCTGCATTTGTTGTTCACGTTCAACATGTTCATCCGGATTTTGACGGACTTTGACATCTTTGGGTAGTTGGGGAATGATCCGGCCCACCATGTCTGCGAGTTCTGAAGCGAAACCGGATATTGGATGACCTTGACGAATATGTTCACCGATTTCCTTAATACGCTCGGTGACATCAGCATCTGCGGTAACAATTGAATCCACACCTTCCGGATCTTTGCGGAGGGCTTCGGCTACTGAGTATTTAATTGTACCTACTCGTGCACGTTCCAGTTCACCGTCAACATCAATGCCAACTACGGCTGTATTTCCAAGAATGACACAGTTGGCATCTTTGACACCTTCCACTTGCTTGGCAAGTGTTTTGAGGTGGGTGACCCTTTTTTCATTTGGCATCCGATCGGCCTTGGTGTTGTCCATGACGTTTTTTTCATGAACCTCACCTGTATTTTCGGTCAGATGGTCCACAGCTGAAGGGTGCAACCGATCTTCCTGAGTATTGAGCATGTGAGATCCTTTCCTTTGGTCTTGCTGAGTTGTAACATTTCCTCCGTAACCTTTGGCATGCTGACCTTGTTGCTGCGAGGCATTACGTGTAGAACTGTTGCAGCCTGTAAGTATAAAGATCAGAAGCAGCGTGCAAACCCAATATTTCATAAATGTTCATCCTTTCCTGGAGTTTTTCAGAATGGTTGACAATTATTTTGTCCTAGTCGAATACATTTATGTATGGGAGCATGATTGTCCATGTCGCTGCTGAAAGATCAAACTTATCCATGCCTTTAACGACGCCGCTTTGGAGGGGATTGAATGAAAAAGATTTTTGTATTGGATACGAACGTGCTTCTGCATGACCCCAATGCCATATTTGCCTTTGAGGAACATGAGGTAATCATTCCCGCGGTTGTACTGGAGGAGATCGACTCCAAAAAAAGAAATGCCGATGAAATTGGGCGTAATGCCCGTAATGTATCGAGACTTCTTGATGGGTTGCGTGAATTGGGACATCTGCACAGTGGCGTCCCTTTAGCTAATGGAGGCAATCTGAAAGTGGAACTGAATCATCGTAGTTTTGTGAAAGTACAGGAAATGTTTGGAGAAGTGTCTAACGATAATCGGATTTTGGCCGTCGCCCTGAATTATCAGATTGAGGAAAATGAGAAAGAGGTCGTTGAGCGACAGGTGGTTCTGGTCAGCAAGGATGTGCTTGTTCGTATCAAAGCGGATGTACTCGGTCTTTTCACACAGGATTACTTATCAGATCGCACGGCAGGTCTCAGTGAATTATATCCAGGCTACACTGCCCTCAAGGTTCATCCTTCGGTCATTGATGAGTTTTACACATATCGCTTTCTACCGATCAAACCATTACAGTTGTCTTATTCGCTTTACCCGAATGAATTTGTAATTCTCAAGGATGAGATGGGAACCAATAAATCGGCTTTGCTCAAAGTAAATACAGAAGGAACGAAGTTGGAACCACTGTTCCTGAGTAATGATAATGTATGGGGCATCAGTGCACGTAACGCGCAACAGCGTATGGCCCTAGAACTGCTCCTGAATGATGATATTCCACTTGTCACGATTACAGGAAAGGCGGGTACAGGGAAAACCTTGTTGGCGCTTGCTGCAGGTTTGCTTAAAGTGGAGGATGATCATAAGTACAAAAAATTATTGATCGCTCGTCCAGTTGTTCCGATGGGGAAAGATATCGGTTATCTCCCTGGTGAAAAAGAAGAAAAACTAAGACCATGGATGCAGCCGATTTATGATAACTTGGAATTTTTGTTTGATACCAAAAAAGCAGGCGACATTGATAAAATTTTGATGGGTCTTGGCAGTATTCAGGTTGAGGCACTCACTTATATTCGTGGTAGGTCTATACCAGGACAGTTTATCATTATCGATGAAGCGCAGAACCTGTCTCGACATGAAGTGAAGACCATTGTATCGAGGGTGGGCGAAGGCAGTAAAATTATTTTGATGGGTGACCCTGAGCAAATAGACCATCCTTATCTGGATTCAGCAAGTAATGGTCTGACGTATATTGTGGAGCGATTCAAGCAAGAGGGAATCAGCGGACACATTATGCTGGAAAAAGGAGAACGTTCCAAGTTGGCTCAGCTTGCAGCAGATTTATTGTAAGGTAACGGAAAGTTATTTCCCGGAAAATGTTTCTATTAAACCGGCTCTTCGAGCCGGTTTTTTTGCTGAAAAAATAAAAATCAGTTATTGCACAGAACTCGATATGCTCGAAGTATGCAAAATATCGGAAAACTGTTTTTTGGCAGGATAGGACAAGAGCACTACTTATTTGTTACAATGAGTGTTGCAGGAAAAAATTAGGGAGCAAGGAGGGAAAGTTAATGAAGCGTGGACACCAGGTTGTTTTGTTCGCAGTGCTGCTGCTTTCGTTAACGATTCTGTCTCCCAGCTTTGATTTTAGAGGTTCACAGCTTAATCAGGAACGAGATCAGGAAAAAGATGCATTTCCCAACACGTCATCTCGTAGCGAAGACCAACATGCCCCACTAGAGATTGTAGTCTCGATGTCTGAGATCGACTTTAAATCATTTAAAAAGATGGCTAATGAAGTAGCAACTTCTCAACATGTGGAAATCAGTCTTCGGAATTTGGAGCCGGATACATATAAGCGAGTGCTTGATAATAAATTTTCGGTAGGAGAAAGCGGAGATATCATTCTTCTGGATAGCGCGGAAGTTCAATATCATGCCAAAAAAGGACATCTGTATCCGTTGAATGGTACAACACTGTCCAAGTCTTTGGGAGAAACTGTGGTAGGCTTACGGGAAATGACAGAGTGGAATGGTTACCAATGGGGGATGCCGTTTGATTTTGACGCTTATGTACTTGCAGCTCGCTCTCCATTCCTGGACGAAGCCGGTTTGGCAGGTTTACCGAAAAATAAGGAACAGTGGAACAAACTTGTACAACAAGCAACGCAGGATGAAACGGATTTAATAAGCATAAATTTAAATGACCCTCACGCGGTAAGTGCGTGGTTGAATCAGTTTGATCCAGGCATGGCTCCCGACAAAATTAAGAAAGCGCAAACTTCTTCGCAAACGGAGGCGTACCAACAGATTATACAGTTGATAGATCAGATCCAGTCGCATATTAACGTCGAATCAATGAATCCGACGATCTCTTCTTCGGGTGAGCAGACGGGAGTTCCTATGGTAGTAACGTTGCTGTCTCGTTTGTTGAGTGGAGATCAAGGCGTGGCAGGCGAACAGGAATCATCGGAGAAGATAGCTCTCAGTGCGTTAGAACCGCTGAGATCAAGAAGTCTTGTTATCGCAGCTGGATCACTTGAGGCGGAAGAGGCCAGCCGCTGGATTGAAGGGATGACATCCTCTGCCGTGCAATCGGAGTGGTACCAACAGGCTAACTATTTACCAGCAAAGCAACAGGAACTAGATCTTGAGTCACAGAAACTAATAACGAAGTATAATACGACGGATGTAAAATCCTGGTTTCCAGCTGACTCTTCGCAGGCTGTTATGACGGAAAGTCCTATACTAACTTCTGCCTTTCAAAAGAAGATCCAACAACTTCTCGCGGGAGAGATCACGGCTAATCAGTACGTCAAAAGCATTATTGCCTTGCAAAGCTCGTCAAAATGAAATGGCGAGCTTGACTTCAAGTATGCCTTCGCTTGTGGATACCTCTGTGGCTTTGACAAACGACAGAATTTTCTGTGGGTAAAATCCGAGATCGAATTCTCGTTCCAGCATACGACGTGTGGTATCGGGCAGTTCTAACTGATTAAACACAAGTTTATCTACATGAAATCGAATTGAATTCTGAGGTTCATTCTCAACCGTATAATGGCCTTCAATGCTTAATTGCAACTGATCACGCTGCCCAGAAGCAGTGATTCGATCTTTGTCGAACTGAAAGGCGAAGTCTTCAAAGATCGGATTCTGTGATCGTAGAAACGTATTTAACTCATCTTGTCCAATTCGAATGGTGTACGATGTTCCGGTAGTGGAGATTCCTCCGTTTTGTTCCTGGATAAACTGTGGCAGGTTCTGCATAGCTGATGCCAATGCTTTAAAATATCGCTTGACCTCGTATATGCCGATGTTCTCCCAATAGATAGTCAACTCATCCATCAATTTCTGCATGGCTGCAGCATCCCCGCTGGCAGCTACTTTTCCGTCCACTTCTTTCTGCAAAGCTAGTACTCGTTCACGTTGATTTTGAAGATTGTTTTTGAGTTCAGACAGTTCTGCAGAGGTCTGATTAATCTGGGCGGACGTTTGCTGCATGGTGCGATATCGATCCTGATACTTGTCCAGTACAGCCTGATCCCTGCCAATAATAATCTGATAGTAATCGTATAGAATGAACAGGTCCTTAAAGGATCTTGCCCCCAGTACCGTCATCAAGAGACTATCACGCTCCCCGGTATAGTAGGATCTTACAACTGCACCCGCTCGGTCTTGCTGAGTATGTATCTGGTCTTCCTGTTCCTGAAGTTGCATGGATAACGTCTGACGCTGTTCGTCTAGCTGTTTTTGTTTGGCTGCAATACGTTCGATTTCATGATCGATTTCGACGATGGATAGGCTTTGTTGCAGTATTTCGCGTGTTTCCTCAGAGGAAGGTTCTCCATAGGCATAAGTCCAAGGTATCTGGATCAAAAATATAATACATACGATGAAGCCAGGAATGCCGTATCGACGTTTCACCTATCATTCTCCTTTCCATATCTACATATGATGCGAACAGGCTTATCTCTTCCAGACAATATATGAAATAGATACGTGAAATATCCGTAGTGGTTACATAACACAAAGAATAGTCATTTAATCTGAAAACGACAAAAAAGCAATCCGACATTAGCCGGATCGCTTTGATGCTGCAGGCGGATTAGAGCGGCAAATCCATTTGGAATACGGTCCAGTAGCTGAACCCTGTGAATGTCACGATCATATAACCCCAGAAGAGCAATATGTACGTACGTTCGGTAAATTTCAAATATCCCAAAATGACAAAAAACGCAGTCTGCAGGAAAAAAAGCAAAGCCATTTCGACCAGGTCTCCCGCAAAAGCCATCAGGCCAATCGCTAGCGTGAAGAACCCGAGTACCCGAAACATGCGCGCCACGGTAAGTCCTCCTCTCCTATGTACGATCATAGATTGTCTACACAACATTATACCGGGAAAGGAAAAAGGTGTAAACAAAATTGGATATGAAAGCGAATTCTTTTTTTTGGCCTAAAAGAGTTAAAGTATGGTTTGTTTTGCATATGTAACGTATGAGTACTCATAAATGTGGAAATACATTTTAGTATGAAATCAATTCTATGAACTCTATGAGAGGCATAAGAATGAATGAAGCAGCTTTTATACCTAATTCACATACCGGGAAATCGGTTATGGGGACGGTTATTTTAGGATGTTGTTAGGAGGGTATTATAGCATGACTGCAGTGAGACAGGATGCTTGGAGTACAGAGGACGATTTGATTTTGGCTGAGGTTACTTTGCGTCATATTCGGGAAGGAAGTACACAACTAGCTGCTTTTGAAGAGGTTGGCGAAAAAATAGGCAGAACTTCTGCCGCTTGCGGTTTTCGCTGGAACAGCTGTGTACGTAAGAAGTATGAGTCTGCTATTAGCAATGCTAAGGCTCAACGACAAAAACGGAGTTATCTCCGGAAACAACCGGCTTTGCTTGGACCACAAGTAGCAGCTTTGTCCACCCTGGATACAGAAGAAAATCTATACAAAGCGGATGGTATTTCGGAAGATTCTCTATCCATTGATGCAGTTATACGATTCTTGCGGCAATGGAAGGGAACTGTGCAGGAAAACGGTCGTCAGCTCAAGATGCTTGAGAAAGAGCTTCGTGAAAAAGAGGATGAACTTCATGAACTGCGTTGCGAGAATGATCGTCTGTCTAAGGAAGTGAATGAAGTACAGACTGATTATCGTGTTGTAAACGACGATTATAAAGCACTGATTCAGATTATGGATCGTGCTCGCAGACTCGCATTTCTGACAGAAGAAGAAGAGGAACTCAAAACGAGATTCAAAATGGATGCCAACGGGAATCTGGAACGAATTGAATAAAAGCAAATTGTATCTGATGATCAGCATTAGATCAGGACCCGTCACACCTCCGTTACATAACGGCGGGTATGATGGGTTTTTTGTTTGCTGTTTTTGTTCTATTATAGATAAAAGCAATTATTGGAGCAGAGGTAGGGATGCAGCATGATCATTGACGTCGTAGGATCAGGGTCACTGGGTCTTTTGTATGGAGGTAAGCTTCAGGACGCAGGCAACGAGGTTCGGTTTTGGACCAGAACGGCTGAACAGGCAAATAAACTGAGTATAGAAGGATTTAAGGTCATCGAACGGGAGAAAACCATCCAGATTACACCTGATCATATCCAGGTCAAGCCGATTACGGAGTTAACCCGAGTGTGGCAACACTCACCTGGAGATTGGCTACTATTAATGGTGAAACAGACAGCGATACTTGATGTTATACGTGAAATTGGTTCATTGAAGACGCAAGTGCTCAACATCGCATGTTTCCAAAATGGGGTTGGGCATCTGGATCATGTGCAATCCAATATGCCGCATTCTAATATATACAGCGTCATAACTACAGAAGGGGCGAAACGTCAGCAAGATGGAGTCATCCGTGCAGGTATAGGAGAGACCTGGTTGGGCAAAAGTGCAGATGTACGTATCTCACCTCTAACGCCAATGAATCAAAATGACCCCATTCGTTTACAGGGACTTTTGCAGCAGGCAGGATTTGGCTGTACAGTGTCGAATGAAATCGATAAGCTGATTTATAGGAAGTTGTTAATCAATGCTGTCATTAACCCTCTTACCGCGATATGGCGTATTCCTAACGGTGAGTTAATTACAAAGGAAGAGCGAATCGTGTTTATGCGTCAGCTGTACGATGAGGCATTGGCGGTATACAGAGCAAGCGGAATACTTCTTGATGTTGATGTGTGGGAACAAATCCTCTCCGTCTGTCGTTCCACAGCCTCAAATACATCTTCCATGCTGTCGGATGTTCTGCATGGACAACAAACGGAGGTGCAATCCATTAACGGGCAAATCGTAAGCATGGCGTGTCGGTGTGGCCTATCCGCTCCGATGCATGAAGTACTGCTTCATCTGATTGAAGGTATGCAACCGGAAGGAGTGAGTTAATGGGATTTTTTATTGTGCTGAGCATACTGCCGTTCTTTCCATTTTTTCTTGTGTATTGGATCATGTATGGATGGAAAAAAGATAAGCGTGTGGCGCTGCGCTCGGCAATGGATGTAACAACCTTATTCCTTATATTCTCTGTATCGGCGTTATTCAACTTAACATTTGATTCGAATTTTGGATTTTATTTAACACTAATACTCATACTAATAGCGCTTGGATTCATCGGAGGTGCACAAAATCGGCTCAAAGGTAAGGTCGATAGGGGTAGAATGTTCCGGGCCGTTTGGCGCATGGCTTTTGTCATAATGAGTTTTGGGTATGTTTTGTTTACTATATTTGGATTATTTAGATACTTCATGAAACAGATGTGAGGATACATAACGCAAAAGGGCTAAAAAATGTGTCGATTTTGTCGAAAACTGAAAAAAACATTACTTTCTGAAAAAGTAATGTAGATTTTTTTGACCGGTGGTTGTATAATCTATAAACATATACCACATCAATTTAGGGGGAAAGTGTTAGATGAAAAGGAAAAGTCTATTAGTCCTTTTGACGCTGATTTTGGCGTTCGGTACCGTACTTGCAGCGTGCGGATCGAAAAACGAAGGCACAGGTAACACCGATACTGGTTCTGCAACCGAAGGAAATGGTCTTGCTAAAGATCAAGTCCTGAAAATTAACCTGTCAGCTGAACCTCCTACGTTAGACCCGGCTCAAGCAAAAGACAGCCAAACCAACACTGTACTGAAATTCTTGTATGAAGGTCTTGTGCGTATCGACCCTGATGGCAAAGAAGCTCCAGGTGTTGCTAAAGACTGGACAATTTCCGAAGATGGTCTGAAATATGTTTTCAACCTGAACCCGGATGCTAAATGGAGCAACGGTGATGCAATCACTGCCGAAGACTTTGTACGTTCTTGGGAACGCGCTTTGAAACCGGAAACAGCTTCTCCATATGCTTACCAATTGTATTACATCAAAGGTGCTGAGGGTTACAACCTGAGCAAAGACGAAACATATAAAGGTACTAAAATCACAGACTTCTCTCAAGTAGGTGTTAAAGCTACTGATGAGCACACACTGGAAGTAACGTTGGAAAACCCAACACCTTACTTCTTGGGTCTGACAGCATTCTACACGTACTACCCAGTACACAAGTCTGCTGACACGAATGACAAATTCTTCACAGACTACAAAAACATGATCGTTAACGGACCATTCACAATGGATCAATACGCTAAAGGTCAAAAAATCGTCGTGAAGAAAAACGAAAGCTACCATGCAGCTTCTGACATCAAATTGTCTGAAATTAACATGTCCCTGACAAACAGCAGTGCTTCCGAACTGCAAGCTTATAAGTCTGGACAATTGGACTACACAGGCGCACCTAACGGTGAAATTCCTTCCGACCAAATTCCTTCTGTAAAAGCGGAATTGCCGGACGAGTTTAAAGCTACTGGTATTGCAAGTACTTACTACTACCAGTTCAACGTTAATGAAGCTCCATTTAACAACGTTAAAATCCGTAAGGCTTTTGCAATGTCAATCGAGCGTCAATTGATCGTTGACAAAGTAACACAAGGTGGACAAATTCCAGCTTTCGGCTTTGTACCTCCAGGTATCCGCGGTGAAAACGGCGAATTCCGTGATGAGCACAAAGATGACTACTTCACTGAGAACGTAGAAGAAGCTAAGAAATTGCTTGCTGAAGGTATGAAAGAAGAAGGCTACACAACATTGCCAGCAGTAACTTTGATCTACAATACTAGTGACGGTCACGCGAAAATCGCGCTTGCTGTTGCTGATATGTGGAAGAAAAACCTTGGTGTTGACGTGAAAACGGAAAACCAAGAGTGGGGCGTATTCCTTGAGAACCGTCAAAACCAAAACTTCCAAATCGCTCGTGCGGGCTGGTCTGCTGACTACAACGATCCGTACAACTTCTTGGAAATGTGGACTACTGGAAACACAAACAATGATTCCAAATTCAGCAACGAACAGTATGACAAAGATGTTAAAGAGACTGTAAAATCTGCAGATCCAGCTACTCGTATGGCTGCTTTTGCTGACGCTGAGAAAATCCTGATTCAAGATGAAATGGGCGTATTGCCGATTTATTACTACACTAACGTATCTTTGACTAAGCCTTACCTGAAAGGCATACAACTTGATTTCAGTGGAGCTATTGACTTCACTCGTGCATATCTGGAAGAGAAATAAGTTGTTCTGAAGTCTATATGATTACTTCGGGATATATATGTGGAATTCCATATATATCCCGATTTTTTTGTATGTGCACCGATTTTCCTTATAATTCTTGAAATTTCCGATAAATGGATTGGACATTATTCTTGTCTAATTCTACAATCGATTTGTATACAAAATATTGTTTGTGGAGGTGTGCAAGGGTTGGTTAAGTACGTGCTGAAAAAACTGCTATTTATGCTGCTATCGCTTTTCATACTCGCATCAGCAACCTTCTTCCTGATGAAGGCCATTCCGGGTGACCCTTTTACATCCGAGAAAAAAGTATCTCCTGAAATCCGGGCACTTTTGGAAGTGAAGTATGGTTTGGACAAACCGATGTATGAACAATACCTGAAGTATATGGGTGGAATCATCAAAGGTGATTTCGGGGTTTCTATGAAATACCTGAATCAAGATGTAACGGGTATGATCACTCAAACGTTTACAGCATCGCTGAAGCTAGGAATCTTTGCGATTATTATCTCAATTGTTGTGGGTGTCTTGTTGGGGCTTATTGCCGCAGTGTACCATCGCAAGTTGATTGATGATATTACGATGATTCTGGCTGTTATCGGGATTGCTGTTCCGAGTTTCTTGCTCGCATCCCTGGTGCAATATGTTTTTGCATTCAAACTCGGCTGGTTTAATGTTATGGGCTTCGATGGCCCGCTCGACTATGTGCTTCCGGTTGCCGCATTGTCAGCATCTCCAATTGCCTTTATCGCACGTTTGACGCGTTCAAGCATGTTGGAAGTGTTGCATGCAGACTACATCAAGACAGCCAAAGCCAAAGGTTTGAAATGGCCTGCTATCATGTTTAAACACGTTTTACGGAACGGTATTCTGCCAGTCGTTACTTACGTTGGTCCGATGACAGCAAATATTATCACAGGCTCCGTTGTTATTGAGCAAATCTTTAATATTGGTGGAATTGGTAAAGTATTTGTAGAGAGTATTACGAATCGTGATTACACGATGATCATGGGGATTACAATCTTCTATGGTATTCTCTTGATGCTTGCACGTTTCCTGACAGATATCGCTTACGTGTTGATTGATCCTAGAATTAAGCTAGAAAGCCGGAAGGGGGCATAACGTTGTCTGGCAAGAATAACAACAATAATGAAACGGCGAACACAGGCCTGGATAGTCAGGCAGCGTTGAAATCGCAAGAGAGTGTATCGCTATTCAAAGACGCTATGTACAGACTTGCAACCAACAAGGCCGCTATGATTAGTTTGGCTGTTCTAGTCCTTGTTGTCATTTTCTCTATGATTGGTCCAACTTCGTTGTTCTCAAGTTATAATTATTATTCCAATGATTTGTTGAATGCCAATGCTGCACCGAGTGCTGAACACTGGTTCGGAACAGATGAACTGGGTCGTGATGTATGGGTAAGAACCTGGGTAGGTGCACGTGTGTCTCTTACTGTAGGTTTGGCTGCTGCTTTGATTGACCTTGTCATCGGGGTAATTTATGGAGCCATTATGGGCTTCTACGGTGGACGTGTTGACGGCATCATGAACAAGTTCTCCGAGATCTTGTACTCCCTGCCATACATGCTCGTTGTTATCCTGTTGCTGGTTGTATTGGAGCCAAGTCTGACAACGATTATCATTGCACTTACCATTACAGGATGGATCAGTATGTCCTGGATTGTGCGTGGTGAGATTATGCAACTCAAAAACAGAGACTTTATCCTTGCTGCTCGTTCCATGGGCGCAAGCACTGGACGTCAACTCTTCCGTCATTTGTTGCCAAATGCTGTCGGACCAATACTCGTTACATTGACATTGTCCATCCCAAATGCCATCTTCGCAGAAGCATTTTTGAGCTTCCTCGGATTGGGTGTATCTGCACCTAAATCCTCTCTTGGATCTATGATCAATGATGCACTTACAGGCTGGACGCTGTATCCTTGGCGGATGTGGTTCCCTGCAGGTTTGATGGTTATGACAATGCTCGCATTTAACTTGCTTGGTGACGGCTTGCGCGACGCGCTTGATCCAAAATTACGTAAATAGAAATAGGAGGTGGGATTATGGAGCCGATTTTAACAGTCAAAGACCTGAGTGTGTCATTCACGACGCGTTCTGGTGAGTTTGATGCCGTTAAAAATGTGAGTTTTGAACTTGGCAAAGGAGAGACGCTGGGGATCGTAGGTGAATCCGGTAGTGGTAAGAGTGTTACTGCCCAAACCATCATGAAATTGATTCCCTCCCCGCCTTCGAAGGTCAAAAGCGGAGAAATTACTTTTCACGGGCAGGACCTGCTGAATAAGACAGATAAACAGATGGAAGCCATCCGTGGTAAAGATATCGGCATGATCTTCCAGGATCCAATGACTTCTTTGAATCCTACCATCAAAATTGGTAAGCAAATTACCGAGGTACTGCGCAAGCATCAGAATATGTCCAAAAAAGAAGCTGAAAAAAGCGCATTGGAAATGCTCGAACTTGTAGGCATCAAAAATGCGGAATCGCGTATGAACCATTATCCACACCAATTTTCCGGTGGTATGCGCCAGCGTGCTATGATTGCGATTGCCTTGGCATGTCGTCCATCCCTTCTGATTGCGGATGAGCCAACAACTGCACTCGACGTAACGATTCAAGCACAAATCTTGGATGTTATGAAAGACATGCAGCAAAAGCTTGGAACTTCGATCATGCTTATCACGCATGACCTTGGAGTAGTGGCAGGAATGTGTGATCGTGTTGTCGTTATGAAGGAAGGCGAAGTTGTTGAAACAGGAACAACTGCTGAAATCTTCAGTAATCCTCAACATCCATACACGATTAAATTGCTGAATGCTCTCCCTCGTCTGGACGAGCCTAAAAAAGAAAAGCCTACTCCAGTTGGTATTATCAAAGGTGCCAACAAGCCGCTGGTTCAAGTGAAGAACCTGAAACAATACTTCAACTTGGGCAAAGGCAACATTCTAAAAGCGGTTAATGATGTTAGCTTTGATATTTTTGAAGGCGAAACACTTGGAGTTGTAGGGGAGTCGGGCTGTGGTAAGTCCACAACTGGCCGTACAATTCTGCGCCTTTATGAGCCAACAGGCGGAAATGTTAACTTTAATGGAACGGACATCTACAAGCTGTCTCCGCGCAAGATGAAAGAAATGCGTAAAGATATGCAGATGATTTTCCAGGATCCTTATGCATCTTTGAACCCACGTTTCAACGTTATGGATATCATCGGTGAATCTCTTGATATTCATGGTCTGGCGTCAAGTCGGGCAGAGCGGAAGAGACGCGTTGAAGAATTGCTTGATCTTGTAGGTCTGAATCCTAGCCATGCACTCCGTTATCCACATGAATTCTCAGGTGGTCAAAGACAACGGATCGGGATTGCCCGTGCATTGGCTGTAGACCCTAAATTCATCATCTGTGATGAGCCATTGTCTGCATTGGACGTGTCCATTCAGGCTCAGGTCGTTAATTTGCTTGAAGAACTTCAGCAACGCCTCGGCTTGACATACCTGTTTATTGCACATGACTTGTCCATGGTTAAACATATCAGTGACCGTGTAGCTGTAATGTACATGGGTAAAGTGGTGGAGTTGGCAGAAAGTGAAGAACTTTATGCTAATCCAATTCACCCTTATACCAAAACATTGCTGTCCGCGATTCCTGTACCTGATCCGGAAGTAGAAGCGAGCAAACGTCGCATTTTGCTGCCGGAAGAACAAGCACTTAAGAATGGATCTGGTGGTCCTGCAAATGATCCATACAACCTGCAGAACGCTCAATTGATTGAGATATCCAAAGGTCACTGGGTAGCAGAACCTTACGTATAAAAAGTACAATTTTCATTTGGACTTATCCATGAATATCAAACCGCCGACTTTGTTCGGCGGTTTTTTATTTTTTGATGCACTTTCTTTTGACGAAGAGGGCTCTCATTCGGTACAATCAAGAAAGGCTCTTTGAAGCAGAATAGGAGGCAGACCTCATGAAAGGTATTACCGAGGCACTCCGCAGCGGAACGCGACTTGCAGAAGACTATGTCTGTTCAAGGGATGCTGCGCGTGGCCTTTACCAATATGACATTCGCTGGGAATCGGGGCTTCATACGCGTGCCGAGTGGCTAGACCAATCGGAGAACACACGTATTCCTCGTCAACATCTGGCAGAGTATCTACGTATATATAATAAACGGGTGAACGATCATGGTGCAGTCCATGAATCCATCACACGTCTCGCGGAACAAGAAGCGTTGGTTGTTACGGGAGGACAGCAAAGCGGCCTGCTTACTGGTCCGTTGTTTGTAATTTATAAAGCAGCAAGTGTAGTTGCAGCTGCGCGGGAAGCGGAGAACAGGCTACAACGGCCGGTCGTTCCCGTTTTTTGGATTGCAGGCGAAGACCATGACTGGGATGAAGTGAACCACACATACTTGCCTGACGCCAACGGTGACATGACGAAGATCAAGTTACAAGGGCGGTTTGCAGGCAGGGATTCTGTGAGTTATGTCCATGTGGAAACAGAACAATGGATGACCGTGCTGAAGCAGGTGGAGCATCTGTTACCGGATACGGTGCACAAACCTGGTTTGATGAAGCTGGTTACGGAAATTCATCAGTCGAGTTCGAATCTGAGTGATGCGTTTGCTCGGTTAATCTCAGCATTGTTTGGCAGCAGTGGACTTATTCTGATGGATGCTGCAGATCCAGACTTGCGCAGGCTTGAGCAGCCTGTATTTGAGCGTTTGATTCGTGAAAATGGGACATTACGCCAAGCATATGCACAAGGTGCCTCCGCATTGGAACAAGCCGGATATGCCATGCCAGCTGAAGTTGCGGAAGATGGGGCCAATCTGTTTTACATACATGAAGGGGCACGGTTGCTTCTGATGTTGAAAGACGGCTTGTACAGCGACCGTAAAGGTCTGGTTTCATTTACAGAAGATCGACTGCTTCAGGAACTGGCTGAACATCCCGAGCGGTTTAGCAACAATGTATTGACCCGGCCATTGATGCAAGATTCCATTTTACCTGTAGCGGCTGTTATCTTAGGTCAAGGTGAGATCGCGTACTGGGGATTGACACGTGAAGCGTTTGGACGCTTTGGGCTGCAGATGCCTATCTTGCTTCCACGTCTGTCCTTTACCATTTTGGAAGATGTTCATCACAAGCATATGAAGCAGTACGGTCTTTCTTTCCAGGACGTTCAATATCATATGGAAGATAAGAAGGAACAATGGCTGGCACAGCAGGAGACCTTCCAGGTCGATGAACAATTCGAGCGCGTTCAGCAAGCATTTGCCGATCTATATCGTCCATTACTTGATCAGATCACAGAGATCCATCCTGGTCTGGACCGAATTGGAGATACCAATGTAGGTAAGATCAGCGAACAGATGCAATATCTGCAACAGCAGACCCACAAAGCCATCAAAGATAAACACAATGTGAGTCTAAGACACTGGAACGGGATGCAAAACTCACTCTTTCCCATGAACAAACCACAGGAACGAGTACATAACGTACTCTTTTACCTGAACCGTTATGGAACCGAGTGGATCGGACAACTGATTGAAAGTCAGAACGAGTTCCGTGGACAACACCAAGTGATCACATTGTAGTGACCTTTTATAATAGAAGGAATAGATAATCGAGGAGGATGAGGAATGACTACCCCTGCATTGCAAAACAGTATCGTTAAGGATATGGGACTCGCTTCGGAAGGTCATCTGAAAATTGATTGGGTAGAAGCACATATGCCGGTGTTAAACCGCATTCGTCGCCAATTTGAACAGGATCTTCCGTTTAAAGGTTTGAAAGTAGCCATTTGCCTTCACCTTGAGGCCAAAACAGCTTACCTGGCGAAAGTCATTCAAGCTGGTGGTGCAGAAGTGACGATTACACACAGCAATCCATTGTCAACACAGGACGATGTTTGTGCTGCTCTGGTGGAAGACGGCGTTACTGTGTATGCCAAATATAATCCGGACCCTGTTGAGTTCAAAGAACTGCAACTTCGTGCACTTGAAGTGAAACCTGATCTGATCATTGATGACGGTGGAGACTTTGCCACTATCATTGCATCTGAACGTCCTGACCTAGCTGCCACCATTCGTGGTGGAGCAGAGGAAACGACAACGGGCATCATTCGTTTGAAAGCTTTGGCGAAAGAAGGACAATTGCGTTTCCCAATGGTTGCAGTCAATGACGCTTATTGCAAATACTTGTTTGATAACCGTTACGGTACAGGTCAGTCTGCATTCGATGGTATCATCCGTACAACTAATTTGGTCGTTGCAGGAAAAAACGTAGTTGTAGTGGGTTATGGATGGTGTGGTAAAGGTGTAGCGATGCGTGCCAAAGGGCTCGGAGCAAATGTCATCGTAACTGAAATTGATCCTATTAAAGCCGTAGAAGCACATATGGACGGATTCCGTGTCATGACGATGGTAGAAGCTGCAAAATTGGGTGATTTCTTCATCGCTGTTACCGGCAATAAAGATGTGATTACTGGAGAGCATTACGATGTGATGAAGGATGGAGCAATTCTTAGCAATGCGGGTCACTTTGACGTGGAAGTAAACAAACCTGAACTTGCTAAACGTTCCGATTCGATTCGTACCGTACGCCGCAACATTGAAGAATATCGCTTCAAAGATGGCCGTAAGATGTATTTGCTGGCTGAAGGACGCCTCGTAAACCTGGGTGCAGCCGATGGACACCCTGCTGAGATTATGGATACAACGTTTGCATTGCAAGCGCTGGGTCTGCGTTATGTGAGCGAGAACTATGCGGAACTGGGTAAAACCGTTGTTAATGTACCTTATGACATTGACCAACAGGTTGCCAGTTACAAACTAGAAAGCTTGAATATTGCCATCGACTCTTTGTCCGCCGAGCAGGAAAAATATCTGGACAGCTGGAAATTCTAAGAGGCATCCATTAATTACAAGCTGATTAAGTGCTTCAAAGGGTTTAAAATGGTTTATTAATGATATGGCTCATATGCGGGTGTACGTGCGATTGCCCGTAAACGGGAAACGTCTTTGATCCTGAGTGACAGGATCAAAGACGTTTTTTTGCGGTTGGAAATTAAAAAAAAGTAAAGCCCGTAAGAAGGGTTTTGATTTTTTTGTGCGAATCTATTATGCTTAGGTGGTGGAAAGTGGGGCAAAGTGGGAGAAACGGGTGAGGAGTGAGTGGGCCAATGTTTATGGGGGAGTTCCAACATAGCATTGATGACAAGGGTCGGGTTATTATTCCGGCTAAATTCCGCGAATCTCTGGGACCGTCTTTCGTTGTCACACGGGGTTTGGACCAGTGTCTTTTCGTGTACCCCATGGAGGAGTGGGGGGTCATGGAACAGAAGCTCAAAGCACTGCCGTTGATGAAATCCGATGCACGTGCGTTTACCCGGTTTTTTTTCTCGGGTGCCACCGAATGTGAATTGGACAAACAGGGCAGGGTAAATTTGCCGGGCAATCTTAGAGAGTATGCCAAGCTGGACAAGGATTGCGTTGTTCTTGGCGTGTCGAACCGGGTGGAGATTTGGAGCAAAGGCATATGGGAGAGTTATTTCAATCAATCCGAAGAAGCATTCAACGACATTGCCGAAAAGCTGGTCGATTTTAATTTTGATCTATAAAGTCAGGAGGGGTGCAGGTTGTTTCACCACATAACCGTACTCAAAGAAGAGGCAACAGAGGGATTAAACATCAAGCAGGACGGTATATACGTGGACTGCACTTTAGGCGGTGGCGGACATAGCTCCGTGATTGCATCCAAGCTCGGTCCAGGGGGACGTCTGATCGCACTGGATCAGGATGATTGGGCTTTGGATAACGCGCGTGAAAAATTGGCTCCATATGGAGAGCGGATTACATTGGTGAAAACCAATTTCCGTGATCTCGAACAGGTACTGAAAGAACTGGATGTACCGATGAAAGATGGCGTGCCACAGGTAGATGGCATTTTGTACGATTTGGGGGTATCATCGCCGCAATTCGACGAAGGAGAACGTGGATTTAGCTACAATCACGATGCTCCGTTGGATATGCGTATGGATCAGGACGCATCCCTTACCGCCAAAGAGATTGTTAACGAATGGCCGGAAGAGGAGATTGCCCGCATTTTGTATCGCTATGGTGAAGAGAAATTCTCTAGACGAATTGCGCGTGTCATTATTGAAAAGAGGAAGCAATCCACTATTGAGACTACTGGCGAACTGGTGGAATTGATCAAAGAAGGGATTCCGGCGGCGGCTCGTCGTACCGGAGGACATCCTGCAAAACGCAGCTTCCAGGCATTGCGAATTGCGGTTAATGATGAGCTGGGCGCGTTCGAAGAAGCGTTACATCAGGCCGTTCGGTGCTTGGCACCGGGCGGACGTGTATCTGTTATTACTTTTCACTCACTTGAGGACCGAATTTGCAAACAGATTTTTAGCAGTTATCTGGAGAAATGTACATGCCCTCCCGATTTTCCGTTGTGTGTTTGCGGCGGTAAGGGTACCATGCGTTTAGTGAACAGAAAGCCGCTGATTCCAACGGAAACGGAACTGGCCGAAAACTCCCGTGCTCGTTCAGCGAAGCTGCGCGTAGCCGAGAAACTGTAAATCAAGAGCGGAGGAGGAGCCTTTGTATGGCATATACACGTGGTAATCTGGCAGTGAAAGAAAAAGCGTCCCAAGAACGTGTGGCCCAGCAACGGTACAAGGAAACTACCAAAGTGGTGACCCGTCGTACCGGTCTTCCGGCACGCGAGAAATTTTTGTATCTGATTACTCTGGTTGCAGTCATTGTTGTGGGTGGTGTAATGATGTCACGTTACGCTCACATCTATGATCTGAATAAGCAGGCACAGACGACGTTGTCTGATGTGAGAGACGCAGAGAAAACGATTGCAGATCTGCAAGTGGAGAAAGAAAAACTGAACAATCTGGTCATCGAGAATGCTCGCAAACTTGGTTATGTTGAGGCTTCCGGTAAGGATGTCATTTTTGTACCTCGCTCAACAAGTGCAACGAACTCGACAGGTACTGAATCGTCCTCGGATACAGCAAATAAGTAGAACATTTTGTATCAATCCATACAAAGTGCTGAAGCAAAAGAGGTGTACCGATGGTAAAAAGAATAAAGATGCGCACGCTGCTTATAGGGGGATGTATTACCCTCTTTTTTCTTGTATTAATAACCCGCATATTCTTTATTCAGGTTGTTAATGGCGGTATTTGGCAGGAGCGAGCAGCTGGTTTGGTCGAACGTGAACAAACCATCAAGGCCAGTCGCGGGACAATCACAGACCGCAATGGTAACATCCTGGCCACAGATGCACCTGCTTACACGGTATCTGTAAACCCGGAGATGATTAATAAACTTGGGATTGAAGATGTGGTTATTAACAAATTATCTAGTTTATTGGGTAAAAGCGAGAGTGAAATGCGCGCACTTGTAACAGCCAAAAAGAAAGATGGGACATTCTTTCAACAACGTGAAGTGCGCAGTGAAGGGTATAAAATTAGCCCTGAACTCGCTGCTAAAGTAGACGAATTTCGCGAAAAACTTCAGGATGACTACAAGGCTAAAAACGCGATTGTCATGACACAGGAGTCGAAGCGATTTTATCCAGAAGAAACGCTCGCCTCTCATCTGCTGGGATACATGAGCCGTGATGGCAAAGCGGTTAACGGACTTGAGGTCTCGTATGATGAACAGCTTACAGGTACAGATGGTTATCTGAACTATCAGAAGGATGCCAAAGGGTACAAGCTGCCTGATTCCCAGGACAACTACCTTCCACCGCAGAATGGAAGTAACTTGAAACTGACGATTGATGATACAATTCAGTACTACATCGAAGATGCAATGAAAGAAGCGGTAGCCCAGTACAATCCACTGAGCATGACTGTCATTGCAGCAGATCCTAACACGATGGAAATCTTAGGAATGGCCAATTGGCCGACCTTTAATCCTAATACGTATGCGGAAACGCCGGATCAGAAGAATTTTATCAATCATGCGATACAATCCATCTATGAACCAGGGTCTACTTTTAAAATTGTTACTCTGGCGGGTGCGGTTGAAGAGAAGCTGTTTGATCCGAATGCTACGTTTGAATCCAAGCGAGTCTATATCGGTGGCTACCCAATCAGTGATAACGGTCACGCCTATGGCCGGATTTCCTACTTGGAAGGTGTCAAACGTTCAAGTAACATTGCGTTCGTTAATCTGGGCTATAACATGCTTGGCGGTGAACGTTTGCGTCATTACATAGACCAATTCGGTTTTGGTAAAAAGACGGGCATTGATCTGCCGAGTGAATCGGCTTCACCAATCAAGCCGCTGGTTTATAAATCGGAAATTGCCACAGCAGCATATGGTCATGGTCTCGTACAGGTAACGCCAATCCAGCAGGTAGCGGCCATTTCGGCCATTGCCAACGGCGGCAAACTTATGGAACCGCATCTGGTAAAGGAAATTATTAACCCGAATGACGGTACATCAGAAGTAATCAAGCCGAAGGTCGTTCGTCAGGTCATTTCCAAGGAATCTTCCAAACTGGTGAGTGGGTATCTGGAACAGGTTGTAGCCGACCAAACGATTGGTACAGGGCGCAATGCTTATATCGAAGGATACCGTGTGGCTGGTAAAACGGGTACGGCAAGAAAAGTTGTGAATGGGACATACAGTAAATCCAAAGACGTCGTTTCGTTTATCGGATTTGCACCTGTAAATAATCCCAAAATCGCGATGTTAATTGTGATTGACCAGCCTGACGGTGCCAATATTGGCGGCGGTACTGCAGCTGCTCCGGTATTCAAGAAGATTGTGAGCCAGACCCTTCAATACATGGGAGTTCCCAAAGATACAGTAAAGACCACTGACAAAAAGTCAAAAACAACGCCGGTCGTTCAAGCTAAAGCTCCTGATCTGTCAGGTAAGACAGCCAAACAGGCTAGAAGCCAACTTTTGAACGCAGGAATTGCCTATGAGACGCTTGGTCAGGGTGAAAATGTCATTCGCCAGTATCCTGTGGCGGGTGCAGCCATGAATCCTGGCCAACGAATCTACCTTTTGACCGAAGAGAGCAGCAAAATGAAGATCCCTGATCTGACTGGCGAATCTCTACGAGATGCACTTGAAGTGCTCTCCCTCATGAAAGTGGGCGTAACCGTTAAAGGTGAAGGATATGTGGTGAAGCAAACGGAGCAGGTGGCAGGCGAACAGAGAACGGTTGAGCTTGTGCTGCAGACGGCCAAAGCGGCAGTTACCGGTATAGCAGATGAAGCTCCTGAGTCTTCTGATCCAGCATTAGGGGACGAGACTAACAATCAGGGAGCAGCTGATGGAACGGGGAACACCGAAGAAACGGGCAAAACGGATCCACCTTCAAATGAGACAAAATCGTCTGGTAACACTTCGGACGGGGCTTCGCTTCCATAGAGATCACAGACAGCTTGTTCTAACCCCCGGTTGTCCTGAATATTCATGAATTGAACACAATCATGATTTTGGGACGAGTGGGGGGATCTTTTCGTGAAGGGGTCAAGCGTAAATCTGCGGCGTAGGTTGTTATGGAGTTTAGTGATTTTAGTTCTGTTATTCTCAGCCTTGGTAATCAGGCTTGCTTATGTACAGTTAGGGAAAGGACCGGAACTCTCTGCGAAAGCGGAAGAGTCTTGGCGGCGGAATATTCCTTATTCAGCCAAACGGGGAGAGATCCTGGATCGAAATGGAACCTCTCTCGCCTACAATATAACCACACCAACCATTATGGCGATTCCTGCCCAGGTCAAGGAAGCGGAGACAACAGCAAGAGCACTGGCTCCTTTGCTGGGGATGACCGAAGAGAAAGTGCTGGCAACCATCAAGAAAAGAGAACTAATTGTACGACTACAACCCGGTGGCCGCAAAATTACGATGGAGAAAGCTCAGCACATCCGTGATTTGAAGCTTCCGGGTATCGTTGTTGCTGAGGATAATAAACGCTTTTATCCTTATGATGATCTGGCGGCTCATATTCTTGGTTTTACGGGTATTGATAATCAGGGCTTAACGGGTGTAGAGAAAAAGTATGATGATAAGCTGAACGGTTTGAATGGCAGTGTGTCCTACTTGTCCGATGCGGCCGGAAGGCTTATGCCGGGCTCATCTGAGAAGTATGTGGAACCAAAGGATGGTCTGAACCTGAAGCTGACTATTGATAAATCGATTCAGTCCATCATGGAACGCGAGCTGGATCAGGCTATGGTCAAGTTCCAGGCCAACTCGGCGCTTGCTATTGCCATGAACCCTAAGACGGGTGAAATCCTTGGCATGGCCAGTAGACCCGGATACGAACCAGCCGATTATCAGCAATATCCGGCCGATGTATACAACCGGAATTTACCGATCTGGATGACGTACGAACCGGGTTCAACGTTTAAAATTATTACGCTCGCAGCAGCACTTGAAGAGAAAAAAGTAAATCTGACGCAGGATCAGTTCTATGATCCCGGATTTGTTGAAGTTGGAGGCGCTCGCCTGCGTTGCTGGAAAAAGGGCGGCCATGGAAGTCAGACCTTCCTCCAAGTCGTGGAGAACTCCTGCAACCCTGGATTTGTTGCACTGGGTCAGAGGCTGGGCAAAGAATCATTATTCTCCTATATTAAAGACTTCGGTTTTGGCACCAAAACAGGCATAGATCTGAGTGGTGAGGCCAGCGGGATTCTGTTCAAACTGTCACGGGTCGGTCCTGTGGAGCTTGCGACCACTGCTTTTGGTCAGGGGGTATCCGTTACGCCGATTCAGCAAGTAGCGGCTGTGTCAGCAGCTATTAATGGTGGTAAACTATACAAGCCATATGTTACAAAGGCTTGGGTTCATCCCGAAACGGGTGAAGTGATGGAAGAGGCCAAGCCGGAACTGGTTCGTCAAGTCATCTCGGAAGATACGTCCAAGCAAGTACGTGAAGCACTTGAGAGTGTCGTCGCCAAGGGTACGGGACGTCCGGCGTTTATTGATGGATACCGGGTTGGCGGAAAAACGGGTACGGCCCAGAAGGTAATCAATGGACGTTACTCCTCTACCGAGCATATTGTATCCTTTATCGGTTTTGCTCCAGCGGATGATCCGCAGATTGTTGTGTATACTGCGGTGGATAACCCGAAAGGGATTCAGTTCGGCGGCGTGGTTGCCGCACCGATCGTACAGAACATTCTGGAGGATGCGCTGCATTATATGAATGTTCCGGTTCGAAAGGATCAGGTAGCCAAAGAATACAAGTATGGAGAAACCAAAATCGTGACGGTTCCCGATCTGACAGGAGCTACGGTCGAAGACCTGTATGAGGATCTGAATATGAACTTTATGCTGGCCAAATCCGGCAGTGGGAAATATGTCATTAACCAGGCTCCAAAACCAGGAGCACGGGTTGATCAGGGTTCTACTATACGCATCTATATGGGTGATGTTCTGAATGATATTCATGATCATACCAAGGAGGAAGGACAAGAGCCCTGATGGGGCTCTTGATCCCCACCGCAACAAAATGCACTGAGTTGCGTTTCATTAATTGGCTGTGTTTACGATATTAATGATTACAGAGAACTGTTGAAATTGAAGTAAACTTGGAAAAAGTGAGGTTATTCATGTGCTTTTAAAACAACTTTCATCAATGCTAACAACCGCCCGTGTCATTGGCGAACCAAATACAGAATGTCAAAACCTACAGACAGATTCTCGCCAGGTACAACCGGGAGATCTGTTTATCTGTCTTCCAGGACATACGGTTGACGGACATAACTATGCTGAGAAGGCTGTAAACGCTGGAGCTGTCGCTCTGGTTGTGGAACGAGAGCTGGATCTGCCTGTTCCGCAGTTGCTGGTAAAAGACAGCCGTTTCGCCATGGCTGTACTGGCAGATTCCTTTTTTGACTCACCAAGCCGTAAGATGAATATGATTGGTGTAACGGGAACCAACGGAAAAACAACGACTACCTATTTAATTGAAAAAATCATGAGTGACTTTGGTCAAAAAACAGGATTAATCGGGACCATTCAAATGCGCTATGACGGGCGCACATACCCGATGTCAGGTACTACACCGGAAGCACTTGATCTACAGCGCAGTCTGAATGATATGGTTCAAGCAGGCACGGACTGTTGTGTTATGGAAGTTTCATCCCACGCTTTGGAGCAAGGTCGGGTGAAGGGGACGGAATTCCGTACGGCTGTATTTACCAATTTGACGCAGGATCATCTGGATTACCATCATTCCATGGAAGAATATCGTGGAGCGAAAGGACTGTTCTTTGCACGGTTGGGTAACGGATATACCGAGGATGCTTCCAAGCGCAAATTTGCAGTAATCAACGCAGATGATCCCGCTGCAGCTTACTTTATATCTGTAACGGCAGCTGAAGTCATTACATACGGCATGGAGGAAAATGCGGATGTACGCGCATCCCAGATTTCAATTACCTCGCAGGGGACTTCTTTCCATGTAGACACATTCAGAGGCAGCACTGATATTCGTTTACGCATGGTAGGCAAATTCAATGTGTATAACGCAATGGCTGCCATCGCTGCTGCTCTGGTTGAAGACATTCCGCTGGAGGAGATCAAACGTAGTTTGGAAACGGTACCCGGCGTAGATGGACGTGTTGAGGCTGTTGACGAAGGACAGTCTTTTGCAGTCATTGTTGACTATGCTCATACCCCAGATGGCCTGGAGAACGTATTGCGGACGGTGAAGGAATTTGCTGAAGGCCGTGTGATCTGCGTATTTGGATGTGGTGGTGACCGAGATCGCACGAAGCGGCCTCTAATGGGCAAAATTGCTGCGAAGTATAGCGATATCGTATTTGTTACTTCCGACAATCCACGGACAGAAGATCCCGATCTGATTCTCAAGGATATTGAACAGGGCTTGATTGAAGATGCCATTCAACCTGACTGTTATACGATGATTGTGGATCGGCGCCAGGCGATTCATGAAGCTATTGAAATGGCAAGCCCTGCCGATGTAGTATTGATTGCGGGCAAGGGGCATGAGACCTATCAAATCATCGGCACAACCAAGACGGACTTTGACGATCGGATCATAGCGAAAGAAGCGATAAGGGGCAAATCCAATTGATAAAAAGAACATTGGCACAATTGGCCGAGATGTGTGGAGGAACACTAACTGACATTGCTGCTTATGGTGATGTTGGTGTTGAAGGTGTATTTACAGATTCGCGTAAGCCCATTCAAGGCAGTCTCTTTATCCCGCTTGTTGGCGAAAGGTTTGACGGACATGAATTTGTGCAAACCTGTGTAGAGAAGGGCGCTGCCGGAGCTTTATGGCAAAAGGATCATGGAGCTGCACCTCAAGGTGCTGTGATTATTGTGGAGGATACCCTGGTTGCATTGCAGGAGCTTGCGTCCTCCTATTTAAAAGAAAACAAGGCCTCCGTTGTAGGCATTACAGGCAGCAATGGTAAAACAACAACAAAGGACATTGTGGATGCCATTCTGTCTACCACGTTCAAAGTGCATAAGACCCAAGGCAATTTCAATAATCATATTGGTTTGCCGCTTACCGTACTTAGCATGGAACCAGACACTGAGATCGTAATTCTGGAGATGGGCATGAGCGGCCGAGGAGAGATTGAAGAATTATCTTTAATTGCCCAGCCGGATGTCGCAATCATCACGAATATTGGTGAATCCCATCTACTTCAACTGGGATCTCGATTGGAGATTGCTCGGGCAAAAGTTGAAATTGCTGCTGGCATGAAACCAGGTGGATTGCTGATATACAACGGCGACGAACCGTTGATTGAGCAGGTTCTGGCGGAGCCAGCGACTAAGCTGCCTGAAGGGCTTCAACGGTATACATTTGGCTTGCAGACGGATAACGATGATTATCCTACTGGAATTATGAATGCACAGAGTGGGGTTGCGTTTACAACCAAGCAGTTTGGAGAGGATGCTCTTACACTGCCATTATTGGGGACACATAATGTGGTCAACTGTCTTGCTGCATTAGCGGTTGCCCGTCATTTTGGAGTGGCTGCTGAACAGATTGTAGCAGGACTGTCACGTTTGAAATTAACCGGCATGCGCATCGAGATTATTAACGGGGTCAGTGGTTTGACCATGCTCAATGATGCTTACAACGCTAGTCCAACCTCCATGAAAGCCGCTGTGGATGTGCTGGAGGGCCTTAAGGGGTATCGGATCAAAGTTGCCGTGCTCGGTGATATGCTAGAACTGGGGCCTCAGGAGCATGAGCTCCATCGGGGAATCGGTGAATATATTACACCCGACAAAATGAATATGGTGCTGGCTTATGGCCCTTTATCTGCGAGTATCGCAGAAGGAGCAAGACAAAACATGCCAGCAGAAGCCGTACACACTTTTGAGAGCAAGGAAGAATTGACCCGATATCTACTGGAGAATCTCCAATCCAGAGATGTTGTCTTGTTTAAGGCCTCCCGAGGCATGAAGCTTGAGGATGTGGTCGAAGCGCTAAAAATAGCTCCATTACAGAATAGAGTAGACTAGAGGGGTGAACCCATGGATTTTCAGGTATTACTGTTAACAATCGGTGTTTCATTTATTTTGGCGGTGATTGCTGCACCGCTCTTGATTCCATTGCTGCGTCGAATGAAGTTCGGACAGCAGGTTCGGGAAGATGGGCCACAGAGCCATCTGAAAAAAAGCGGAACACCTACAATGGGCGGAGTAGTTATTTTACTCGCGTTCACATTGGCCTTTTTGAAATTTTCAGCGGTCAAAAATACGGACTTTTACGTCCTGCTGGTGGCTACACTCGGCTTCGGTCTGATTGGTTTCCTGGATGACTACATCAAGATTGTATTCAAACGTTCACTGGGGCTGACGGCTAGACAAAAGATGATTGGTCAGTTGTTTTTCAGTGCAGTGATGTGCTATTTGCTTATCCAGAATGGACACAGCACAGCCATATCGATTCCAGGTACATCAGTCTCCTTTGACTGGACGGGATGGTTCTACTATCCGTTTGTGGTATTCATGATGCTTGCCATCACGAATGCAGTTAACTTTACCGATGGTCTGGACGGCTTGCTGTCCGGCGTGAGCGCCATCGCATTTGGGGCATTTGCCATTGTGGCGATGCAGGCAACATCCATGCCAGCAGCGGTATGTGCGGCGGCGATGATTGGTGCGGTACTTGGATTCCTGGTATATAACGCACACCCGGCCAAAGTGTTTATGGGAGATACAGGCTCACTCGGAATTGGTGGTGCGATTGGTGCCGTCGCCATTGTGACGAAGACAGAACTTCTTTTTGTCATCATTGGCGGTATTTTCGTCATCGAAATCCTGTCCGTTATCATTCAAGTAGTATCTTTCAAAACTCGTGGCAAACGCGTATTCAAAATGAGCCCGATTCATCATCACTTTGAACTGAGTGGCTGGTCGGAATGGCGAGTTGTCATTACTTTTTGGGCGGTAGGTGCCATTTTGGCCGCTCTCGGACTTTATCTCAACAAGGGGTTGTAAACAATGAATCATCCTGAATCATATCGTGGACAACAAGTGGTCGTGCTTGGACTGGCCAAAAGCGGCGTGCAGGTCGCCAAAGTACTGGATCGTGCCGGCGCAATCGTTACAGTTAATGATAAAAAAGAGAGAGAACAGTGTCCCGAAGCATCCGAATTGGAGGCTTTGGGAATTTCTGTTGTATGCGGGGGACATCCGGACGACCTGATTCATAGTGATGTGAAGCTTGTAGTCAAAAATCCGGGCATTCCTTATCAGGCACCTCCTGTGCAACAGGCACTTGCCTTAGGCATAGAAGTGGTGACTGAGGTGGAGGTAGCTTACCATCTATGCGCTGCGCCTATGATCGGGATCACGGGCTCTAACGGGAAAACAACCACAACAACGTGGGTAGGCAACATGTTGGAGCTTGCCGGTTTGAAACCAATCGTTGCCGGTAATATTGGAACGCCATTGTGTGAGGCGGCAGAGCAGGCTTCTGCGGATAACTGGATGGTGGTGGAGCTTAGCAGTTTCCAACTGAAAGGCACATCCGATTTCCGTCCACGCATTGCAAGTTTGCTAAACGTGGCGGAGACTCATTTGGATTACCATGGGGACATGGATGATTATGTGGCTTCCAAAGCCAAATTGTTCTCCAACCAGCAACCGGAGGATGTAGCTATCCTGAACTGGGATGACCCGGTATGTCGCGGACTGGTTCCTTATATTAAAGCAAGACTGCTCCCATTCTCGCTGACAGAGAAGCTTGAAGCAGGGGTATATGCCGATCCTCCATACGTGGATGGGGAAGAGGATGATGTGAAGCGCCAGGTGATCTATGCAGACGGTGAGGGCAACCATCATGTCATTATTGATGTGGAAGACATCGGAATACCAGGACGATTTAATGTGGGAAATGCATTGGCAGCAGTAGCTATTGCTGTCTCCGCTGGAGCCGATCCATCTGTGCTTGCTGCGCCTCTGGCTGACTTCAAGGGGGTTGAACACCGTCTTGAGTATGTACTTGAACATAATGGAGCTAACTATTACAACAATTCCAAAGCGACTAACTCCAAAGCAACCGTAATGGCGTTGAACTCCTTCAAGGAACCGGTCGTGCTCATTGCCGGCGGACTGGATCGTGGATCAGACATGATGGAATTGCTGCCATTGTTCCAGGAGCGGGTGAAAGCTGTGGTTGCTCTTGGAGAGACACGGGAGAAAATTGCCAAGGTCGCGGAACTGGCGGGATTAAAGCAAATTAAGGTCGTCGATAATGAGGAGGACGCTGCCCGGACGTTAACCGCTGCCGTGCAGGAAGCTTCACAGTTTGCAGCTCCAGGTGATGTGGTCTTGTTATCACCAGCGTGTGCAAGCTGGGACATGTTTGCTTCCTATGAAGAGCGGGGACGCATTTTTAAAGAGGCGGCGCATAACTTGTAAGTAGGGGGGTGGAAAAGCCCCTACTTCCATGCAAGGGGTGGCCTCCTGATGAAACAGACGCGACCGGCGCCGGATTTCTGGCTCCTAATTTGTATTCTGGCATTGCTTGCCATCGGCATTATTATGGTATACAGTGCGGGCTCGGTGCTTGCTTTTCATGACTACGGTGATTCATTTTACTTTGTCAAAAGACAGCTGTTGTTCGCCGGACTTGGACTTGCTGCCATGTTTGTTACGGCAAATGTGGACTACCGGGTCTGGAGAAAGTATGCAAAGCCTATACTGATTGCCTGTTTTATAATGCTGATTGCGGTGCTGATTCCTGGCATCGGAGTGGTTCGGGGAGGGGCACGAAGCTGGTTGGGCATTGGCTCGTTCGGCATACAACCTTCAGAATTCATGAAACTGGGTATGATCCTGTTTCTCGCTCACTGGTTAAGCAAGGAACCTGGCAAAATCAAAACGTTCACGACGGGGCTTCTGCCACCGCTCGGCTTGATTGGTTTGGCCTTTGGTATTATTATGCTTCAGCCCGATTTGGGGACAGGCACCGTGATGATGGGTGCATCGATGCTGATTATTTTCACAGCAGGAGCACGGATGAAACATCTATCACTGCTTGCCCTCGGCGGTATAGTAGGGTTTGCCGGACTGATTGCGGCAGCTCCCTACAGATTGCAGCGAATAACGGCTTTTTTGGACCCGTGGTCCGATCCACTTGGTGCCGGATATCAGATTATTCAATCTTTATATGCGATCGGCCCTGGAGGACTTGCGGGCTTGGGGCTGGGTATGAGTCGACAAAAATACAGCTACGTACCCGAGCCACAAACGGATTTTATTTTTTCCATTTTGGCAGAAGAGCTAGGCTTCATTGGTGGAATGATTGTATTATTGCTGTTTCTGGTCTTGGTGTGGAGAGGGATGCGCGTAGCGATGACGGTACCGGATGCTTTTGGCAGCCTTCTGGGTGTAGGTATTGTGGGTATGGTGGCTGTGCAGGTCATTATCAACATTGGTGTCGTGATCGGGCTTATGCCGGTTACGGGGATTACGCTCCCGCTCATCAGCTATGGCGGTTCATCTCTGACCTTGATGTTGACAGCGCTAGGCATATTATTGAACTTATCCCGTTATGCGAGGTGAATGTACGATGCGAGTCGTTCTAAGCGGCGGCGGTACCGGTGGGCATATCTATCCGGCCGTTGCTATAGCAAGGCAATGTGAGGCGGAGAATCCCGACTCGACATTTTTATATATCGGTGGTACCCGTGGACTGGAAAGTAAACTGGTGCCACAAGAGAATATTCCGTTTCAATCGATTGACATTACAGGTTTTCGCCGGAAATTGTCCTTTGACAACGTGAAGACTGTGATGAGATTTTTGCAAGGTGTTCGCAAAGCCAAGAAAATGCTCAAGGAATTCAAACCCGATGTTGTCATCGGTACGGGGGGCTATGTGTGTGGGCCTGTCGTATATGCAGCAGCCAAACTTGGTATTCCAAGTGTCATTCATGAACAGAATGCCATTCCCGGGTTAACTAACAAGTTCCTTACCCGGTATGTGGACACGGTAGCTGTTAGTTTTGAGGGTTCGGAGAAAGCATTCTCTGGAGCCAAAAGGGTTGTGTATACCGGCAATCCAAGGGCTACAACGGTAGCTCAAGCTAGCCGTGATCGTGGTTTTGCGACACTGGGTGTACCGATGGACAGCCGAGTTGTTCTTGTGGTTGGTGGTAGCCGTGGTGCGAAAGCAATCAATAAAGCCATGGTGGATATGGCACCGATGCTGGCCAAGCTTGAAGATGTGCACGTGGTCTACGTGACTGGTGATTCTTATTTTGATGAAACGCGTGAAGCGATTCGCAGTTCCCTTGGAACGATGCCAAATCATCTGCATGTGCTGCCCTACGTACACAACATGCCTGAGGTTCTTGCATGCACGTCGCTGATTGTAAATCGTGCTGGGGCATCATTCCTTGCCGAGATTACATCTCTAGGTATTCCATCCATTCTGATTCCGTCACCTAACGTGACGAATAATCATCAGGAGGCGAATGCTCGTACACTTGAGGGTGGTGGTGCATCGCTTACGATGCTGGAGAAGGATCTGACAGGCCAGGCGCTATATAAAGCGATTGCTGGAATTATGAATGACGAAGCGGCGCGCAAAAGGATGGCGGAAGCCTCCAGGGAACTGGGGAAACCTGATGCAGCCGAGGTGCTTGTGAGCGAGATTCGGCGTCTTGCTGCAGGGCGTTAAAGTGCGTTTTGGGCGATTGTCACACACACGGCGGGACTGACATAAGATACCCTATAAATCGTGACAATCGTTCCATGGCGCCGCAACACGGCTTGCAGCAACGAAAACTGCCGTGCTCATCGGTTTTGAAGTAAAGGAGGATGTTAATATGCAGCAGTGGATATCGTTACTATCCCAGAACAATGTCGGCAAAGTTCTTGAAAACGAGCCGCTAGCCAAATACACCACATGGAAGATCGGCGGTCCTGCAGATGCGCTGGTCATACCGGAAAACAAGGAGCAGATGATCAATCTCATTCAATTGCTGCACAAGCATCAGATCCCATGGATGCAGCTTGGACGGGGTTCAAACATGTTGGTGTCTGACAAGGGAATACGCGGAGTTGTCGTGAAACCGGGAGAAGGCTTTGATTATGCCGAATTTCACGAGGGCGGGGTAACTGCCGGAGCGGCACATTCCTTTGTTAAACTCAGTGTTGTTGCTGCAAAGAAAGAGTGGACCGGTTTGGAATTTGGTAGCGGCATCCCCGGAACGGTCGGCGGAGCCGTATATATGAATGCTGGTGCCCATGGATCGGATGTGTCACGGATATTTCAATCCGCTGAGATTGTACTGGAGACAGGGGAATTGGTACGTTACAGCAAGGAGGACATGGAATTTGCCTATCGCCACTCTGTTCTTCATGACCGGAGAGGTATCGTGCTGGAGGCTACATTTGCACTCCAGCAGGGAGAACGCAAAGTCATTTCGGAATCGATGGCCGCGTATAAAGACCGTAGACGCCGTACACAGCCACTGCAGATGGCGTGTGCTGGCAGCGTGTTCCGGAATCCACCTGGTGATCATGCCGCCCGCCTGATTGAAGCAGCGGGGCTAAAGGGTATGACTCAAGGAGGCGCACAGGTATCCACCATGCATGCCAATTTCATTGTCAATACAGGCCAAGCAACAGCAGAGGACGTTATCACCCTAATGCAGCAGATTCAGAACACTATATCATCTCAAAACGGTATTAACCTGGTACCGGAAGTCTTCGTAGTGGGTGAACGGTAAACCCCGGAGGTGATACATTGGACAAATTGGTGATTGAAGGCGGGAAACCCCTCTCAGGATCCATACGCATCCATGGAGCAAAAAATGCCGCTTTACCGATTATGGCCGCAAGTTTGTTGGCAGACGGAGAAGTTACGCTGCACAACGTTCCACACTTGCTGGACATTGAAGTGATGCTGTATATCCTGGAACGACTTGGATGCACGTGTCGGCATGAACAGGGAACAGTGACGATAGATACATCGTCCATCCGGTCATATGATGTGCCTGAGGATCTCATGAAGCAGATGCGTTCTTCCATTTTTTTAATGGGACCATTACTGGCTAAGTTTGGGCAAGTATCCGTGTACCAGCCAGGTGGCTGTGCCATTGGGGAACGTAAAATTGATCTTCACCTTCGGGGCCTTGAGACGCTCGGAGCTTCGATTGAAGAGCTGGATCAGCAGATCATATGCCGCGGGCGCAAGCTGGTGGGTACAGACATTCATCTGGATTTCCCCAGTGTAGGAGCCACAGAAAATATTATGATGGCTGCTGTTACGGCTGAGGGTACAACAACGATATTTAATGCAGCCAGAGAACCTGAGATACAGGATTTGCAACATTTTCTGAATGCAATGGGTGCACGGATTATCGGTGCTGGAACGGATACGATCACCATTAATGGTGTGGAGAAACTCAAACCTTGTTCTTACGAAATTATACCTGATCGGATCGTTGCAGGAACGGTGATGATTGCAGCCGCAGCAACGAGAGGGAATGTAACGCTTACACACTGCAATCCGGCTCATCTTACTTCCCTTATACATGTGTTGAAGCGTACTGGTGTTCAAATCACAGTCTGCAATGATATAATGACGGTGAGCTGTATGAGCCGTCCCAAATCAGTAGACCGCATTGTGACTTCTCCGTATCCTTCATTTCCAACAGACCTGCAGTCGCAAATTATGGTGCTGCTCAGTCTGGCAGACGGTTTCAGTGTGATGAAGGAAACGGTATTCGAGGGTCGGTTCAAACATGTGGATGAGCTGAATGTCATGGGAGCCGATATTTCGGTAGACATGAATGCAGCATTTATCCGTGGCGTTCCCCGTTTGTACGGGGCTACAGTGGAAGCAACCGATCTGCGTGCAGGTGCAGCACTAGTCATTGCTGGCCTTGCTGCCCAGGGAAAAACGGTTGTGGAGCAAGTACATCATATTGATAGAGGGTACGATCGTATCGAGAAGCTCTTTCAGAGTCTTGGAGCTTCGGTTGAGCGACAGTCCCCCGTTTCGAAGCAGCTGGATTTTGCCAATTAACGTCCTTTGAGTCCCCTTCTTAAGGGAAGGGGGCCGGAGGCTTTGTGGAGCGCGACCTATGCCTAAAAGTCAAATTCCGGTTCTGAAGAAGAATCGGCCCAAACGAAACACAAGCCGTAAAATCGTATTTATTCTCTTACTTCTTTTTATTGTATTACTTGCTGTACTTTTTTTTCGTTCTTCGATGAGTCGGATTTCGGCAATTGAGATTACGGGTAATGTATACACAACAACTTCGGAACTGCTGGAGAAAAGCGGTCTGAAGGAGGGCGAACAGTTTTTTGGGACAACCTCTGCTGATGTGATTGAGCGACTGAAAACGATCAAGGCTATATCAACCGTAACTGTGGATAAACAATTTCCGGGTACTATTCTTATCAAGGTGCAGGAATATCCAACGGTTGCGTATGAACTTGGTTCTGACGGTACGCTAAAAGCCATACTGGCAAGCGGGACAAGCTTAACGGTTCCTGCCACCATTGGCGTTGCGGTTGAGAAACCGATTTTGACCCAGTGGAAGGCGGACGATCCGCTCAAGGCCAAGCTGAGTGAAGCGTTGGCCAAGATCCCGAATGAACTAACGACGGATATATCGGAGATTATTCCGAATCCCACACCTTCATTCCCGGATCAGATCCGAATGTATACCAAGTCACAGTTTGAAGTGATTACAACTGTTTCTCTATTGTCCGATAAGGTAGAGTATCTCAACCAGGTCATTGAGACGGAACGGCCAGGGAAAATCACCATGCTGGAGGCTGATACGTACGTGCCTTTCATTCCGGATAACCCGGAAGAAGATGCTGAACCAGGAGCAACTCCCTGATTTCCGCCTTTATTCGGTAGAGAAGTATTCAAAACCAGGCGGGATCGGGGTTTAGCCCCTTTTATCCAATGAAAGTTGTTCTTTCTGAGACGAAGAAAAAATGATACACTTGAACTTATGGCACTTGAGTTGCCTCCTTCTTTTTTCTTCAAGGTTTTATGTCTCGCAACCAGATCTTGGCACCCAAAAAAATTGTAGAAAAAAGAGGGAAAGCCTAAAGTGTGTTGAATATATTTTAAGAGTGTTTAAACCCGAACGTATTTTACTATTTGGAGTCAGGAGGTGCCACAGACTTGAGCAACAATGACATCATTGTTAGTTTGGACATCGGTACATCCAAAATTCGCGCTATTATTGGGGAAATGAATAATGGAACCTTTAATATTATTGGAGTTGGATCTGCCGACTCGGAGGGAATTCGCAAAGGTGTAATCGTAGATATCGATCAGACGGTGCAATCGATCCGTAATGCAGTGGATCATGCAGAACGTATGGTAGGTATTCAAATATCCGAAGTATATGTTGGAATCTCGGGAAATCATATCGGACTGATGAGCAGTCACGGTGTCGTGGCAGTATCTAACGAGGATCGTGAAATCGGAGAAGAAGACATGGAGCGGGTGTTGAAAGCAGCCGAAGTGATTGCGGTTCCACCGGAACGGGAAATTATTGATGTTGTAGCCAAGCAGTATGTTGTAGATGGCTTGGAGGGCATACAGGACCCCCGTGGTATGATTGGTGTTCGTCTGGAAGTAGAGGCGACCATCATTACGGGTGCAAAAACCGCGATACATAATCTTTTGCGCTGCGTGGAAAAAGCGGGTCTGAAAGTAAGTGATTTGGTACTCATGTCACTTGGAGCAGGTCAGCTGGCATTGTCCAAGGATGAAAAAACGATGGGTTCCGTGCTTGTTGATATCGGAGCAGGGGCTACAACCATCGCCATCTTCGAAGAAGACAGTCTCGTTGCAACTTCAACGCTACCTATTGGTGGGGAGTTTGTAACGAATGATATTGCCTATGGTCTGCGCACATTAACAGATCAAGCCGAAAAGGTAAAATTGAAATATGGCTGCGCATGGCTGGACGATGCTGCTGCGGATGTCATGTTCAAAGTAACACGGATCGGCAGCAACGTAGACAAGGAATTCTCTCAAGAGGATCTGGCGGCTATTATCGAACCGAGGGTTCAAGAAATATTCCAGATGATTTCTCAAGAAGTGAAGCGTCTTGGTTACAATGATCTTCCTGGAGGTTATATACTAACGGGAGGTACGGTCTCTATGCCGGGTGTTCTGCAGGTAGCTCAGCATGAGCTTGCTGCTTCGGTACGAGTTGCGGTGCCGGATTATATCGGTGTGCGTGACCCTGGCTTCACGAGCGGAGTCGGCATTTTGCACAGTGTAATCCGCAGTTTGCGTATTCGTCCCTCGATCAACAACGGCGGTGGAAATAACAACAACAATAATAACAACAAAAAACCGACCAACCGTCCTAAGCCGAATGCGGCCCAGGAATCGGAGCAAAAACCAGGTCTGTTCGAACGGCTGAAAAATATGTTCAGCGAATTTATATAACAGGTTGAATCCATTTCATACAATTCTTGAAGCCGTTTGAATGCGCTGGTTCTAAAATAAACGCTTTCGTTCGTCGATATATGAAATTGATTCGGTTCAATCAAAAATTGGACGGGCCATCCATGCACATTGAGGGGGAGATGGAATAATATGTTGGAATTTGATTTCGAGATGGAGAGCTTGGCTCAAATTAAAGTCATCGGTGTAGGCGGCGGCGGAAGCAATGCAGTCAACCGTATGATCGAAAACGGTGTACAAGGTGTAGAATTTATTACGGTAAATACGGACGCTCAGGCGTTGCACCTCGCGAAATCCGAGCATAAATTGCAAATCGGTGATAAATTAACCCGTGGTCTTGGCGCTGGCGCCAACCCGGATGTAGGTAAAAAAGCAGCGGAAGAATCTCGTGATTTGATCATGAACACCTTGAAAGGTGCAGACATGGTATTTGTTACAGCGGGTATGGGCGGCGGTACGGGTACAGGTGCGGCTCCGGTTATTGCCGAAATCGCCAAAGAGTGCGGCGCACTTACCGTGGGTGTTGT